>DASUJK010000261.1:0-18063 GCA_036279295.1 Pseudonocardiaceae bacterium | reverse complement strand
GACTCCTTGACCACGACCGGCAGCAGCACGTTGCACACCGCGATCCCGGCGCAGGCGACCAGGGTGCCGATCAGCACGACGTCCGGTCCGTCGACGACCCGGACCAGCACGCCGACGGTGACCAGCACCATGGACAGGCCGATCGCGCGGGCCATGCCGAGTTGGCGGGCAGCCGTCGGGGCCAGGAAACCGGCCAGGCCGAAGCACAGGCCTGGTAGCGCGGTGAGCACACTGGCCCACGCCGACGACACGCCGAGGGAGGTCCGGACCTCGTCCAGCACCGAGCCCAGACTGGTCACCGCAGGACGCAGGTTGGCGGCGACCAGCAGAATCGCGACGATCAGCAGCGTCGTGGGCAGCAGTGCGGACCGATGGTCGCGAGCCACGGTCACCACGGCGGTCTTCGTCGTCATGGCTCTACTATGTCAGACATAGGATGTTCGGATGAAAGGATGTCGGCGTGCCGTTGACCACGACCCGACGCAGCGGCCTGGTGGACCAGGTGATCGACCAGATGCGACAGGCGATCCGAACCGGCGACTGGGCGGTTGACCAGCGGATTCCGCCCGAACCCGAGCTGGTCACGGCGCTGGGCGTCGGCCGCAACACCGTGCGGGAGGCGGTACGCGCGCTGTCCCACGCCGGGCTGCTGGAGGTACGACAGGGTGATGGGACGTTTGTCCGGGCGACGAGCGAGATCTCCGGGGCGCTGCGCCGGATGTGCGGTGACGAGCTGCGCGAGGTCCGGCAGGTGCGCCGGGTACTGGAGGTCGAGGCCGCCCGGCTGGCCGCCACGCACCGCACCACGGCGGACCTGACCAGGCTCGCCGAAGCCCTGACCGAGCGGGACGAAGCCGTGGCCGACGAGCGCTGGGACGACGCCGTGGACGCGGATGCCCGGTTCCACCTGGAGGTGGTGCGCAGTTCGGGCAACACCCTGTTCACCGAGCTCTACCAGGGGCTGACCGAGGTGGTCCGGGCCAGCCTCGCCGCGACAGCCGGGCACGCCGATCCGGCCTGGCGCATCGGGCACGGCGCGCTGCTGTCGGCACTGCGCGACCGCGACCCGGAACGCGCCGCACACGAAGCGGGCCGATTCCTTGCCGAACACCTCGACCAGCAGGCCTGACCAGACTCGCTGGCGCTGACCGAGCACCGATCGAGCACTGACCACCCGAACCAGCAGGGCTCGACCGGCGCCGGTCGAGCGGCCGGTTCCTGGCCGAGTGTCCCGGTTACGCGCCCGGCGGCAGCACTCGCAGGCCGGGTGGGGCGCCGTGCTCGATCAGGTTCAGCACGGCGTCGGTGTCCAGGTGGTCGGCCACCAGGTCGCCGACCAGGTCCAGCTGCGCCGCGCGAGCCTCGGCGAACGACACGTCCGGCGCCGGCACGAACCCGGTGCGACCGGCCAACTCGGCCGCCCAGCGCAGTACCGCCCTGCGCACGTCGTCGTTCTCCAGCAGCCCGTGCCAGTGCGTGGCCGCGACCGGTCCGCACAACGCGCCCTCCGGCTCGCCGGCCGCTGTCGTCACCAGACCGGCCACGCCGGCACCACGCCGCACGACCCGACCGTGATGGATCTCATATCCCCCGGCCGAAAACCCGAACGCCGTGCCGACCGGATTGCCCAGTGTCTTGGCCGGCTCGAACTCGATGTCCACGTCCACCAGGCCCAGTCCGGCGATCACGCCCGCCTTCGACTCGACCCGGTCGGTGAGCGTGCCGGCCAGCATCTGGAACCCGCCACACAGGCCCAGTACCGGCCGACCGGCCGCGTGATGCGCGAGCACGGCGTCGGCAAGGCCGGTCCGCCGCAGCCACGCCAGGTCGTCGACCGTGGCCTTGGACCCAGGCAGTACCACCAGGTCCACATCGGACAGCCAGGACGGCTCGGTGACCAGCCGCACGCTGACGCCCGGCTCGACGGCCATCGCCTCGACGTCGGTGGCGTTGGAGATCCTGGGCAACCGCACCACACCGACCCGCAGCCAGGCGTCACCGATCGGTGGCGCGGGCCGCCCCACGACGCCGTCGACCGGGTAGGACAGGGAGTCCTCGGCGTCCAGCCACAACCGCTCGTGCCATGGCAGCACCCCGAGCACCGGCCGGCCGGTCAGGCCGGTCAGCTGCGAAAGCCCTGGCGCCAGCAACGCCGGATCGCCACGAAACTTGTTGATCACAAAGCCCGCCACCAGCCGCTGGTCGGCCGGCGAGAGGAGCGCCACCGTGCCGAACAGGTGCGCGAACACGCCACCGCGGTCGATGTCGCCGATCACCAGCACGGGCAGGTCGGCGGCCCGGGCCAAGCCCATGTTCGCGATGTCGTTCGCCCGCAGGTTGATCTCGGCGGGCGACCCGGCGCCCTCACACACCACCACATCGAACTCGGCACGCAGGCCGGCCAGCGTGTCCAGCACGGTGCCCATGAGCTCGGCCTTGCGCTCCCGGTAGGACAGGGCGCTGACCTCGCCGACGGCCTGGCCGAGCACCACGACCTGCGAACTGCGGTCACCACCGGGCTTGAGCAGCACCGGGTTGAACCGCACGCTCGGCGCCAGCCCCGCCGCAGCGGCCTGCACCGCCTGCGCCCGGCCGATCTCGCCACCGTCGTGCGTGACCACGGAGTTGTTCGACATGTTCTGCGCCTTGAACGGCGCCACCCGCACGCCCTGCCGGGCCAGCCAACGGCACAACCCCGTGACCAGCACGCTCTTGCCTGCATCCGACGTGGTGCCAGCGACCAGCAGGGCACCGCTCACGGCAGGGTGAGGATTTCCGCGCCGTTCTCGGTGACCACCAGGGTGTGCTCGAACTGCGCGGTCAGCTTCCGGTCCTTGGTGAGGACCGTCCAGCCGTCGTCCCAGATGTCGTAGTCGATCGTGCCGAGGGTGATCATCGGCTCGATGGTGAACGTCATCCCGGCCTTGATCTCCGTGGTGACCGACGGCTCCTCGTAGTGCAGAACCGTTGGTGTGCCGTGGAAGTACGGTCCGACGCCGTGTCCGGTGAAGTCGCGGATCACGCCGTAGCCGAACCGCTTCGCGTAGGCCTCGATGACCCGCCCGATCACGTTGAGCTGGCGGCCCGGCCGGACGGCCTTGATCGCCCGCATCGTGGCCTCGTGGGTGCGTTCCACCAGCAGCCTGGCCTCCTCACTGACCTCACCGGCCAGGAAGGTGGCGTTCGTGTCGCCGTGCACGCCGTAGATGAAGGCGGTGACGTCGATGTTGCAGATGTCACCCTCCTCGATCACCGTGGAGTCCGGGATGCCGTGGCAGATCACCTCGTTCAGTGATGTGCAGCACGATTTCGGGAAATTCCGGTAGCCCAGCGTGGACGGGTAGGCGCCGTGGTCGCAGAGGAACTCGTGCACGACGGCGTCGACCTCGTCGGTGGTGACACCGGGCTGGACGGCCTTGCCGCCGATCTCCAGTGCCTGGGCAGCGAGTCGACTGGCCACCCGCATGGCCTCGATGACCTCGGGAGTGCGTACGCCGTCACTGGTGTCCCGCTCCGGCGTTGACTTGTCGACGTACTCGGGCCGCGCGATCGAAGCGGGGACCATACGTCGGGGGGACAGCTTCCCTGGCTGTAGCGGGGCGCGAACGGGCATGTGTTCACCCTACGACGCGCCGAGTGCCGCTCAGAACAGCACGGTGGCGTACTGACCGACCTGTTGGAAGCCCACCCGGCGGTAGGCGCCGCGAGCGGACGTGTTGAACCCGTTCACGTACAGGCTCGCGCTGCGGCCCATACCGCGCACCAACCGGTCCACCACGGCCGCCGTACCGTGCGTGGCCAGCCCGTGGCCCCTGCGGTCGGGATGCACCCACACACCCTGGATCTGGCCGACCCGCGAGCACATCGACCCGATCTCGGCCTTGAACACCACGTCGCCGTTCTCGAACCTGGCGAACGCGCGACCGGCCGCGATCAGCTCGGCCACCCGGGCGCGGTAGCTCAGGCCGCCGTCGTCGGCACACGGGTCGACGCCGACCTCCTCGATGAACATGGCGACCGCAGCCGGCAGGTAGGCGTCCAGTTCGTTGGGCCGGACCGGTCGGACCAGCGGATCGATCGACACCTTGGGCACGGTGCCCAGCGCCATCAGGGGCTGGTCGGCACGCACCTCCCGGGCCGGGCCCCAGTCCGGCGCCAGCTCCTGCCACAGGCCGAGCACCTGCTCGGCCGGGCCGACCAGCGACGAACACATCCGGCCACGCCGCACCGCGCGGTCGGCGAAGATCCGCAGCGCGGCCTGATTGCCCTGCAACGGCACCAGATTCGGACCTGCGAAGCACAGGCCTTCCAGCCGGCCGCCACGCAGCGGCCGGCTGTCGGTACCCCACATCTCGCCACCCAGCCGCCACGGCTCCAACCCGGCCACCTCGACGCGGGCGGTCACCATGCACGACACCACGGGGTCGGCGTCCAGGATCGCGCGGACCGCGGGCAGGTCGCGATCGTTCAGCAGGCGGGCGCCACCGAGCCTCAACACCAGTTCAGCGTGCCAGATGTGCGCGGCGGCGTGCTTGCGGCGGGTCGGGAAAGTACCCCTCCGCCACGTTTGCGAGCACGTTACGAGGCGTTAGGAGACGGTTACCACCGGGCTGCCGGCCGCTTCACCGTCAACGGACTCGCCTGCTTCCTCGGCGATCCGCATGGCTTCCTCGATCAGCGTCTCCACGATCTGGTGCTCCGGCACGGTCTTGATCACCTTGCCGCGCACGAAGATCTGGCCCTTGCCGTTACCCGACGCGACACCGAGATCGGCCTCCCGGGCCTCACCGGGACCGTTCACGACGCAACCCATCACCGCGACCCGCAGCGGCACCTCCATGCCCTCCAGGCCGGCTGTGACCTCCTCGGCGAGCTTGTAGACGTCCACCTGGGCGCGGCCGCACGACGGGCAGGAGACGATCTCCAGCTTCCTGGGTCGCAGGTTGAGCGACTGGAGGATCTGGATGCCGACCTTGACCTCTTCGACCGGCGGCGCGGACAGCGAGACGCGGATCGTGTCACCGATGCCCTGGCGCAGCAGCGCACCGAACGCGACAGCCGACTTGATGGTGCCCTGGAACGCCGGGCCGGCCTCGGTGACGCCAAGGTGCAGCGGGATGTCGGTCTGCGCGGCCAGCAGCTCGTACGCCCGGACCATCACCACGGGGTCGTTGTGCTTGACCGAGATCTTGATGTCGTGGAAGTCGTGCTCGGCGAACAGGCTCGCCTCCCACAGCGCGGACTCCACCAGCGCCTCAGGGGTGGCCTTGCCGTACTTCTGCATCAGCCGGGGGTCCAGCGAGCCCGCGTTCACGCCGATCCGGATCGGCGTGCCGTGGTCCTTCGCCGCCTGCGCGATCTCGCGGACCTTGTCGTCGAACTTCTTGATGTTGCCCGGGTTCACCCGGACCGCGGCACAGCCTGCCTCGATCGCGGCGAACACGTACTTGGGCTGGAAGTGGATGTCGGCGATGACCGGGATCTGGGACTTCCTGGCGATCGCGGGCAGGGCCTCCGCGTCGTCCTGGGACGGGCACGCCACCCGGACGATGTCGCAGCCTGCCGCTGTCAGCTCGGCGATCTGCTGGAGTGTCGCGTTGACGTCGGCGGTCAACGTGGTCGTCATGGACTGGACGGAGACCGGGAAGTCGCTGCCCACACCCACCGCACCGACGTGCAGCTGCCGGGTCACGCGTCGCGGCGCGAGCACCGGGGGTGGGAGATCGGGCATACCCAGCAGGACACCGTCACCGGCTGTCATGGCACCTCCACCGTAGTACCGACCAACGGGTCACTGGCCGGTCAGGCTGATCGGGTTCACGATATCCGCGGTCACACTGAGCAGCACCATGGCGCCGCCCACGAACACCACAACGAGCGTGAGAGGTGCCAGCTTGGTGTAGTCGACGGGACCACCTGCTGGTCGTCCGCGTAGTCCTCGAAGCCAGTTCCTCACCCGTTCGTACAAGGCGACCGCGATGTGACCTCCATCCAGCGGCAACAACGGCAGGAGATTGAACACTCCCAGGAAGAACTGAAGTGTGGCCAACAACAACCAGAACAGCGACCACTGGCTGTCCTCGACGGCCTGGCCACCCAGCCGGCTGGCGCCGACGACACTCATCGGGCTGTTCGGGTCGCGGGGCGCACCGCCGATGGCGCTGATCAGGCTGGGCACCTTGTTCGGCAGCTGTTTGATGCCCGTCCACACGTTGGCGAACATCTCACCGGCGAAGCCGAACGTGCCGCCCACGGCGGTGGCCGCGTTGTAGGGCACGTACTTCGCCGGGACGACGCCGATCATGCCGATGTCGGTGAGTGGCTGCTTGGACAGGTCCGTCGCGGACTGCTCTGCCACGGTCAGACCCTTGACCCTGGCCACGTTGATGGTCAGCGCCTGCTGGTGCCCGTCGCGCTCGATGACCACCGGGGTCGGCCCGGCCGAGCGCTGCACCACCGCTGTGACCTCGCTGAACGTCGGGGTCTGGGTACCGTTCACCGAAATGATCTTGTCGCCCGGCTGGAGACCGGCGTCCTTGGCCGGCGCCGGGTCGCCCGGCTTGCACGGGTCCGACGTCAGCGTGGCCAGGTTGAGGTTGGACGCGCACGCGGCGACGCTGCCCACCAGCGGGGTGTCCTTGATGTTGACCAGGCCGGTGGACACCGCCATCAGGTAGAGCACGATGAAACCCAGGATGAAGTGCGTGATCGAGCCCGCCGACAGCACCGTGACGCGCTTCCACGTCGGGTAGCGCCACATCGCGTGCGGCGCCTCCTCCGGGGTGACCTCGTCCAGCGCGGTCATGCCGGCGATGTCGCAGAAGCCACCGGCCGGGATCGCCTTCAGGCCGTACTCGGTCCCGTTGTGCCGGAACGAGAAGATCCTCGGGCCGAAGCCGATGAAGTACCTGCGGACCGTCATCCCGAACGCCTTGGCGGTCAGCATGTGCCCGGCTTCGTGCAGTGCGACGGCAAGGCCGATGGCCAGCGCGAACAGCACCACCCCGATGATGTAGGCGAACACGTCAGTCCCTTCCCTGTCGCGGCACGGCACCCGCGGTGGCCAGATGTGTTCGCGCGCGATCCCGCGCCCAACTCTCCGCGGCCAGCACGTCGGCCACGGTGTCCGGTTCCCTGCTCCACTCGCCTGCCTCGTCCAACACCCGCTCGATGGTGTCGACGATGTCGAGGAATCCGCTGCCGGCAGTGACGAAGGCGGCAACAGCCTCCTCGTTGGCCGCGTTGAACACAGCCGGCAGGCAGCCACCCTCGGTGCCGGCCTGCCGAGCCAACCGGATCGCCGGGAACGTGTCCTCGTCCAGCGGTTCGAACGTCCACGTGCCCGGCACGCCGAAGTCACACGGCGGTGCCACGTCGGTCAGCCGGTCCGGCCAGGCCAGCGCCAGCGCGATGGGCAGCAGCATGGTCGGCGGGCTGGCCTGGGCGATCGTCGCGCCATCGGCGAAGCGGACCATCGAGTGCACGATCGACTGCGGGTGCACGACCACGTCGATCCGGTCGTAGGGCACGCCGAACAGCAGGTGCGCCTCGATCACTTCCAGTGCCTTGTTGACCAGGGTGGCCGAGTTGATCGTGATCACCGGCCCCATGGACCACGTCGGGTGGGCCATCGCCTCGGCCACGGTGACGTCGGCCAGCTCGGCGCGCGCACGGCCGCGGAACGGGCCGCCGGACGCGGTCACGATCAGCTTGGCCACCTCGTCGGCGCCACCGCCGCGCAGGCACTGGGCCAGCGCGGAGTGCTCCGAGTCGACCGGCACGATCTGGCCGGCTTCGGCGGCCCGCAGCACCAGCGGCCCGCCGGCGACCAGGGACTCCTTGTTGGCCAGGGCGAGGGTGGCACCGGTGGCCAGGGACAGCAGCGTGGGCTCCAGGCCCTTCGAGCCGTCCATGGCGTTGAGCACGATGTCGGCGCCGGACGCGGCGATGATCTCGGCGACCGCGTCCTGGCCGACCAGGATCGTCGGCATCGCGTAGTCGGCGGCGTCCACGGCGTCGCGCTCGGCCGTGATCGCGGCCGTCAACGTGTCGCGCAGCGTGACGTCGGGTCGGCCCAGCGCGATCAGCGGTACCCGGAAGCGGACGGCCTGGGCCGCGACGGCAGCGGGATCGGCGCCGCCGGCGGCAAGGCCGGCAACAGCGAACGCCCCCGAGTTCGCCGCGATGACGTCGAGTGCCTGGGTGCCCACCGAGCCCGTCGAGCCGAGTACCAGCACGCGACGCTGGTCGGTACGGACGATCCCGGTCGGAACGTGGGGTGCAACGGAGTGGTCCATCGGTACCCATTGTTCCCGACAGACCTGAACGGAGTGTGAGCCGTCCGGGTTCTCAGCCAAAAATAACGGATTGGACACGACCGGCCCATCTCGCGCTGCGCCGATCAGATCCGGGGCACACCGTAGGACGAAGGGACGATTCGCCCGACACCAGTCGGACGGACCGCAGTGAAGGGAGCAACCCATGGGCATCATCGCCTGGATCGTGCTCGGCCTGATCGTGGGTGCCATCGCCAAAGCGATCATGCCCGGCCGCGACGGCGGCGGCCTCATCCTGACGATGCTGCTGGGCATCATCGGTGGGTTCGTCGGCGGCATCATCGGCAAGTACGTGTTCCACACCAGCCTCGGCGGGTTCTTCGACCTGCGCACATGGCTGCTGGCCATCCTCGGTTCGGTAGTGGTGCTCGGCATCTTCCACCTGGCGACCGGCAGTCGCAGGTCGGTCAACAGGTAGCGACCGCGGGCGCGGCACACCGGTCGGGCAGGCCACCAGGCTGTCCGGCCGGTGTCGTGTGGGACGATGTCCGTGTTGGATCCTTGGTCTGTAATCGGTTCGAAGGAGCGTGGCCGCGGTGCCGTCTGCTGAGCTGGAGAAGCGTCCGGTGCAGACCCCTGACCCGCAGGACGAGCCGTCCGTCGAGTGGGGCTGGCACGGATCGTTGCCCAATGGCGCCCGGATCGGCGGCATCTTCGTCACGCTGGTCCTGTTCGGCATGTTGATCGGCAACCAGACCGGCCACGTCGAGGACTTCTACCTCATCATCTCCGGCGTGATCATGATCGTCCTGCTGCTGCTGTCCGGTCGCCGTCACCGGCGTGCCTGGCGCCGCTGACGTCCATCTGTTGGTCGTACTTGCGCGGTCCCGTACGAGTCAGTTGGCTCGGTGGTCCAGCCCCTCTCGTTGAGGAGACGACCATGTCGGTCACGGACGACTTACTCGCCAACAACGCCACCTACGCGTCGGCCTTCACCGGTCCCCTGCCCATGCCGCCCGGCAAGAACGTCGCCGTCGTCGCGTGCATGGACGCGCGGCTGGACGTGTACCGGATGCTCGGCCTGCAGGAAGGTGAGGCGCACGTCATCCGCAACGCGGGCGGCGTGATCACCGACGACGAGATCCGCTCACTGGCCATCAGCCAGCGCCTGCTCGGCACCACCGAGATCATCCTGATCCACCACACCGACTGCGGCATGCTCACGTTCACCGACGACGCCTTCAAGGCCGACATCCTCACCGACACCGGCATCAAGCCGTCGTGGGCGGCCGAGGCGTTCGACGACCTGGACGTCGACGTGCGCCAGTCCATCGGCCGGATCAAGGCCAGCCCGTTCCTCCCGCATACCGAATCGGTGCGCGGCTTCGTGTTCGACGTGGCCACCGGCACGTTGAACGAGGTCAGTTGAACGTTCGCCAGATCACCGAAGCCGACCGGCCCGTGTTGGCCGGGTTGGCGGTGCGGTTGTGGGGCGCGGACGCCGTCGTCGGCCACGACACGGTGTTCCACCCACTCACGCTGCCCGGTTTCCTGGCCCTCGACGACGACATCGTCGGCGTGCTGACGTACACGCAGGTCGGCGATGCCGTCGAGGTGGTCACCATCGACGCACTGCGGCGACACGGCGGCATCGGGTCGGCACTGCTGGCCGCGGTTCACAGGCACGATCTTGTCGCCAATTGTCTCGCTACGCGCCCGATCGAATTGGACCTGCTCGTTGGTGCATCCCTGACAACCGGCAGTCGTTCGGCTCGTATCCAACCTCACGACAAGATGACCGCTCGTCGGGTTCCTGGGCTGGAAACCGCCGTGGTGGACCGTTGCCCGATGACGATCAAGGCGCTGGACCCGAGTGATGATCGGGCCATCAGGGTCCACGTCGCGGGCCCGGCCGCATTGCTGGTCACGAAGACCTTCAAGATCAAGGATCGGCTCAGCGACGCCAGCAGGCCGGACCGTGTCGTGAACAAGGACGCTGCTGACGTCATTCGCATCATGACGACCAACCCGGCAGCGGCCGTGTCGGCGTCCTTCAGCGCCCTGGTGACCGACGATCGCATCGGCACGGTCACGGCCCAAGGGCTGTGTTACCTGCGCGAACTGTTCGGCGGCGCGGCCACCGAAGGAGTGGTGATGGCCGTGCGGGCGCTGGCCGGCGATGTTCCCCGGTCTCTCATCGAGACCCTGGCGCCCGCCTTCGTCGGACGGCTGCCAGCTCAGCCCTCGGCGGCGAGTTGACCGCAGGCGGCTGCGATTTCGCGTCCCCGTGTGTCGCGGACCGTGCAGGGCACGCCACGGTCGTTGACCCGGCGGACGAACTCGCGCTCGACCGGTCTCGGGCTGGCGTCCCACTCGCTGCCCGGTGTCGGGTTGAGCGGGATCACGTTCACGTGCACCAGCGGGCCGAGGTGGCGGTGCAGCAGGGAGCCGAGCAGGTCGGCACGCCACGGCTGGTCGTTCACGTCCCTGATCAGCGCGTACTCGATGGACACCCGGCGGCCGGTGACGTCGGCGTAGTGCCGGGCCGCGGTGAGCACCTCGGCGACGTTCCACCGGTTGTTCACCGGCACCAGGGTGTCGCGCAACTCGTCGTCCGGGGTGTGCAGCGACACGGCCAGTCGGACCTGGAGGTTCTCCTCGGCCAGCTTGTGGATGGCCGGCACGAGCCCGACCGTGGACACCGTGACCGACCGCTGTGAGATGCCCAGCCCGGCCGGTGCCGGGTCGCAGATGCGGTGCACGGCGTCGACAACGCGCCGGTAGTTGGCCAGCGGCTCCCCCATGCCCATGAAGACCACGTTGGACAGCCGGCCGCCCGGACCCAGCTCGTCGTCGCGCATGGCGGCCGCCGCCGACCGGACCTGCTCCACGATCTCGGCGGTGGACAGATTGCGCTGCAATCCGCCCTGGCCGGTGGCGCAGAACGGGCACGCCATGCCGCAGCCGGCCTGGCTGGACACGCACACCGTCGCCCGATCGGGGTACCGCATCAGGACGCTCTCCAGCAGCGTGCCGTCGTGCGCCTTCCACAGCGTCTTGCGCGTCAAGCCGTCGTCACACGCGATGTGCCGGACGACGGTGAGCAGCGGCGGCAGCAGTTCGCCGACCAGGCGGTCCCGGCTGGCCGCGGGGATGTCGGTCATCTGGCCCGGATCGGTGGTCAGGCGCGCGAAGTAGTGGTTGGACAGCTGCCGGGCGCGGAAGGGCCGTTCGCCGAGCGTGGCGACGGCCGCTGAGCGCTCGTCGGCGGACAGGTCGGCCAGGTGGCGCGGCGGCAGGCCACGCCGAGGAGCGTCGAACACGAGTGGGAGGGAGGTCATGGTGAGCCCATTCTCCCACGACCTGCCGACCGCTCGGACGCCCCCAACGTTGCATCGCGATAGATTCCGATATATCGTTAACGACGTACCAAACATCTTAGGAAACGGAGAGAACCATGCGACACCCATTCGACCCCAGCGGCCGGCCCGATCCGAGCCGAGGCCTGCGTGAGCACCTCAGAGCCGCTCACGACGAGTTCCACGAATCACACTTCCCGCCGGAAGGAGGGGGCTTCCCACCACACCCGGGCCAGGCGTTCGGCGGCGGGTTCCCGCCCCAGCCACCCGGCCGAGGCGGCTTCGGTCCCGGCTTCGGTCCCGGCTTCGCGTTCGGCTTCGGCCGGGGCGGCGGTCGTGGTCGAGGCCACGGGCCCGGCCGAGGCGGCCATGGTCCCGGTCGGGGCCGGGCGCGCCGCGGCAACGTGCGCGCCGCCGTGCTGATGCTGCTCACCGAGCGGCCCATGCACGGCTACGAGATCATCCAGGAGATCAGCGAGCGCAGCCGTGGCTGGTGGCGGCCCAGCCCCGGGTCGGTCTACCCGACGCTGCAACTGCTGGCCGACGAGGGCCTGGTCACCACGGACCCGGACAACCCGTCGGGCAAGCGGCTCTACTCGCTGACCGAGGCAGGCACCGAGGAAGCCGGCAAGCAGGACGCCACACCACCGTGGGAGCAGGCTGCCGACGACGTCGACGCCACCGACGTGGCGCTGCGCGAAGCGATGTCCACGCTGATGGGCGCCGCCGGGCAGCTGTCCACCGCCGGTAGCGCCGAGCTGCGGGCCAAGGCCGCGAAGATCCTGGTCGAGACCCGACGCCAGCTCTACTTGCTGCTGGCCGACGCGGGCACCGAGCAGGAGGACGGGCCGGTCACCGACGCAGTGCCTGAGCAGGACTAACGGGGTAGCACCAGCGTGACCGGCTTACGCCGGACATGCACCCGATAGCCAACGGGGATGGTCAGGCCGGGCGTGGCCGTGATGGCCCGCTCGGCCACCCGTGCCGAGAACTCGATCCGCAGCACGGCCTCCAGGTCGGCCCTGCGCTCGAACCGCCACTCGGCGACCACCTTCCGGCAGTCGAAACCCTGCTCCGTGAAGAACCGTTCGACATCGACCGGGTCGTAGCGGGGCAGGTCGGCCAGCATCCACCCGCCGTAGGGCAGGCAGGTCGCGTCCAGGTCCACGATGGCCAGCGCGCCACCGGGCCGGAGCACCCGCTCCGCCTCGGCCAGACCCGGTTCGGCGCCGCGGCCGAAGAAGTACGCCGTGCGCGCGTGCACCAGATCAGCGCTGGCCGACGGCAACGGCAGCCGCTGCGCGCCCGCGATGACGACCCGCACGTGCTCGTCGTCGGCCATCCGCGCCTGCGCCCTGCTGACCAGCGGCGGATGCGGCTCGACACCGACCACACCGCGTGCCGTCGCGGCGAACACCGGCAGGTGGAACCCGTCACCACAGCCGACATCGACCACGTCCAGGCCAGCCCAGTCGCACCGCTCGCGTAACGCGTCCCACACCACGCCCGCGATGTCCTGCGCGCGGTTCTCCATCTCGTAGACGTCCGGCCAGCGCCAGATGTTCGGGCTGGGCAGGATGTCCACGTGCCGTCTGCCGATCAGGTCGGCACCAGCGCGGTGAGCAGCAGCCAGGCCGCTACGGCGGAGGGCAACAGCGAGTCCATCCGGTCCATCAGGCCGCCATGGCCGGGCAGCAGGTTGCCCATGTCCTTCACACGCATGTCCCGCTTGATCAGCGACTCGACCAGGTCACCACCGGTCGCGCAGATCACCAGCGCGGCACCGAACGGCACACCGAGCCACCAGTGGCTGTGCAGCAGCAGTTGCACCGACAGCGCACCGCCGACCACACCGGCCACCATCGACCCGGCAAAGCCCTCCCAGGACTTCTTCGGGCTGATCGTCGGCGCCATCGGGTGTTTGCCGAACAGCACGCCGGCCACGTAACCACCGGTGTCCGAGCACACCACCGCGATGAGGAAGCACAACACCCTGGCCGAGCCGTCGTGCGGGTCGACGAGCAACGCGGCGAACGACGCGAACAGCGGCACGTACACGGCGATGAACACCGATGCCGTGACGTCGCGCAGATAGCCGTCGCTACCGCCGCGGAACCGCCACACGAAACACAGCAGGACCGTCACGACCAGCGCACCGAGCACTCCGTCGCGCTGCCACGGCCAGGACAGCCACACCATGGCCTGGCCACCGACCAGCAGCGGCACCAGCGCCACGTTGATGCCCACCGAGCGACGGAGCGCACCGGCGAACTCCACGGTGGCGACCGCGACGGCGATGGCGATCACGGCGAGGAACAGGTGGCGCACGGTCAACAGCGAGACCAGGGCCAGCGCGCCCATCCCGGCCCCGACCGCGATCGCGGCGCGCAGATCCCGCCCGGCACGGGATGGCTGTGCCGGCTGCTCGGGCTCGACCGGTCGCTCGCCGTTCAACTCGGCCGGACCGCTGCCGACCGGTTCACCACGGACGGGCTCGCCATGCAGGGGTTCATCAGGGGCCGGTTCGACACGGGCCGGTTCGACACGGACGGGCTCGACACGGGCTGGTTCGTCGCGTGCCGGTGGGGCGGCACCACTCGGTGTGCCGCTGGGTGTGCCGGTGGCCATCAGACCTCCAGCAACTCGGTTTCCTTGTGCTTGACCAGGTCGTCGATCTGGGCGACATAACGGTCGGTGACGTGCTGGAGTTCCTTCTCCGCGCGCCCCACCTCGTCCTCGCCCGCCTCGCCGTCCTTCTGGATGCGGTCCAGCTCCTCCTTGGCCTTGCGCCGGACGTTGCGGATGGAGATCTTGGCGTCCTCACCCTTGTTCTTGACCAGCTTGACCATGTCCTTGCGGCGTTCCTCGGACAGCTGCGGGAACACCACCCGGATGATCGTGCCGTCATTGCCCGGGTTGACGCCCAGGTCCGAGTCGCGAATGGCCTTCTCGATGCTGGACAGCTGACTGACGTCGAACGGCTTGACGATCGCCATCCTGGCTTCCGGGATGTTGATGGCCGCCATCTGGTTCAGCGGGGTCGCCGCACCGTAGTAGTCGATGTGGATCCGCGAGAACATGGCCGGAGTCGCGCGGCCGGTGCGCACCGTGCTCAACTCCTCCTTGGCAACGGACACCGCTTTTTCCATCTTCTCCTCGGCATCGAAGAGAGTTTCGTCGATCACGGCTACTCCTTGGTGTGCTGCTGCCGAGCTGGATTAGGCGTGGGGCTGTCCGCCGGGCGTGCCGACGAATGTGCCGATCTTCTCACCACGGACGGCACGCATGATGTTCCCCTCGGTGAGAAGGTTGAAGACGATCATCGGCATGTCGTTGTCCATGCAGAGGCTGAACGCGGTCGCGTCGGCCACTTTCAGGCCCCGCTCCAGGGCTTCGCGGTGGGTGATCTGTTCGAACATCGTGGCGGTCGGGTCGGTGCGCGGGTCGGCGGTGTAGACGCCGTCCACCGCCTTCGCCATCAGCACGACGTCGCACCCGATCTCCAGTGCGCGCTGGGCCGCCGCCGTGTCCGTGGAGAAGTACGGCATACCGGTGCCGGCGCCGAAGATGACGACACGGCCCTTCTCCAGGTGCCGTTCCGCCCGCCGGGGAATGTAGGGCTCGGCGACCTGACCCATGGTGATCGCGGTCTGCACCCGGGTCGGCAGGCCCTGCTTCTCCAGGAAGTCCTGTAGGGCAAGGCAGTTCATCACGGTGCCGAGCATGCTCATGTAGTCGGCGCGGTCGCGGTCCATGCCACGCTGCGACAGTTCGGCGCCACGGAAGAAGTTGCCGCCGCCGATCACCACCGCCACCTGCACACCGCTGCGCACCACCTCGGCGATCTGGCTGGCCACGGTGTGCACCACGTCCGGGTCGACGCCCAGCGCACCGCCGCCGAACATCTCACCGCCCAGCTTCAACAACACCCGCCGATAGCCGCCGCGCTCGCCACTCCGAGCCGGTTGGTCCGCGTCGGCCGTCCTCTGCTCCGCTGTGGTCACGACGACTCCTTACTGATCATGATCGACACCCGGGTACGGAACGGCGGGGTCGGCGGGGA
The DNA here is from genome assembly GCA_036279295.1 of Pseudonocardiaceae bacterium. Classification (GTDB taxonomy): domain Bacteria; phylum Actinomycetota; class Actinomycetes; order Mycobacteriales; family Pseudonocardiaceae; genus DATEPR01. The sequence goes on along the minus strand of DASUJK010000261.1, from coordinate 2,365 downwards.
GCATCCCACTCCGCCGCACGACCCCGCCATCGTTCATGGCCGCAGACCTACCCTGTCAGGCTTGGCCGACCTCGAACCGGGCGAACCGTGTCACGGTCACACCGGCCTCGTCCAGCACTGTCTTGACGGTCTTCTTCGACTCCTGCACGGAGGGCTGGTCGATCAGCACGACATCCTTGAAGAAGCCGTTGACCCTGCCCTCCACGATCTTGGGCAGAGCCTGCTCCGGCTTGCCCTCCTCGCGGGCCGTCTCCTCGGCGATGCGCCGCTCGTTCGCGACGATGTCGCTGGGCACCTCGTCCCTGGTGACGTACTTCGGCTTCATCGCGGCGATGTGCATCGCGATGCTGCGCGCGGTTTCCTCGTCGGCACCGGTGAACTCGACCAGCACGCCGACTGCCGGCGGCAGGTCCGAGGACCGGCGGTGCAGGTAGGTGGAAACCGCACCGTCAAAAATCACTACGCGGCGGAGTTCGAGCCTCTCGCCGATCTTCGCCGACAGGGCCGCGATTGCCTCACCGACGGTCTGGCTGCCGCTGAACTCGGCGGCCAGCAGTTCCTGCTCGCTGGCCGGCCGCAGCTTCTTGGCCACCTCGACGATCTGGCCGGCGAGCGTCTGGAAGTCCTCGTTCTTCGCGACGAAGTCCGTCTCGCAGGTCAGCTCGACCAGCACGCCACCGTCCGCGGCGACCAGGCCGTTGGTGGTGGAGCGCCCGGCCCGCTTGCCGACGTCCTTGGCACCCTTGATGCGCAGGACCTCGGTGGCCTTCTCGAAGTCGCCATCGGCCTCGTCAAGAGCCCGCTTGACGTCCATCATTCCGGACCCGGTCAGTTCCCGCAGCCGCTTCACGTCGGCCGTGGTGTAGTTCGCCATCGTGCGTTGTCCGTTCCTTCCGCGGTACGCGCGTCTGTTGTCGGCTGCTCAGACGGTGGGCTCAGCGGTGGGAGCCGCGTCCGCGTCGCCGGTGCTCGCGTCGGCCCGGACCAGCAGTTCCTTCTCCCACTCGGCCAGCGGCTCGTCGGTGGCGATGCCCGGCTCGGGCTTGTCGTCACCGTCAGCCGAATTCGAGCGACCGGCGCCCGCCCGTGCCATCAGACCCGCGGCGGCGGCCTCGGCCACCACCTTGGTCAGCAGCGCGGCGGAGCGAATCGCGTCGTCGTTGCCCGGGATCGGGTAGTCGACCTCGTCGGGGTCGCAGTTGGTGTCCAGGATGGCAACCACCGGGATACCCAGCTTGCGCGCCTCGCCGACGGCGATGTGCTCCTTCTTGGTGTCCACGATCCAGACGGCGCTGGGCACCTTCTGCATGTCGCGGATGCCGCCCAGGGTCTTGGCCAGCTTGTCCTTCTCACGGGTCAGCATCAGGATCTCCTTCTTGGTGAGACCCGTGAAACCGCCCGTCTGCTCCATCGACTCCAGTTCCTTCAGGCGCTGGAGGCGCTTGTGCACGGTGGAGAAGTTGGTGAGCATGCCACCCAGCCAGCGCTGGTTGACGTACGGCATGTTGACCCGCAGGGCCTCGTTGGCGATGGCCTCCTGCGCCTGCTTCTTCGTGCCCACGAACAGGATCGAGCCGCCATGCGCGACCGTTTCCTTGATGAACTCGAAGGCGCGGTCCACGTAGGACAGCGTCTGCTGCAGGTCGATGATGTAGATGCCGTTGCGCTCAGTGAGGATGTAGCGCTTCATCTTCGGGTTCCAGCGACGGGTCTGGTGCCCGAAGTGCACGCCGGAATCCAGCATTTGCTTCATGGTGACGACGGCCATGGCCGAGTTCGCACCTCGTCTATCGGGCGTGCCGGCTCCGCCGACACGCGGTTCGGTTGGCACGGCGGGCCGGGTGGCCTGCCGTCCTGGTACCAGACCGGCCCCCGGTACCCGACGACATGACTCGTCAGGACCGTCCGGGCACCGTTCCGCCCAAGATGCGGGAGGATGTGCTGGCACGCGAAGTCGCCCCGCACACACGGAGCGCGGACCCAGTGTACTCGAATCCGCAGGTTGTCCGCGCCGCGCGTCCCCAGTTGTCCACAGCACCCCCAGTTGTCCACAGCTGGCCCCTCGTTCCCAGCGGGCGGGCGGCGGATTCGGCACCGTGGCACCCATGCACACGCACTTCGCCATTGACCCGCCACCGGCAAGAGGACCGCTGGTCGGGCTGCTGTTCGTCGCCTCGCTGCTGCTGGCCGCGGTGGTGGGACTGGCCGGGTCTTCATCCGCTGTGGGCCTGGCTGGATTCGACGTCGGGGTGCAGCGGTTCCACTGGCCGCTGGCGCCGCCGCATCCCGTGCTGCGCCCGTTCCAGGCGCCGAGCACCCCGTACGGGCCCGGTCACCGCGGTGTCGACCTCGGCGGTCGCCTCGG
>DASUJK010000260.1:0-4218 GCA_036279295.1 Pseudonocardiaceae bacterium | reverse complement strand
CTGGCCGCGCCGCCGGTACCGATCACGGGACCGCCGAACTAACCTTGCCTTCTGGACTCGCGCACCAGCCGGGGGTGAGATGGCCGATCCGATCATGACCGCGATCGCCGTGGCACTGGCGGGAAAGGCCACCGAGGCGCTGGCCGTCGGGGGCCGGGCCGCCTGGTCGGCGCTGGTCCAGCTGGTCCGGGCCAGGGTCGCCGACTCACCCGAGGCGACCGAGGCGCTGGCCGCCGCCGCGTCCGGTGCGGACGACGGCGCGGAGGTGCCCCGGTTGGCCCGGCAACTGGAGGCGCTGGCCGGGACCGACCCGGTGTTCAGCGCCGAGATTCGCCGGCTGTGGGCGCAGGCGTCCACGGCGGCGTCGGCCGATCGTGGCGGTGTGGTGAACCAGATCAGCGGCACGGTGCACGGCACGGTGGTCCAGGCCGGCGAGATCCACGGCGGGATCCGATTCGACAACCCCACCCCGCCACGGGACTGATCACGGTGTTCGGCACGCGGTCGCCGTAATCGGCCTACCGGACGCCCCGGTCGGCATAGCTCAGGGCCGCGCTCAACAATACCTCTCGCCTAACGAGGGTCCAGGTTGCGGATGAACCAGTCACACACGATCCTTGCGTCAGCGACGAGATCAAGTGCCTTCCGGGCGCCTGTGTTCACGCTCTCACCGTGGGCGATCTGGTTCCTGAGATTGACCAGTAAACTCACCTCACGCCTCAGCCGACCGTCGTCATCATCGAACATGTTCGTCAGGTCGTCCCGAAACCTGGTATTAAATCGCGCGGCCAGGTCGATGAGCCGTTGCGGTGTGGGGTTGTTTCCCTTGTTCAACCAGGACCTGGCGAAGGAGCGCACCGGCCCGCTTGCTTTGTGGTCGATGTAGGCGATGCAACACTCATGGACCGTGCACTCCAGGTAACCGCACGTCCGTACCACCAGGAACGTCGCGAGTGCCTGTGACACTTCGTCGGCTTCGTTCGCGCTTGGCGTTCGGACTAATCCGACGGCTTTCTTGAACGAGCGGTCGATATTGGTCAGTCGCAGCGAGGGCCAGGCAGAGATCGACACATCAACTAGCCTCTCGCGAACTGCGCCGTGGCGATTTCAAGGCGCGCCCTGACGCTCTCTTCGTCGGCCGTCGCCCGACTGATCACGGCTCCCAGCCTGTCATCGCGCCTGATACCCTCGACGTCCAGACCAACCTGTGCCGGCGACGGCTCTCCCGCGTAGTCGAGTCTGCGCATCAGGCCGACCAGGACGGACTCGGCCAGCGCCGCGTTGATCTGGCTGCTCTGCCAGCGCAGCGCCTCCCTCCCCGGACCCTGCTGGATCAGCCCGCAGGCCCTCTCGAACAATTCACTGAGGTGCTGGTGCTGGAGGTGGTCGAGGTTGCGGTGCTCGGCGGCAAAGCCATTGAGGAACGTCTTGAGGGGCCGCCGATAGGTCGCTGAGCTGACGAACAGGGCGAGCACTCGAAGTACCAGTTCCTGATCGCGCAGGCGCGGCGACATGCGTCCGTACAGGCCGCGCCATTCACGACTCTGGTTCAATTTTTCCAGGTAGTCAATGAACGGCCCGGCGTAGAGGGCGACGCGAATCTCATGGGGAGTGAGCTGGGTCCCGCCGGAGTTCAGGCGTTCGAAGATCTGGTAGACCGCCTCCAGCGACTCCCGGCTCCCGTCGGTGTCCACGATGGTTGCCTGAAGGAACGTGTTGTCCAGGAGGCGCCGCTGGTCTTCGGTCAGTGTCTCGTAGGTGAGACCCTTGAGATCATTTCCGACGTTGGCCAGGGCATACGTTTTCCCGTCCTTCTGCCCGCTGTAGAAGTATTGCAGCGTCCGGAGCCGCTGCTGGCCGTCGAGGACCAGGTACCGTCGATCCGTCTGACGCACCAGGAATATGCCGGGGATGGGATAACCCAACAGCAGAGATTCGATGAAACGGTCCATCTGAGGACGGTTCCAGACGAATGCGCGTTGAAATCCGGCCGAAGAAATACGGTCGTCACGGTGGCCGAAGGACGGGACAAGGATGTCGTTCTTCGTCAGCCGGCGCACAAGTCCTTCTACGTCGAAATCCTGACCCGAGTAGCTGACCGACTGGTGGTTCGGCTCGGCCTCGATGAGGTCTTCCCGTTCCGCTTCATTCAGTTCTTCCGGCTCGTCGGGCGGTGCCTGGTGTGCCTCGCCGTCCGATTGTGTCCCGCCATCGTGCGTCATGGAAACACCGTATCTGAGGTGGTGGCGTGCGGTTCGGCCGGTCAGATGTGTGGGGCGGTGGTGCGACGCTGGCGCGCCGAGTGCAGGACCTCGCGCCAGTCGCGGATGGTCGGCGAGGGGTCGTCGCCGAGGAGGGTGTCGAACTCGGCGGCGCGGATCAGCACGGACGCGGCCGGGTAGGCACGCTTGTCGGTGAGCACGGCGGTGGCTCGGCGGCACGCCTCGTCGAGTTCGCCGGCCAGCGCGAACGCGCTGGCCTGGTCCAGCCGCACCATGGTCGCCTCGGTCATGCTGGGCACCGGCGAGGAGGTATACAGGGCCAGCGCCCGATCCCCGGCGGTGATCGCGCCGGCCGAATCGCGTAGCTTCACGAAGCCGGTGGTCTCGTAGAAGGCCAGCCGTTTGGTCGGGAACGCGAACACGTTCGGCGTGTTCGGGCTGTCGGGCGTCGCCTCCAGCATGGTCCGAGACTTGTCGGTTGCTCGCTGGAACGCGACCCTGTCCCCGAGAGCGGCGTGCGCCCGCGCCGAGGCGCTCCACAGGAACGCCGCCGCCGAGGACGGCCCCGGGCTTGCCTCCAGCCGGGGGCCGACCAGATCTAGCACGCCCCAGGGGTCACCGGAGTAGGCCGGCACGTTGGACTGTGCGGCCAGGGCCTTGTCGGCGAGGTGCTGGTCGCCGATGTCCAGGGCCGCTGATCGGGCGGTGCGGTACCACCGTTCGGTCAGTGGGAACTGGTGCCGGTCGAACAGCAGTTCGCCAGCGATCAGAGCCAGCTTGGATCCGATCCGAATCAGCCGGACTTGGTCGGCGGTGCGTTGCCGTTCCCGGACCAGCCGGCGCACCGTGCCGAACGTGCTCAACGCCTCGCCGAGCAGCGTGGATCTGGCCGGTGTGGATAGCCGACGAGACAGTGAGTCGGTGGTTCGTTCCAGGTCGGTGAGCCGGTCGGGGCTGACCGAACCGGCGTCCAGGGCGGCGGCCATGTGGTCCGGTTCGCTCAGGGCCTGGTGCGTGACCAAGCCGGCCACGGTGCCGGCCACGGCCATGCCACCGGCGCGCAGCGCGTCTCTCCTGTCCGTGGCCGCCTCCGAGGTCCAGTCGTCCCCGAACGGGACGATCGCCGTGTCGTAGGTGCTCCGTCCAAGGTAACGCTGGTTACGGCGGATGAACCCAAGATCACGGGCATTGTTCACTTTCAGCAATTTGATCAGTTTTGATCGGGTGGGCTCGTTCGGCCAGGTGATCGTTCCACTCAGCCAGTAGCCGACGGTGCGTTCGGAGATCTCCAGCGCGCGGGCCAACTCAGTGGCGCCGATGCCCAGTTCGGTCATGCGGGCGGCCAGCGCGACGTTCTCGGTCATGCGCGCAACATACGCCAGCCACAACGCCCGGCAAACACTGCGGGAATGCTTCGGCGGTATTCGTCCCGACTTCGTTCATGACTGGCATGGCGGCGACGAACATCAGGTGCGGCAGGCAATCGCGAGCCGTGGTGGAGAGGTGAGGAATGCGACGCCAATCGGAATTCGACCGCCCGCGGGCATATCCCGGCGACGCCGACACCCGGTTCCGGCAGTGGGTGCTCGGGCTGCACCAACTGCTCCCGGCCATTCCGGGGGATCCGCGGGGATGTTCCTGTGGCAGCCCGGCCGTGCTCTGCCCGTACCTGCGCGCCGCACACGACCTGCTCGGCCATCCGATGCCCTGGGGCGCCACGCCGGCCCCATCGGCCCCACCGAACCGCCCGGACCGGCCGAACCCGATGGACGGGTGGGATCCGCCCGGTTCGCGCTGGTAGTCCACTGACCCCGCGGCCGGGCACCTGACCACTTCCGGTGCCCGGCGGCGGGCTCCATGTCCGGACCCGGAGACGTTCCCCTGAACGCGACTTCGGGCCCGGACCCGAAAACGGCCGGCGCCGCCGCGCGGAAGGGAGCGGCGGCGCCGGCCACGCGCCGTCCGCCAACTCCGTTCACGCGGCCCAGAGGTTTTC
>DASUJK010000259.1:0-12946 GCA_036279295.1 Pseudonocardiaceae bacterium | reverse complement strand
CCGCAGATCGAGGTCACCTTCGACATCGACGCGAACGGCATCGTGCACGTCAACGCGAAGGACACCGCGACCGGCAAAGAGCAGGGCATGACCATCACCGGTGGTTCCGCGCTGCCCCGCGACGACATCGACCGCATGGTCAAGGACGCCGAGGCGCACGCCGAGGAGGACAAGAGCCGCCGCGAGGAGGCCGAGGTCCGCAACCAGGCGGAAACCCTCGTCTACCAGACGGAGAAGTTCGTCAAGGAGAACGACGAGAAGGTTCCGACCGAGATCAAGGACAAGGTCAACGCCGCGATCAAGGACGCGAACGAGGCGCTGAAGGGCACCGACATCAACGCCATCAAGTCGGCGGTGGAGAAGCTGTCCACCGAGGCGCAGGCGATCGGCCCGGCCATCTACGGCCAACAGGGTGCCGGCGCTCCCGGTGCCGATGGTGCCGCCGACGGCGGTGCGGCAGGTGGCCCCGGTCCGGACGCGTCCGGTGCCGCTGACGACGTGGTGGACGCCGAAATCGTGGACGAGGGCGACAAGAAGTGACGGCACCGAACTCAGGGCGGGGCGAGGATCAGCGACCCGGTCCGCAGCAACCTCGGGCCGAGGAGCCCGTGGTGGTGCGTGACCGGCGGCGGATCGATCCGGAAACCGGCCAGGTTCGGCCCCCGTCCGCCGTGGATGACGCGGCGGACGGGGCGCCGGACGGCGCCGGTCCGGTCGACGAGCCGGTGGCGGCCCCTGCCGACGACTCCGAGAGCACGCAGAAGTTGCAGGCCCAACTGGACGAGCGGACCAGTGATCTGCAACGGCTGTCGGCCGAGTACGCCAACTACCGCAAGCGGCTTGAGCGGGAACGTGAGTCGATGGCCGCGTCCGCCAAGGCCGGGTTGGCCACCGAGTTGTTGTCCGTGCTGGACGACGTCGAGCGGGCCGCCGCGCACGGTGACCTGACCGGCGCGTTCAAGTCGGTGGCCGACAAGTTGGTCGCCGTTCTGCAGCGGGCCGGTCTGGAGCCCTTCGGGCAGGACGGCGAGCCGTTCGACCCGTCGGTGCACGAGGCCGTGCAGCACGACACGTCGCCGGACGTGGCCGGTCCCACCGTGACCGCTGTGCTGCGGCGGGGCTACCGCTTCGGCGACCGGGTGGTGCGGGCGGCGCTGGTCGGCGTCACCGATCACGAGCCGGGCGGCCCTGAGCCGGAGTCCGGCGACACGATCGACAGTGAATCCGTCGGACCACATGGCACATCAGCACACTGAGTCCGTTGCACAGCGGAAGGGAGGGGACGTTCGGTGAGCGCGAGGGACTGGATCGACAAGGACTTCTACCGTGAGCTGGGCGTCTCCTCGACCGCGTCGGCGGACGAGATCAAGAAGTCCTATCGCAAGCTGGCCAGGGAACTGCACCCGGACGCGAACCCTGGCGACCCCACCGCGGAGGCCCGCTTCAAGGCGGTCTCCGAGGCGTACGGGGTGCTGTCGGACACGGCGAAGCGCAAGCAGTACGACGAGGCGCGCAGCCTGTTCGGCTCCGGTGCGTTCCGGCCCGGTGGCGGCGGATTCGGCGGTGGTACCGGCGGTTTCGACCTCGGCGACCTGTTCGGCGGCGCCAACGCGGGCGCGGCCACCGGCAACTCCGGCGGTCTCGGTGACCTGCTCGGCGGCCTCTTCGGTGGGCGAAGCCGAGGCGGCGCCGGCCCGTCGGCGGCGACCAGGACCAAGCGCGGCGCCGACGTGGAGACCGACATCCGCATCGACTTCACCGAAGCGGTGCACGGCGCCACGGTCCCGTTGCGGCTGTCCAGCCCGTCGACGTGCGACACGTGCCACGGTTCCGGCGCCAAGCCCGGCACCTCCCCGCGCACGTGTCCGACGTGCAACGGCGCCGGTCTGGTCACCCGCAGCCAGGGCGCGTTCGCGTTCAGCGAGCCGTGTGCCGACTGCCGTGGCACCGGGCGGATCGTGGACAACCCGTGCTCGGACTGCGGTGGCACCGGGACCAACACCAAGACCCGGCCGCTGACCGTGCGCATCCCGTCGGGTGTGGACGACAACCAACGGATCCGGGTGCCCGGCAAGGGTGAGCCGGGGGTCAACGGCGGCCCGAACGGCGACCTGTTCGTCCGGGTGCACGTCAGCCCGCACGCGTTGTTCGGCCGGTCCGGCAACGACCTCACGCTGACCGTGCAGGTGACGTTCCCGGAGCTGGCGATGGGCACCACGCTGACGGTGCCGACGCTGGACGACGACAAGAAGGTCACCCTGAAGGTCACCGCCGGCACACCGAGCGGGCGCACACTGCGCGTCCGCGGTCGGGGTATCGCCCGGCGGGACGGCCGGACCGGCGATCTGTTGGTGACCGTGCAGGTCGCGGTACCGTCGAAACTGAGTGACAAGGCCGCGAAGGCACTGGCGAGCTATGTCGATGCCACCGCGGATCAGGACCCACGCGCTGAGCTCAACAAGCTGCTCGACCATGGGGGTGCCGTGTGAAGATCGACATCCGCACGCTGTTCCCGCCGGGTGCCGACGAGGACACACCGGTGTTCGTGATCTCGGTGGCCGCCCAGCTGTCCGGCCTGCACGCGCAGACGCTGCGCAGCTACGACCGACTCGGCCTGGTGTCGCCGGGCCGGTCGTCCGGTGGTGGTCGGCGCTACTCCGCCCGGAACATCGCCGTGCTACTAGAGGTGCAGCGGCTGTCCCAGGAGGAGGGCGTCAACCTCGCCGGGATCAAGCGGATCATCGACCTGGAGAACGAGGTCGACGCGCTGCGCTCCCGGGTGACCGAACTGCTCGAAGAACTGTCCTCGGCGCATGCGGCTGCCGAGCAGGCGGCCGCCGCGGTGCATGCCTCCTACCGTCGCGACCTGGTGCCGGTCCGGCAGCAGACCGCGCTGGTGGTGTGGCGGCCGCCAGGTAGGAAGAAGTAGGTCGGGCGGAAGAAGTAGGTCGCTTCGCTCCTGGCTCTCCCGCGTCTCCGGCGCGCCGGAGGCCTCAGTCGATCGTGAACGGGTCGTAGGAGATCCGGTCCAGTGGCGTGCCGGCGACCAGCATCCGCGACACCGTGGAACGGATCATCGCCGGCGAGCCCGAGACCAGCACGTCCCGGTCGGCCCATGCCCCGTACTTCGTCACGATGTCTGCCAGTGTGCCGTGTTCGGCGTTGCGCGTGCCCGGGTTCTGCTCCAGCACCGGCACCACCGTGAGCCACGGGTTGGTGCTGGCCATCTGGTGCAGTTCGTCCAGGGCGTACAGGTCCTCCTCGACCCGGCCGCCGTAGAACAGGTGCACCCGGGGGTTCTCGCCCCACTGTGCGAGGTCGTCCAGCACGGCCAGCATCGTCGCGATGCCGGTGCCGCCCGCGACCATCAGGACATCCCGTTCGGAGTCCCGGTCCACGCCGAGCCTGCCCAGCGGTGGGCCGATGCGCCACATGTCGCCGACCTGGCCGTGCGCCACCATCGCGGGGCTGACCCAGCCGCCTGCGACACCTCGGACGTGGAACTCCAGGACACCGTCGTCGCGGGGCGCGTTGGCCGGGGTCATGTAGCGCCAGAGCCGGGGCCGCTGGGGCACCTCGATGCTCATGTACTGGCCAGGCTGGTAGGGCAGCGGGTAGTCGGGTTGCACCCGGATCTTGGCCAGGTCCCAGCCGAGTCGCTGGTGGTCGATGACCTGTGCGGGCCAGAACGCAGGGCCTTCGTCGGACGCGGCCGCTTCGAGCATCGCCCTGGCCATGACGGTGTAGGCCTCGGCCCACGCCCGCTCCACAGCCGGTGTCCACGCGGCGCCGCTGTGCCGTCTGATCGCGGACAGCAGTGCGGTGCCGACCGCCTCGTACTGGCTGCTGACCACGCCGAACTTGCGGTGGTCGCGGCCGAGTTGGCGGAGGAAGGGCATGAGCTCGTCCGGGCGGTCGATCATCTGGACGAGGTACACGATGGCCCGCATCAGCCGGCTGCGCTGCACTTCCATGTTGATCGGGAACATCTCCCGAGCCGCTGGATTGAGCGTGAAGAGCATGCCGTAGAAGAACTGGGCGATCTCATCGTGGCGCGCTTCTATGCGCGCCCAGCTTTCCCTGACCATGCGCACCATGGCGGTGGCACCAGAGGTGGGCTGTCGTCTGGGCGGCTGGGGCGGCACGGGATTGACTACGGCGTTCGCTGTCATGGTCGGGGCGAAGTCTCCACCTTACGTGGGGCGTCGGGCAAGACTCCCCTTCGACGATCCGGCTGTCCCCCGACCGGTCGACCCTAACTCGGCAATGGCGGGATGCGGGACTTGACTGCACCTTTGGGTGAGATTCGGCAACTCTGAGCACATGGCCATTTCACGATCGAGGGAACCTCGACCCCGAGTGATGAGTTGATCACTACAACGGTGTATCCAAGGCGTTCGTGACCTCAGACCTACCCACGCCGACCGGGACAGCCGGAGCGCATGTGCTGCGGCTCGAACTGTCCGAACAGTCGCCGAACACGCCCGGTGACCGAAGGACCGGGACCGAGGATGCGGGCACGCCGACGCCCGGCCCCGGACCGCACGCCGGCGAACCGACCGGTATCACCCGTGCGGACGACCCACTGGACTGCGAGCGCACCACCATTCACGGCTCGGCCGGCGAACGCCTGCTCCAGGCCGCCTACGGCACCGCGGCCAGGGCCGACCGGTTCTACCAGGACCAGCTACTGGACCACCTCAATCCCAAGATGACCGAGTTCACCGGCCGGATGGAGATGGCGTTCGTCGCCACGGCCGACGCGTCCGGCGAGTGCGACTGTTCACTGCGCACCGGCCCGGCCGGGTTCATCCAGGTGCTCGACGAGAAGACGCTGGCCTACCCGGAGTACCGCGGCAACGGCGTGCTGGCCAGCCTGGGCAACATCAGCGAGAACGCGCGGATCGGCGTGCTGATGGTCGACTTCGTGACCGATCTGATCGGGCTGCACGTGAACGGCACGGCCAGCATCGTCGAGGACTCGGTGCTGCGCGGCGAGTACCCGGACCTGCCGGTGGACGCCGAGCGCGGCCGGACACCGGAGCGGTGGGTGCTGGTGCACGTCGTCGAGGCGTACGTGCACTGCCGGAAGCACATTCCGAGGATGGTGCCGGCCGATCGGCTGCGTGGCTGGGGTACCGACGACCCGCTGCCCAAGGGCGGCGACTACTTCGAGGCGAAGGCGACACCAAGGGCCGACGTTGCCGTGACGTCACCGGCCTGATCTGCCATCCACATACCTGTGCACAACTAGGGCCAATTCTGTGGACAGCCCGCCAATCCCTGTGTACAACTCGGTACGCGGCATCGCTGTCGATCATCACGCCCCGCCCGTCACTCCTTCGAGGGAAACAGGCACAAAAGACAGGGTTGAGCGGAACACACTCAACTTTTCTATCGTTGTGCATAGAGACGGAGGCTGCGCGAACCTGGGACTCCACACATCCGCCGCAGCGCTGACCGGGTTCTGGACGAGGTGAGGGATGGACGCTTTCAACCCGACGACAAAGACACAGCAGGCGATATCCGCTGCGGCGCAGGCCGCCACGGTCGCCGGCAATCCGGACATCGGCCCCGAGCATCTGCTGGCCGCACTGCTGGCCCAGGACGACGGGCTGACCGCGCCGCTACTGGCCGCCGTGGGGGCCGACCTGGCAGCCGTGCGCGTGGAACTTGAGCACCTGTCGCACGGGCTGCCATCGGCCACCGGCGCTACGGTGTCCGCACCCCAGTTCTCACCGGCCGCCGTCCGGTCACTGACCAACGCGCAGCGGCTGGCCACCGAGATGGGCGACGAGTACGTCTCCACGGAGCACCTGCTCACCGGTCTGGCGGCCGAGGGCGGTGCGGTGGCCGAATTGCTGCGGCGGCACGGCGCGACAGCCGATGCGCTGCGGGACGCGTTCATCAAGGTGCGGGGCTCGGCCCGGGTGACCAGCCCGGATCCGGAGGGCACCTACAAGGCGCTGGAGAAGTACGGCGTCGACCTCACCGACCAGGCCCGTTCCGGCGTGCTCGACCCGGTGATCGGCCGGGACGCGGAGATCCGCCGGGTGGTGCAGGTGTTGTCCCGGCGGACCAAGAACAACCCGGTGCTGATCGGCGAACCCGGCGTCGGCAAGACCGCCATCGTCGAGGGCCTTGCCCAGCGGGTGGTGGCCGGTGACGTGCCGGAATCGTTGCGCGGCAAGCGAGTCGTGTCGCTCGACATGGGGTCGATGGTGGCCGGCGCGAAGTACCGCGGTGAGTTCGAGGAGCGGCTGAAGGCCGTGCTCAAGGAGATCACCGAGTCGGCAGGCCAGGTGATCACCTTCATCGACGAGCTGCACACGATCGTGGGCGCGGGCGCGACCGGTGACGGCGCGATGGACGCCGGCAACATGATCAAGCCGATGCTGGCGCGTGGCGAGCTGCGCATGGTCGGCGCGACGACGCTGGACGAGTACCGCGAGCACATCGAGAAGGACGCCGCCCTGGAGCGGCGGTTCCAGCAGGTCATGGTCGGTGAACCGAGCGTCGAGGACACGATCGGCATCCTGCGTGGCCTGAAGGAACGGTACGAGGTGCACCACGGCGTCCGGATCATGGACAGCGCGCTGGTGTCCGCGGCGACCCTGTCCGACCGGTACATCACCGCCAGGTTCCTGCCCGACAAGGCGATCGACCTGGTCGACGAGGCCGCGTCGCGGCTGCGCATGGAGATCGACTCGCGGCCGGTCGAGATCGACGAGGTCGAGCGGGCGGTGCGCAGGCTGGAGATCGAGGAGATGGCACTGGCCAAGGAGGACGACCCCGCTTCGCGGGTGCGGCTGTCCGCGCTGCGCGCCGAACTGGCCGAGAAGCGGGAGAGCCTGTCGGCGCTGACCGTGCGGTGGCAGAACGAGAAGTCGTCCATCGACCGGGTCCGCGAGCTCAAGGAACAGCTGGAGGCGCTGCGCGGCGAGTCGGAGCGGGCCGAGCGGGACAGTGAGCTGGGGCGCGTCGCGGAGCTGCGCTACGGGCGGATTCCGGCTGTCGAGAAGGAACTGGCGCAGGCCACCGAGTCGACGCAGGACGGCCAGGTCATGCTCAAGGAGGAGGTCGGCCCGGACGACGTCGCCGATGTCGTGTCGGCGTGGACCGGGATTCCGGCCGGGCGGCTGCTGGAGGGTGAGACCGCGAAGCTGCTGCGCATGGAGGACGACCTGTCCAGCCGGGTGGTCGGGCAGGACGAGGCGGTGCGCGCGGTGTCCGACGCGGTGCGCAGGACGCGGGCCGGTGTTGCCGATCCGGACCGGCCGACGGGGTCGTTCCTGTTCCTCGGCCCGACCGGTGTCGGCAAGACCGAGCTGGCGAAGGCGCTGGCCGGGTTCCTGTTCGAGGACGAGCGGGCGATGATCCGCATCGACATGAGCGAGTACTCCGAGAAGCACTCGGTGGCTCGCCTGGTCGGTGCGCCGCCCGGTTACGTCGGTTACGACCAGGGTGGGCAGCTCACCGAGTCGGTGCGCAGGCGGCCGTACTCGGTCGTGCTGCTGGACGAGGTCGAGAAGGCGCACCCGGACGTGTTCGACGTGCTGTTGCAGGTGCTGGACGACGGTCGGCTGACCGACGGCCAGGGCCGCACGGTGGATTTCCGGAACACGATCCTGATCCTCACGTCGAACCTCGGCTCGCAGGCGATCGCCGACCCGTCGCTGGACGACCGCGGCCGGCGTGATGCGGTGCTCGCCGTGGTGCAGAAGCACTTCAAGCCCGAGTTCCTGAACCGGTTGGACGACGTCGTGGTCTTCCACGCGCTGTCCACCGAGGAGCTGACGTCGATCGTGGACATCCAGCTCGACCGGCTGTCCGCCCGGTTGGCACAGCGCAGGCTGACCCTGGACGTCACGGTGTCGGCCCGGGACTGGCTGGCGCTCAACGGTTTCGACGCGGTGTACGGCGCCCGGCCGTTGCGTCGGCTGGTGTCCTCGGCGATCGGCGACCAGCTGGCCAAGGCGCTGCTGTCCGGCGAGGTGCGGGACGGCGACACGGTGCACGTCGATGTCCGCGACGACAACTCCGGGCTGGACGTGACGCGGGTGGCGGCGCCGGTCGACACTCCGCCGTTCACCACGGCGGCCAGCTGAGCGAAGGCTGATCACGATCCCGGCCGACCAGGCGCTCGCGCCACGGTCGGCCGGGTTTGTCTCGTCCGCGATCCAGCCGCGGCTCGCCTCGGGTAATCCTGGCCGGTGGGCCGTTCGGACGCTGCCGACTGGGCCGGTTGGCGGTCGGCTCGGTTTGGTCGATGATCTTGCGACCGCACGGTTAGCCCCGAACGGGTGTCAGCCGAATCGGTGATCTTGTCGGACAGTGCCTGGTGGGACGGCCGCCCCTCGGCCCACCAGGCTGCGCCGCACGGCAGCCCGGCACATCACGAGTTGGTCCCGCGGCACAACTGGCCGACTGTGGATCTTCGCCGCGAATCGATTCACCGCTACCCTCGTGTCCGTGGGCATTCCGGCCTGGGTGTGGTTCACCATCGCGGCGGCAGCGCTGGTGGCCGGACTTGCCCTGCTCGGGCGGGACCGCGCCACGCGGACGGCGCGCAACCGGGAGCGGCGCCGCTGGGCCGCGCTGCGCGGTTGGCAGTTCGCCGAGACGGACCATGTGCTGCTCACCCGGTGGCACGGCGGCGCGATCGCCTACTACGGCACCGGTGTGGCCAGGGACGTGGTCGCCGGTTCGACGTTCACCGCGGACGGCCGTCGTCAGGTCTACGTCGCCGATTACGAGACCACCGGCAAGGTCAACTCGGTGCTGGTCGGCGTGCGGTGTCGTCACCCGATCGGGGTGATGATTGAGCTGTGGCTACCCAGTGTGCCGTTCCAGCGGGAGCAGATGCCTGACCTGTTGGGCCCGATCGGGCCGCGCTACGCGTTCGTGTCCGACCTGGCTGCCGCGCGCGCGCTGATCACGCCGGACCTGGTGGACGCGGCCGAGGAGGTCGGCGGCGACGTGACGGTGATGTGGCTGGAGGACGACTGGGTGCTCGCCGCCGCACCGGCCCAGGCCAGCCCGGCCCGCCTGGAGCGCCTGCTCCGCGACCTGGGCGAACTCGCCGACATCGTGGACCCCCTGGAACTGGACGCCCGGGAGCCGAAGAAGCCCCGCCTGGACACCAGCCACGGCAACTCGGCCAACTCCGCCTGACCACCGGTCCGACGAGCCAACAGCGCGAGTCGACCATTCGCGCACGCGAGTCGACCGCAGCAGGGCGCGAGTCGATCGCTGGCACGGTGAGTCGACCGCTTCCGGACGCGAGTCGACTGTTGCTGCGGCCAGGTTGGGCCTAGGCACTTTCGCGGTCGGTGCGCCAGCGTGTGAACCCTCTTGAAAGACCCGCCCGGAAAGCGCGCCGAGACGCCGGCACTAGCGTGGACCCATGCGTACCTCGCTCGTGACCGGCGCGACCGCCGGTATCGGGGCCGCGTTCGCCCGTCGGCTGGCCGCGCAGGGCAGTGATCTGGTGCTGGTGGCCCGTGGTGTCGACCGGCTGCACGCCATGGCCGCCGAGTTGCACACCACGCACGGGATCGACGCCGCCGTCCTACCCGCCGACCTGTCCACCGGCGACGGCCGGTCCCGGGTGGCCGAGCGGCTGACCGATACCGACCACCCCGACGATCTGCTCGTGAACAACGCCGGTTTCGCGCTGCCCGGCGAGTTCTGGCGGTCCCCGGCCGACGATCTGCAGGCCCAGCTGGACGTGAACGTGACCAGCGTGTTGCTGCTCACCCGGGCCGCGGTGCCGGGCATGGTGGAACGCGGCCGGGGCGGCATCATCAACGTGTCCAGCGTCGCCGGGTTCCTGCCCGGTCGCGGCTCCACCTACACGGCGAGCAAGGCCTGGGTGACCTCGTTCACCGAGGGGCTGGCCAGCTCGCTGACCGGCACCGGGGTGCACGCCATCGCGCTGTGTCCCGGCTTCACCAGGACCGAGTTCCACGACCGCGCCGACATCACGGCCCCGAGCACGCCGCCGGGGATGTGGCTGACCGCGGACCGCGTCGTCCGGGACTGCATGGCGGACCTGCACCGCGGCCGGGTCGTCTCGATCCCCAGCCCGCAGTACAAGGCAGTGGTCGCGGCCACCCGCGTGATACCGCGAGGGCTGCTGCGCCGCCTGGCCGGGAGCAGCTTCGCCGGCCGTGATCGCACCTGATCCCAACGGTTAGGGTGGGAGCGTGCTGATCGATCGGGCCGGTAAGGCCGAACTTGCCCGGCTGGTGGGCGAACTGGCCGTCGTGCACGGCAAAGTCACGCTGTCCTCGGGTGTCGAGGCCGACTACTACGTCGACCTGCGCCGGGCGACCCTGCACCACGCGGCCGCCCCGCTGATCGGCACGCTGCTGCGCCAGCTGACCGCCGACTGGCGCTACACCGCGGCCGGTGGCCTCACCCTGGGCGCCGACCCGGTAGCCGCCGCGATGCTGCACGCCGCCGCCAACGCGGGCGAGGTGCTGGACGCGTTCGTGGTGCGCAAGGCCACCAAGGAGCACGGCATGCAGCGCCGCATCGAGGGCATCGAGGTCAGCGGCCAGCGGGTGCTCGCGGTCGAGGACACGTCGACCACCGGTGGCAGCGTGCTGACGGCGGTCGCCGCGCTGCGGGAGGCCGGTGCCGATGTGGTGGGTGTGGCGACCGTGGTGGACCGGAACACCGGTGCCCGTGAGGCGATCGAGGCCGAGGGGCTGCCCTATCGCTACCTGCTGGATCTGGCAGACCTCGGATTGTGACGAAATCGCCCGTTTCGGGTAACAGCGTGACTAACGCGTGATGACCATCCCTCGGATGTTGCTCGCCCGGGCATGATCAGCGTTCTACCCTGGCTGTGGGAGGGGCTGCCATGGTCGGGCGCGTGCTGGACGACATCACGATTGCTGTGCACTACCTGGTGATGGGGTACATCGTTTTCGGCGGGTTTCTCGCCTGGCGGTGGCGGTGGACGATGTCCCTGCACCTGCTGGCGATCGCCTGGGCGGTGTTCAGCCTGGTCGTGCCGGTGACGTGCCCGCTGACCTGGCTGGAGAACTACTTCCGCCACATGGGCGGTCTCGCGCCGCTGCAGGGCGGCTTCATCGACACCTATATCACGGGCGTGCTCTACCCGGCGGACGACGTGCTCCTGGTGCAGATCATCGTCGGGCTGATCGTGGTGGCGTCCTGGGTCGGCATCGCGATGCGCTCGCCGAAGCGGCAGCACCGGATGGACCACGCGACGCAGGCGTGACCGCTGGCCCTACGGTGGTCCGGTGACCGACGACGACCTGGGGCCGACCGAGTGGGGTCGGGAGGTCGGCGTCGGGCCGTGGCCGGGCCCGCTGCCCGACGACGCCCGCTACGACCCGGATCTGCTGGCCGCCGGTGACCGGCGCAATGTCGTGGACGCCTACCGCTACTGGCGGCGCGACGCGATCGTGGCCGACCTGGACGAGCGGCGGCACGACTTCCACGTGGCCATCGAGAACTTCCAGCACGACCACAACATCGGCACGGTCGTGCGGACCGCCAACGCGTTCGCGGCGCGGGCCGTGCACATCGTGGGGCGACGGCGCTGGAACCGCAGGGGCGCCATGGTGACCGACCGGTATCAGCACGTGGTGCACCAGCCGGACTTCGACAGCCTCAGCACGTTCGCCCGGACCGAGAACCTGGTGATCGTGGCTGTGGACAACACCCCCGGTTCGGTCCGGATCGAGGAGACTTCGCTGCCCCGCCGGTGTGTCCTGCTGTTCGGCCAGGAGGGTCCCGGGCTGACCGACGAAGCTCGCGAATCGGCCACACTGGTGGTGTCGATCGCGCAGTTCGGTTCCACACGATCGGTCAACGCCGGAGTCGCGGCCGGGATCGTGATGCACGCGTGGGTGCGCCAACATGCCGACCTTCGGGTGGCTTGGTAGCGATCCGATGATCCGTTCGGGTCTCCGGTCGGACATCATGAACGATTCAGCGGTCACGATGGTGTAGTGACCGAACGGGCTGCGTTGGCAAGTCCGCGTTTGTGGGCGGCACGCGCGGGAGTGGCCGAGCGGGCCATCTACGCGCGGCACCTGCGCAGGCTCTGGGGACTGCCAGGCACCCTGCTCGCCGTGCCGCGCTGGCCGGCTTCGCCGAACCACCGGCTGTTCGGCCCGTGGGGCTACTGGTGGCAGGCACACGTGCTGGACTGCCTCGTGGACGCGCAGCTGCGCTCCCCGTCGCCGAGCCGCAAGGCCGGCATCCAACGCATGGTCAACGGCATCCGGCGCCGCAACCTGGGTTCCTGGCTGAACGACTACTACGACGACATCGCGTGGCTGGGGTTGGCGCTGCTGCGCGCCCAGCAGTACGGCGGGGTGAGGCGGCCCGAGGCGCTGCGGCAGATCGCGGCGCGCCTGCGGGACGGCTGGACCGACCACGGCGGCGGCGGGATCTGGTGGCGCCGGGTGGAGCGCTACAACGACGACTTCAAGAACGTGCCGGCGAACGGGCCGGCCGCGATCCTGCTGGCCCGGCTGCCCGACCTGCCCACGGTCGGCGAAGGCGACCGGACCGACCGGCAGCGCGCTCGCTCCACTGTGGACTGGATCGAGGAGTACCTGCTGGACGAGGACACCGGCCTGGTCTACGACGGCATGCACGTGCGCCGCAACGGCGAGGTCAAATCGCTGGAGAAGACCGTTTACACCTACTGTCAAGGGGTTTTTCTCGGCGCCTGCGTCGAGCTGGCCACCCGGGACAGCATGGCCGGCGGTGGCACCTGGGCGAAGCGCGCCGTGCGCACCATCGAGGCCGTCGCGGCGCACGTCACCGTGCCTGACGAGCTCGGTCCGGTGCTGCGCGGGCAGGGTGGCGGCGACGGTGGTCTGTTCGCCGGCATCCTGGCCCGCTACCTGACCCTGGCCGCGATGTCGCTGCCGGCACTGGGTGTCGAGTACGCGGC
>DASUJK010000258.1:0-2600 GCA_036279295.1 Pseudonocardiaceae bacterium | reverse complement strand
CGACGTCCTTGGTCGCCCACGGCCGGGACACGTCCAGCGGACCCATCGACATCTCGTACAGCCGCAGCGTGTCCGCGCCGTAGCGGGCACACATCTCGTCCGGCGACACCGAGTTGCGCAGGCTCTTGCCCATCTTGCCGTACTCGCGGTTCACCTTGCGGCCCTGGAAGAAGTACGCCGGACCGTCCGGAGTGGACTCTTCGGTGACCTCGTCGGCCGGCACGTAGACACCGCGCTCGTCGGTGTAGGCGAACGCCTGGATGTAGCCCTGGTTGAACAGTCGCCGGTACGGCTCGGACGACGTGACCTCGCCCAGGTCGAACAGCACCTTGTGCCAGAACCGGGAGTACAGCAGGTGCAGCACGGCATGCTCGATGCCGCCGACGTACAGGTCCAGCCCACCCGGGTCGGTCGCGCCGTGCTCAGCCGGCCGCGGCCCCATCCAGTAGTTCTCGTTCGCCGGGTCGCAGAACGCGTTGCTGTTGTACGGATCGACGTAGCGCAGCTGGTACCAGCACGAACCGGCCCACTGCGGCATCACGTTGACGTCGCGGCGGTACGTCTTCGGCCCGTCGCCCAGGTCCAGCTCGACCGTGACCCACTCGGTCGCCTTGGCCAGCGGCGGCGCGGGCTCGGAGTTGGCGTCGTCCGGGTCGAACGTGGCGGGGGAGTAGTCGGCCACGTCCGGCAGCTCGATCGGCAGCATGTCGGCCGGCAGCGGGATGGGCAGCCCGGTCTCGTCGTAGACGATCGGGAACGGCTCACCCCAGTACCGTTGCCTGGCGAACAGCCAGTCGCGCAGCTTGTACTGCACGGTGCCCTCGCCCGCGTCGTGCTCCTCCAGCCACGCGATGATCGTCCGCTTCGCCTCGGCGACGGCCATCCCGTCCAGGAACCCCGAGTTGACCGCGGGTCCGTCACCGGTGAACGCCTCGCCGTCGAAGCCGTCGGTCGGTCGCACCGTGCGGATGATCGGCAGCCCGAACTGCACCGCGAAATCCCAGTCCCGCTGGTCCTGGCCCGGCACCGCCATGATCGCGCCGGTGCCGTAGCCGGTCAGCACGTAGTCCGCGATGAACACCGGCAGTTCGGCGCCGTTCGCCGGATTCGTCGCGTACACCCCGGTGAACACACCGGTCTTGTCCTTGTTCTCCTGGCGGTCCAGGTCGGACTTGCGGGCCACCATCCGCCGGTAGGCGGCGATGGCATCGGCGGGCGTGGCCGCGCCACCGGTCCAGCGCTCGTCCACGCCTGCCGGCCACTGGGCCGCCGCGATCTCGTCGACCAGCGTGTGTTCCGGGGCCAGCACCAGGTACGTCGCACCGAACACCGTGTCCGGGCGGGTGGTGAACACCTCGATGTCGTTACCCGCCACGGGGAACCGGATCCGGGCGCCCTGCGAACGGCCGATCCAGTTGCGCTGCAGCGTCTTCACCCGGTCCGGCCAGTCCAGCCCGTCCAGGTCGTCCACCAGGCGGTCGGAGTAGGCGGTGATCCGCATCATCCACTGGCGCAGACTGCGCCGGAACACCGGGAAGTTGCCGCGCTCGCTGCGGCCGTCCGCGGTGACCTCCTCGTTGGCCAGCACTGTGCCCAGCCCCGGGCACCAGTTCACCGGCGCCTCGGACAGGTACACCAGCCGGTGCGAGTCGATCAGCGTGCGCCGCTCGACGTCACTGTGCTCGGCCCACGGGCGGCCGTCCGGCGTGGCACGCGTGCCGTCGGCGAACTCCGCGACCAGCTCGTCGATCGGCCGGGCCTTGGCCACCGCCGTGTCGTACCAGGAGTTGTAGATGCGCAGGAAGATCCACTGCGTCCACCGGTAGAACGTGACGTCGGTGGTGGCCACCCGGCGGCGCTCGTCGTGGCCCAGCCCCAGCCTGCGGATCTGCGCCAGGTAGCGCTGGATGTTGCCCTCGGTGGTCTTGCGCGGATGCTGCCCGGTGGTCACCGCGTACTGCTCGGCCGGCAGCCCGAAACTGTCAAAACCCATGGTGTGCAGCACGTTCCGACCGGTCATCCGGTGGAAGCGCGCGAACACGTCGGTGGCGATGAACCCCAGCGGGTGGCCGACGTGCAGCCCTTCCCCGGACGGGTACGGGAACATGTCCTGCACGAACAGCTTGTCCTCGGGCAGCGGCGTCGCAGCCAGCTCACCGACCGGGTTGGGCGCGTGGAAGGTCCCGTGCTCCTCCCAGTACTGCTGCCAGTGCTGTTCGATCTGCCCGGCCAGCGCCGCGGTGTACCGATGGGCCGGTACGGCCTCGGTGGGGCTGGCGGTCGTGGCGCCGTCCGTCATCGCCGGAATCCTCCTGATCAGCTACCTGTCCCGAAACAACAGAAAACCCCCCAGGCACCATTCGGCCATGAGGGGTTGCCGCGTCGACCTCTTCGCTATGGTCGACGCGGCGTGCTAAGGAGCAGGCTCCGCGTGCTCATGGACCCAAGGATAGCGCACCAGGAAATGGAGTTACACGATGCGTAGCCGCCGGACGGCGAACGTACTGATCGCGATCACGCTGGCCGGGGGTCTGGCCGCGGCGTGTTCGAGCAGCACGTCCAGTTCGGCGCCACCACCGTCCACTCCAGCGCCGACGACG
>DASUJK010000257.1:0-12146 GCA_036279295.1 Pseudonocardiaceae bacterium | reverse complement strand
GCGACCGATGTGCGTGACCGTCACCGTGCCGGTGGCCAAGCTGGCCATCACCCAGGGCGACATCGACGCGACGGCGCCACCGTCGGTCGAGCACGGCCAGTACGTGTTCTCCAGCGGCGCGCTGAACTCGGCTCTGCCGACGAGCGTGACCGCGAGTCTCAACCTGTGACGCGGCGGGGTGGTGACCGGCCCACCGGTCGCCACCCCCGGCGTTCACACCTTGTCGATCACCACTACCGGGATCTCCCGCTCGGTCTTGGCCTGGTACTCGTCGTAGGACGGCCACACCTCGACCATCAGCTTCCACAGCCGCTCGCGCTCGTCACCCTCGGCCAGCCGCGCCCGGCCTGCGAACTCCTCGTCCTTCACCTGGACGGTCACGTCCGGGTTGGCGGTCAGGTTGAGGTACCACGCCGGGTGCTTCGGGGCGCCACCCTTGGACGCGACGATCACGAAGCTGTCGCCGTCCGCCCGGTAGATCAGCGCGGTCCGGTGCTGCGTGCCGGTCTTGCGGCCGGTGGTGGTGAGCAGCAGGATCGTCGTGCCGCGCCACTCGTAGCCGTCCGTGCCACCGCTTTCCACGTACTGGCGGATGTGGTCGCCCACCCATCCGACCGGGCTGTCCTTCGGCTGGCTCGTGCTCGACATGTGTCATGACCTCCTGAGTCGCCTACTGAGTCGCTTCGCTCCTGGCACTCCCGCGCCGCTGACGCGCCAGTGCCCCTGGTCGGCTACCGTGCCCGACGTGCAGACCGTGAAGAACGGCACGCCACCCGGCGAGCCATTGCCGTTGACCGGTGAGCGCACCGTTCCCGACCTGCCAGAGGAAAACTACTGGTTCCGGCGCCACGAGGCCGCCTATGCGTGGCTGCTGCCACACTGCGCCGACGCCGTCGTGCTGGATGCCGGCTGCGGTGAGGGCTACGGCGCCGCGCTGATCGCCGAGGTCGCGGCCGCGGTGGTCGCGGCAGACTACGACGAACCGTCCTGCGCGCACGTCCGAGCCCGATACCCGCAGGTCACGACGGTACAGACCAATCTCGTCACACTGCCGGTGCGGTCGGCGGCGGTGGACGTGGTGGCCAATTTCCAGGTCATCGAACACCTGTGGGACCAGGTCGGTTTCCTTGGCGAGTGCCGGCGTGTGCTGCGGTCCGGTGGCACGCTGTTGATCACCACGCCGAACCGGCTGACGTTCTCCCCCGGCCAGGACACACCGCTGAATCCCTTCCACACCAGGGAACTCGCAGCCGACGAACTGGCAGATCTGCTGCATGATGCCGGGTTCGGCATCGACTTCCTCGGCGGTCTGCACCACGGTCCCCGGCTGCGCGAACTGGACGCCGCCCACGGCGGTTCACTGATCGACGCGCAGGTCGGCGTGGTCCTGGGTCACCTGCCCGGCGAAGCGATCTGGCCCGCCGGTCTGCTGGCCGACGTGGCATCGGTGCTGGCAGCCGACTTCGACGTGCACGACACGGACGTGGCCGCGAGCCTGGATCTGGTCGCGGTGGCGAGGGTCCCCGAGTGAGCGACGAACCGGTCGGCACGTTCTGTCTCGTGCTGCACAGCCACCTGCCGTGGTTGGCGCATCACGGTTCCTGGCCGGTCGGCGAGGAATGGCTGTACCAGGCGTGGGCGCACTCGTACCTGCCGGTGGTCGACGTGTTGACCCGATTGGCCGCCGAGGGCAGGCGGGACGTGTTGACGCTGGGTGTCACTCCGGTGCTCGCGGCCCAACTGGACGACCCGTACTGCCTACGCGCGTTCCACGAATGGCTGGGCGGCTGGCAGTTGCGGGCGAGCTACGCGGCCACCCGCTGGCACGGCAGGTGGAAAGCAGCCCCGGCACTCCAGGCGCTGGCTGCGGCCGAGTACCGGGCGGCCGGTGCCGCGTTGGAGACCTTCGAAACGAAGTGGCGACACGGGTTTTCCCCGGTGCTGCGGCCGCTGGTCGACTCCGCTGTGGTGGAACTGCTCGGCGGGCCTGCCACTCATCCGTTCCAGCCGCTGCTGGACAGCCGGGTCCGCGGGTTCGCGCTGCGCACCGGACTGGCCGACACGCGGCTGCGGATCGGCAGTGCCCCGGCTGGCATCTGGGCCCCGGAGTGCGGCTACGCGCCCGGCATGGAACACGACTACGCGGCCGCGGGCGTGCGGCGGTTCCTGGTCGACGGTCCGGCATTGCGCGGCCGGACGTCGGCGGCGCATCCGGTCGGCGACAGCGATGTCGTGTGCTTCGCCCGCGATCTCGACGTGACGTACCGGGTGTGGTCGCCGAAGGCCGGTTATCCCGGTGATCCGGCGTATCGCGACTTCCACACGTACGACCATCCGTCCGGTCTGAAGCCGGCGCGGGTGACCGGTCGGCAGGTGGCACCGGAGGACAAGAAGCCCTACGACCCGGCACTCGCCGCGGTGGCCGTGCGTGGGCATGTCGACGACTTCGTGGCCACGGTGGTGGCTCGGCTGCGTGCCGTGCGGGACCGGGACGGCCATCCTGGTTTGGTGGTGGCCGCGTACGACACGGAACTGTTCGGCCACTGGTGGCACGAGGGTCCAGCGTGGCTGGAGGGTGTGCTGCGCGCACTGCCCGAGGCCGGGGTACGGGTCAGCACGCTGGGCGGCGCGCTGGCCGCCGGGCATCTCGGGTCGCCGGTCGAGTTGCCGGCTTCGTCCTGGGGTTCCGGCAAGGACTGGCGGGTGTGGGACGGCGAGCAGGTGGCCGACATGGTCGAAGCCGGCGCGGCAGTGCAACGCGACTTGCTGTCCACTGTGGACGAGTTCGTCGGCGACCACCGGAACCCGCTCGCCGACGAACTCGTCCGGGAAGCCCTGTTGACGCTGTCCAGCGACTGGGCGTTCATGGTCACCAAGGACTCGGCTGCCGACTATGCGAGACGGCGTGCGGCGCGACACCGTGCGCGGACCCTCGAACTGGCTGCCGCGTTACGAATTGGAGCGGCCGACTTTCGCGCCGCCGATGGACCGTTCGGGCATCTGGACGCCCGGGACCTGCGGTGTCAGTTGTCCTCGGGATACGACCCCTGATCGACGTTCTCGGGCTCAACATCGCGGCTCTGCCTGGACCGGAAGTCACTGAACCGACCGAAGACGCCAAGTCCCAGTGCGACGAGCAAAGCGATCAGCCATGGAGCGAACGACCAGACGGTCATCGCTACCTCCCACCAGTGTCCGCGGGCGCGGGCACCGTCACACACGGTACGGCTCAGGAGGCGGACCGTGAATGGACAGATCAAGGACAGTACTCGGCAAGTTCTCAGCTGAGCGAGCGTACTACCACGTCCGGCGCCACCTACGGCGACCACCCGGCCCCGGACGGTTCTGAGCACCGTACCGCCGGATGTCCGTTTCGCCTATCCACAATGTGGATCAGCAGGCCAATAGGATACCGACCAGTAGCTTCCACCGGGGAGATGCGAGGATCAGTCCGATCATGCGTGTACTGATGTTGTCCTGGGAGTACCCGCCCGTCGTCGTCGGCGGGCTCGGCCGGCATGTGCATGCCCTGGCCACCCGGTTGGCGGCCCAGGGGCACGACGTCGTCGTGCTGTGCCGGCACGAGTCGGGGACGGACGCCAGTACCCATCCAACGCAGGACACCGTGGCCGAACGGGTCCGCGTGGTGCGGGTCGCCGAGGACCCGCCACACCTCGCGTTCGAGCGTGACCTGGTGGCGTGGACCCTCGCCATGGGCCACGCCATGATCCGGGCGGCACACCGGCTGCTGCGTGGTTGGCGGCCCGACGTGGTGCACGCGCACGACTGGCTGGTCACCCATCCGGCCGTCGCGGTGGCCGACCAGCTCGGTGTGCCGCTGGTGGCCACGGTGCACGCCACCGAGGCCGGCCGGCACGCCGGTTGGCTGTCCCAGCCGCTGAACCAGCAGGTCCACTCGGTGGAATGGTGGCTGGCCAACCGGGCCGACGCGCTGGTCACGTGTTCGACGGCGATGCGTCGCGAGGTGGCGCACCTGTTCGACGTGGAGCCGGAGGCCATCACGGTGATCCACAACGGCATCCAGGCCAGAGCGTGGCGGATCGGCGCCACCGAGGTGGCCGCGGTGCGCCGGCAGCACGGTCCGGACGGCACGCCGCTGTTGCTGTTCTTCGGGCGGCTGGAGTGGGAGAAGGGCGTGCACGACCTGATCGCCGCGCTGCCCAGGATCCGGGCGCGGCACCCCGGCACGCGGCTGGTGGTGGCCGGCAAGGGGCGGCAGGAGCAGGAACTGCTGGCCGTGGCACGCAAGCATCGGGTGCGCAGGGCGGTGGACTTCGTCGGGCACCTGTCCGACCGTGAACTACGCGCCGCGCTGGCCGCTGCCGACGCGGTGGTGCTGCCCAGCCGGTACGAGCCGTTCGGCATCGTGGCCCTGGAGGCGGCTGCGGCCGGTGCCCCGCTGGTGGCATCGACGGCCGGTGGGCTCGGTGAGGTGGTCATCGACGGGCGGACCGGCGTTGCCTTCCCACCTGGCAACGTGCCAGCCATGGCGGACGCCGTGCACACCGTGCTGGCCGACCCGGCAGCGGCCCGGACCCGCGCCAGAGCGGCCCGCGGCAGGCTCGCCGTCGACTTCGACTGGGACCGCATCGCGACCGCGACCGCCGATGTCTACGCACTGGCGAGCACCGGGACCCACGACGACGAACTCGGCCGTCCGAAGATCGCGACCGGCAACGCGTTCGGCTGAAGATCACTCGGTCGGTGTCGAATTTTCACTCGTCCTGACAATGCTTTCCTTGTCCTGTCGCCTTATGTTCGGGCAGCCACCGTCCGTTGTGGACTCACCCGAAACATGAGACAGGAACACGGAATGAACGTACTCGCAGCCTGCGGCATTGACGCGGGTGGCGGCGCCACCACCGGTGGCCGCATCACCATGGGCATCGCGGCTCTCCTTCTCGTCGCAGCCGCCGTCGGGCTCACGTTGGTGGCCCGCAGGCGGAGCAAGCGGCTCACCGGCTCGGTGGCGCTCGTCGTCGGGCTGGGGATGCTTGCCTGCCTCGGCACGATGATGACCACATCGCACATGGCGAACGCCGCCACGCCATGCGCCGTCGCGCCGGCCACCCACCCGGCCACCCCGCACCACACCAAGCCGGCCACGGTGCCGCCGACCACGCCGAAGACGACTCCGCCGACCAGGACGACCGAGCCGCCACCCACCACGACCACGGCCCCGCCGACCACGACGACCGCGCCTCCGACGACCACCAAGACGCACCACCCCAAGCCCCCGACGCACCACCCCAAGCCGCCCAAGCACCCCAAGCCCCCGACGCACCACGAGCCGCCCAAGGGGGACGGCGGCGGTAGCGGCGGGAACAACTGATCAACACGAGGACACGGTCCGTGACCAGCAGCAAGACCACAGACTGGCCGACCCGGCTGCTGGTCACGCTGGCCGTCCTACTGCTGGCGGCCGGCGTGGCCGCCGGCATCGTCTTCCTGCGCTCCCACCCGGTGAGCGCCCCGCCGACGGCCCCGCTACCGCCCGCGCGGTCAGCCCCACCGCAGCACATCGCCGCCGTACACCAGGTGGCGCCACGAACCGGCAGGCCGAAAACGGTGAGCATCGCGGCGGTCAACCAGGTGGACATCCCGGTCGTCGCCGCCACCGTGGTGGCCGACCAGCTGGAACCGCCCGCCGACGTGCACCGCGCCGGCATCTGGACCGGCGGCGCACCGCTGGCGGCGACGGCCGGCACGACCACCCTGGTCGGCCACGTCAACTACGTCGGCCAGGGCAACGGCGCCTTCCACGACCTGGCATCGGTCCCCCGGGGCGCCACGATCACCACGGTCGACGGCACGGGCGCGGCAACCACGTGGACGGTCACGTCGACCGAGGTCACGGACAAGACGACCGGCGTGGATCCGGCCGTGTTCGCCGGCCCGACCGGGCCCCGCAGACTCGTGCTGGTCACCTGCGGCGGCCGGTTCGACGCCAACATCCACTCGTACGACGACAACGTCTACGTGTGGGCCGTCCCGGCGGCCTGATTCGCGACCATCCGCATGCGACTACGCTCCACCGTCATCAGCGACACCGATGCACGCGGGAGCAGCCTTGGAGATCGGCCTCGCCCAGAAACTCGCCTGGAGCAACAAGATCGACAAGGGGTTCAACACGACCGATGTCGCGCTGGAGTTCGGGCTGCTCACGGCTGAGGTCGGCGAAGCATTCACCGCGTGGCGCAAACACCTGCCCGACCTCGGCGAGGAACTCGCCGACATCGTCATCTACGTGATGGCCCTGGCAGAGATGAATCAGCTCGATCTGAACTCCGAGGTCGAGAACAAGATGGCCAAGAACAGCGCTCGTGTCTACCGCCGGGACTCCAACGGTGTGCTCCACAGGATCGCCGAACCACCGCTGCCCGAGTGATCGATCGACGAACTGGCCGGTAGGGGTCAGGAGTGGGCGGTCCCGGCGGCCTGATTCGCCTCCTCCAGCGCCACCGCTGCCTTGCGGGCCATGTCGGCCACGGCGGCGCGCTGCTCGGCGGCTGCCTCGTAGTCGGCCCTGCGGTCGCGGACCACCCGAGCCGGTGTGCCGACGGCGATGGCGTAGTCCGGGATGTCGCCGCGCACGACCGCGTGCGCGCCGAGTACGCAGCCGCGGCCGACCCTGGTGCCACGCAGCACGCTGACCTTGGTGCCGATCCACGTGTCCGGCCCGATGCGGACCGGTGCCTTCACGATGCCCTGGTCCTTGATGGGCACGTTGATGTCCGACGTGACGTGGTCGAAGTCGCAGATGTAGACCCAGTCGGCGACGAGTGTCGACGCGCCAAGTTCGATGTCCAGGTAGCAGTTCACGGTGTTGTCCTTGCCGAACACCGCCTTGTCCCCGATCCGCAGTGAACCCTCGTGGCAGCGGATCGAGTTGCCGTCGCCGATGTGCACCCAGCGGCCGATCTCCAGCCGCCCGTAACCGGGTCGGCAGTGCAGTTCGACGTGCTTGCCGAGGAACACCATGCCGCGCAGGATGACGTGCGGGTTGGCCAGTCGGAACCGCAGCAGCCGCCAGTACCGCACCAGGTACCACGGCGTGTACGCCCGGTGCCGGATCACCCAGCGCAGCGAGTCCACCGTGCACAGCCTGGTCTGCATCGGGTCCCGGCGCGACCGCCGCCACGAACCGACACGCTCGGCCAGCGGCGATCCCCACATCGACGTCATTCGACACACGTTAATCCACGGCTGGGTGGGCCTCACAGAGGAACGCGGTCGGGGTGTCACCGATCCGGGTGAGCACGACGGTGGCCGACACCGATCCGCTCAGCCGCAGCCGCTTGCGCAGTTCGTCCGGTTGCACGGCCAGGCCACGCACCAGGATCTCCAGCGACCCGACGTCGAACGACCGGAGTGTCGCGCGCAGCGTCTTCTCGCTGTACCGGCCGTGGTCCAGCACCCGGAACGCCCTGGTACCGGGCGGTGGCGTGTCCCCGGTCAGGTAGGCGATCCTCGGGTCCAGCTGCCCGAGGCCGTGCCGGGCCGCGTAGTGCCGCACCAGTCCCGCGCGGACCACGGCTCCGTCCGGATCGATCAGCCACTCACCGACCGGCCGAACCGGACAGTCGTCCGGCTCCGCGTCCGTGATAGTCCACTGTGTACCACGGAGAACCGTTGCCCTGCGGCTGATTCCCGCGGTCGCCAGCGAGCCGGTCCACAGGCAGGCCTCGCGTACCGCGCCGTCCAGCGACACCAGTTCGATCTCCGCCGCCCACGGCACGGCGGCGAAGTCCAGTCCCGGCGCACACTTGACCACCAGATCCCGACCGGGATACGCGGCCACCAACTCGGGCAACGGCGGCACCAGGCCGTCCGGGTGCCAGCGACGGCGACCGGTATCGTCCCGGCGAGCCGGATCGGCTAGCACGGCCGTGTCCCGCGTGACCGGACGCAGCGCGTCCGCCCGCACCAGCAGCGGGTCGACACCGAAATGGGCACAGTTGGCCGCCGCCATCGCCAGCCGCACCTCGTCCAGATCCGACCCGACACAACGCCCCGCCACGACGGCCAGTTCGACGAGATCGGCGCCGATCGAGCACGTCACGTCGTGCACGTCCCGGTTGCGCAACCGGGTGGCCCGGTGCCTGGCGACAGCGGTCGGCGTGGCCTGTTGCAGCGCGGCGTCGCACAGCAGCCAGGCGGCCGGATCGCCCAGTTTGACCGTCGCCCGCCTGCGCAGCACGGCGGTCTCCAGCGTCGCGGCGAACCGGTCCCCCGCCACGGCCCTCGCGGTGCCGGCGTCGGTCAGGCGGCTCGCTGCCGTCAGCGGCAGGGCGGCCAGCGCGGCGAGCGCGTCAGCACCTGCCGCCGAGCGCAGGAACACGACGTCATCGGCGGTGAAGCTGTATGCCACGGATCAGTTGGCCGGTTTCGTCCCGGTGATCAGTGCGTTGTAGAACAGCTCGCGTGGCATGACCTTGGCGAGCACGTTCTCGTCCAACCAGGACAGTCGCTGCCATGCCCGGTAGGCGAACATCGCCCAGCCGAAGCCCAGTTTGTCCCGCTGCACCGCGGCCTCGAACGTGCGCACCGGCCAGCCGAACAGTGCGGCCGACAATTCCTCGGTGACCGCCTTCACCTGGCGGGCACCGGCGGCACGGGCCATCCGCTCCAGGTCGGCCGGGTCGAAGGTGTGCAGGTCCACGACGGCTTCCAGCGCTGCCGCACGGGACGACGAGTCCAGTTCGGCCTGCGACCGCCGCCAGGCGTTCAACACCGGCAGCCGGGTCAGGTTCGTGGTCAGGAACCAGGTGGCCTGGCCGAGGCGGCGCGCGTACCTGTCGCCGATCTTGGTCGGCTCACCGGCGAACACGAACCGACCGCCCGGCTTGAGCACACGCATGACCTCACGCAGCGCGGTCGGCACGTCCGGAATGTGGTGCAGCACGGCATGCCCGACGACAAGATCGAATGTCTCGTCCTCGTAGGGAATCCGCTCCGCGTCGGCGACCCTGCCGTCCACCGGCAGGCCGAGGTGTTCGGCGTTGTTCAGGGCGACCTGGACCATGCCCGGCGACAGATCGGTCACCGAGCCCTTCTCGATCACGCCGCCCTGCATCAGGTTCAGTAGGAAGAAGCCTGTCCCACTGCCCAGTTCCATCGCCCGGCCGTACGGCCAGCCCTGGTCGCCCGCCACGGCACGGAAGCGGCCGACGGCGTAGTCGATGCAGCGCTCGTCGTACGAGATCGACCACTTCTCGTCGTAGTTGTCCGCCTCCCAGTCGTGGTACAGCACGTTCGCCAGCTTAGGGTCCGACCAGGCCGCGCGGACCTGTTCGGCGGTAGCGTGTGGATTGGGTTCGGGGTCATTCATGCTGCCGTGACCTCACTTCCCGGTGAAGGTGGCCTTGCCAGGTCCGTTCTCGATGAACGAGTGCATGCCGTCCCGCTTGTCCTCGGTCGCGAACAGCGCGGCGAAGAGGTGGCTTTCCAGCTTGAGCCCGCTGGCCAGGTCACCGTCCAGACCACCGTCGATGGCGGCCTTCGCTGCGGCCAGCGCGACGGCGGGGCCGGCAGCGAACTGCTCGGCCCAGGTGCGCGCTGCCGAATACACGTCGTCGGGGGCCACGATCTCGTCGGCGAGACCGATGGCAAGAGCTTCGTCGGCCCGCACGTAGCGGCCGGTGAACACCAGGTCCTTCGCCTTGGCCGGACCGACCAGCCGAGCCAGCCGCTGGGTGCCGCCCGCGCCGGGGATGATGCCGAGCAGGATTTCCGGCTGGCCGAGGCGGACGTTGTCGCCGACGATCCTGCGGTCGCAGCACATCGCCAGTTCAAGGCCGCCACCGAGGGCGTAGCCGGTGACCGCGGCGACGGTGGGCTTGGGGATCTGCGCCACGGCGGTGAACGACGCGGAGAGCTGGTGCGCCCGCGCTGCCATGTCGGCATAGGTGAGGTCGGCCATCTCCTTGATGTCGGCGCCGCCCGCGAACGCCTTCTGTCCGCCGTAGACGATCACCGCGCGGACATCGGCCCGCTGGGTGGCCTCGGTCGCGGCTGCCAGGATCTCGTCCTGCATCTGCTTGTTCAGCGCGTTGACCGGCGGCCGGTCCAACCGGATCGTGCCGATCGCACCGTCGACCTCAAGGTTGACGAACTCACCCACCGATGTCTCCTCCCACGCAGTTCTGTCGACCGCAGTACTGCTACCCACCCGCGCGGCAGGCTACCGCGCGGTACACGCCTGTGTGCACGGTTGTCACTCCCGGCGCGCGAAGAAGCGCCCACCGGAGCGTTCCAACATCAGTCGCTGGCCGAACGTCGCCGACAGATTGTCCGCCGTGATCACGTCGTCCAGCAGGCCCTGGGCGACGGCCCGGCCCTCACGCAGCAGCAGGGCGTGGGTGAACCCGGGCGGGATCTCCTCGACGTGGTGCGTGACCAGCACGGTGGCCGGCGCGTCCGGGTCCAGCGCGAGCGTGGACAGGCGGGCCACCAGGTCCTCGCGGCCACCCAGGTCCAGGCCCGCGGCCGGCTCGTCCAGCAGCAGCATCTCCGGGTCGGTCATCAGCGCCCGCGCGATCAGGGCGCGCTTGCGCTCCCCCTCGGACAGCGTGCCGAACGTACGCTCGCCGAGGTGTCCGATGCCCATCGCGGTCAGCAGGTCGCCCGCCCGGTCGGTGTCCATCGACTCGTAGGCCTCACGCCACCGGCCGAGCACCGCGTAGCCTGCGCTGACCACCACGTCGGACACCAGTTCCTCGGCCGGGACGCGAGCGGCAAGTGACGCGCTGCTCAGGCCGATCCGGGGACGCAGCTCGAACAGGTCGGTCCTGCCGATCCGCTCACCCAGCACGTAGGCCAGCCCACTGGTCGGGTGCAACTCGGCGCCCGCGATCCGCAGCAGCGTCGTCTTGCCGGCGCCGTTGGGGCCGAGCACGACCCAGCGCTCGTCCAGTTCGACCGACCAGTCGAGGCCGGTGAGCAGATCCGTCTTGCCGCGCCGGACGCTCACGCCCGCCATGTGCACGACCAGGTCCGCAACATCAACATCCGCTGTGACTTCCACCGTCTTGTCGTCGCCCCGCGTCTCGGTCACCTGGCCATTGTGTCGTCCGCCCGTGACCAGGCACCGAGCGGGCCACCCGCCCGCCATCGCTCGATCAGGTGACATGGCTGTCGTGCTCCGAACTGATCGGTCACCGAGCGACGTCGACATCGTGGGACACATTTTTCGACATGGCTCGGCATACCACCATGGGCAGGTGACCACGTCATTGTTGGCGTGCCGGAACAGGGCCGTTGACCTGCTGTTGGTGGCGTCCAGCTCCGGTCGTCAACGCCTGTCGCCGGCCGCGCAGCCGAACGCCACCAGTGGACGCCTCACGAACCGCGGGAGGCCACCCGCGAGTACGAGAGCCTGCTGGACGTGCCGACCACCATCGAAGCCCTGATCTCGGCGCCACGCGGATGACCGTCGACGACATGCTGGCGCAGGCCCACGCCGAACTGGACCGGGTGACGCCGGCGCAGGCCGACGCCAACGGGCGGCCGGCACCCTGCTGGTGGATCCGGCCGCACGCGAACCGGCTGGCCGAGGGCGAGATCCCAGGATCGGTGCCGATCGGCGGGTGGTGCCGGACCAGATGGTCGAGCAGCAGGGTCGCGCTCTCCAGCACGGCGTCCTCGATCTCCGCCTGTTGCCCGGCTTCCAGTTGGCTCCAGCGGAACGACACCGAGTTCGGCGCGGTGAACACGACGTCGGGTACCGCTCCGCCAGGCAGTACCCGAACGCCGCTCCGCACGTGTCGGCCTGCCAGCGCGGTACTCAACTCCCGGCCGCGCACCACGTCCTCCGGCCGCGATCCCAACTCGGCCAACGCATGCTCGGCACCACGCCACACGGAGTTCGCCCGGTGGCCGGCGCCAGGCGCTGCAAACGCTTGCGGAGACAGTGCTGGGTCAAGGAGTTCGGCGACGAAGTCGGCGGCATCCAACGACTAACCGGCCGCGCCGCGCTGGGCCACTGGGACTCCTTCGGTGCCGACAAGATCGTCGCGATCTCAACGGGCCGGTAGCCGAATCGCCGGAGTACGCGGAACAGTTCGTGGCCGTTGACTCAGTTGGCCAACACCACCCGACCCAGCTCGGCCGCGCTGGCCATCAGT
>DASUJK010000256.1:0-3259 GCA_036279295.1 Pseudonocardiaceae bacterium | reverse complement strand
GATCGCGGCACGTGTCGGCATGGTGCTCCGTGCGGAACGTGGAAACTACCGGGCAGGGCGCTACCTCCGGCTGGATAGGCCGGACACGGTCAGCGTCACCAGTTGGCGCAGCCTCGGGTAGAGCACCGCGGGCTCCGGCTCCTCCTGCATGATTCCGGCGACGGCAGCGAGTAACAGGACGGCCACGTCGGATGCGGGCAGCGGATCGCCGAGCAGGTCCAGTTCGGCGGAGGAGGCCAGGGTGTCCTCGATCAGGGCGGTGAACCGCTCGTTGAATGAGGTGGCCACGTCGCCGGCTACCGACGCGGCGTCGGCGAGCATCTCGCGACGGAACTCCGCCTCGATGGTTCCGACGAAGAACTCGACCTTGACCGAGAGCACGTCATAGAGCCGATCCGCCACCGGCGCGTCGGCACTGCCGGCCATGGTGGCCGCGTCCAGTACCCCGTCGAGCATCCGGGCGCTCATGGCCCGGAACACGTCCTCCTTGCCACTGAATCGTTGGTACAAGGCCGGCCGAGACACGCCAGCGGCCCGGGCTATGAGTTCCATCGAGGTACGCCGGTAGCCGTGGCGACCGAAGACGCTGAGCGCCGCGGTGAGGATCTGATCATGCCTGGTCGTACCGACGTCATGCATGGCTGACACCATAGACAGATTTCGTCAGAACTGTCAATCGCGTCGATGGTGTCACGCGGTGGAAGCCGCTTCAGGACCGCACCAGTTGCCTCACGTGCGGGAGGAAACGACCGACCCGAGCGGCGTACTCGTCGTAGGCACTGCCGTGCAGGCGACGCAGGTGCGGCTCCTCGGACAGCCGGACTTCCAACTGGAAGCCCACCACGAGGATTGGCAGCCCCACCAGGGCGACCACGTTGGGCACCATCAGGACGAAACCGACCACCATCACCGTCATGCCCGTGTAGATGGGGTTGCGGACCAGCCGGAACGGTCCAGCCACCACCAGTCTGGTCTGTTCGCCCGCGTCAACACCAATGCGCCAGCTGTCGCCCATGGCCAACTGTGCGCCGAACAGGGCGAGGATGGACGCGCCACACAGGACCGCGCCGGCAATCCGCAGTGGACGGTGGTCGAGCACGCCCACCGGATCCAGACCGAGCAGTTGGGCCACGGGGGCGCCGACGCCGGGAGCCAGGTGACCGACGAACCCGGCGATGACGAACCATCGCGCGGCCGGGTTGGTGCCGAAGCTGTTGCTCCGGATGCCGGTGTCACCGGTCCGGCGCCACTGCACCCAGACCCGGACGCCGACGCCAATGACCAGGTACGCGGCGAAGAGCACAAGGGCGAGCACCACCATGGCAATCTCCTCCGACAGCGGCAGTCTGGGGGATGGGGATGGGGCGTCGGGACTGGTGGCGGGTGGCCGCGCGGGCCGACCGGGCACGGCCACCCGCAGCAGTCACCCGGGTACAACCTCCAGCAGCAGCATGTGCATGAAGTCCGGGCCCAGGTTCATCTTCCGCCAGAGGTCCTCGAACCCGCTGTTGACGTCACGCCGGCTCCTGCACCGCAGTCCGGCGGCGGCCAGTTCCTCTTCGATGTGGTCGGCCGACGCCAGGTGGGACAGCGCGGTGTAGATGGCGGTGTCGGCCACCGCACCGTCCTGCACCCGCTGGCACATGAAGTTGGTCGACCGCAGTCGCTCGGCCGGGTCGAGGTAGTCGATGAACGTGCACAGCATGGGCACCGGGGCCGGCACCGCGAAGACCGACGAGTACTCGACCGGAGCCGAGCTGGACTCCAGCATGGGGAACTCGAGCAGCGACATGAGGAAGAGGCCGTCGTCGGTCAGGTGCTCACGCACGCGCCCGAACAGGGCCGCCCGTTGGTCGTCGTCGAGGTACAGCACGGCCGACGCGGCGAGCAACACCAGGTCGAATCGCCGCCCCAGGGCGAAGTTGGTCATGTCGCCCTCGATCGTCGTAACGCGGCTCGCGTCGACGTCGGGTGATTCGGTGAGGCGCTTGTTCAGGATTCCCAACATGTGGGATGACATGTCGAGGCAGACCATCTCGTGGCCGGCCTGAAGGAATGGCACGGTCAGCCGGCCACTGCCGCATGCGAGCTCCAGCGCCGGACCGCCATCCTGACGGCCGTCGCAGACCCGTAACATGTCGTCGATCTCACCGGTCTGATTCTGGGTGAGGCTGTGGTAGAACTGCGCCCCCTGCGGCCCGTACATCTCACGGACCGAGTTTTCCTCACCGAGTATTGCCGCTATCTGGGAGGCCGTTCCCAGTTGCCGCGGAACAGTTTCAGTCATCATTCGCCTTTCTCAGCAGGGTGCACGGAAAAACAGCACCCGCGACCTTTCCGCGACGCGTTCAGCATTGTGTGATTACGCGACGCCGAGGACAGGATTTCTGCGATATCGACACGGCGCGCGTCTGTGGTCCGGAACGACCGATTGGCGTTGCGTGCGAAACGGGGCATGGCCGCACTTGGTACAGTGGCTCACTGCCCTGACAGACTAAACACAGTCTGTCAGACTGTCAACACCTCACGACGGACCTGCCCTAACGGGCAGCCGGGATACCTTATCCTGGGTCTTCGACGTTAACTGGGTTTGTCGTGCCGCCGGGTCGGCGGGTGGTTGCGCAGCCTGACCGTAGGCGTTGGTTGATCGGGCCGCGGAACCCGTGGGCGTTACGGACGTCGAGTTTGATGAGCCGGTTGACACCCTCATTGGTCAGTACTCCCGTTACCCGCACCGCGGGTGCCCAGGCTGACGCGGTGCGGGTCACGCCTGCTCCAGCATCTCCAGCGACAGCTCCTCGGGCAGGTCCCAGCGGTGGCGTACCCGCAGCTTGCGGTACACCCGGGTCAGATGCTGCTCGACGGTGCTCGGCGTGATGAACAACTGCTTGGCGATCTCGCGGTTGGTACGCCCCCGGGCCGCCAGGGCGGCAACCCGCAGCTCGGCCTCGCTGAGCAGGCTGATGCCGTCGGGCTCGGTGGCAACCTGCATCGTCGCCGCGGACGACGCCCCGCAGAGATTCGGCCTGATCCGTTTCAGCAGGGACTCCGCCCGGCACTCGACCGCGACGTGGTGAGCCTGGCGCACCGTGCTCCGGGCCCGATCGGAACTGCCCAGGGCGCGGTGGACCGGGCCCAGATCGGTCAGCGCGCGGGCCAACTCCAACCGGTCGCCGCTGCGCCGCAGCGCGCTGACCGCCTCCTCAAGCAGGCGGCGGCGCTGCTTGAGTCCGCTGGTCATGGTGGCGAGCAGACGCAG
>DASUJK010000255.1:0-12265 GCA_036279295.1 Pseudonocardiaceae bacterium | reverse complement strand
CCGGCCGAACATCCGCACGATCCACCACACTCGACACAACACGTGATCACATCAGGC
The DNA here is from genome assembly GCA_036279295.1 of Pseudonocardiaceae bacterium. Lineage (GTDB taxonomy): Bacteria > Actinomycetota > Actinomycetes > Mycobacteriales > Pseudonocardiaceae > DATEPR01. The sequence continues at coordinate 12,208 of DASUJK010000255.1, read as the reverse complement.
CCGCCCACACCGATCACCCCGCCACGCCGCACACCTCGAAAACCCCAAGCCGACACCATGATCAAACTAGGCTACGTGGCATTGCGTTCTGCCCCCGACGTAGGAAGACGTTACGCCGGGTAGTCGCTGACCGCATGTTCGTTCAGTAGCGTTGACCTGCGGTTCTCCTTGATCAGGGACCGCTGAGCACACTTGAAAGAGCTCCTAGGTGCGAACCAACGTTTGCCCCCATTTGCCCCACCCGTGCTCCCCGGCGCTACCGCTACCTGCCGACAGCGGAGCCACGGTCTCCACACAACCACAACAGGACAACGTCTGGGAGCACATCAACCCGCCCGGTCACCCGTTCTGCCCGTGCCGCGACGACGGTCGACCGCGCGGACTCAAGATCACCGAATGGAACTGGAGCAGGTGCGGCCAGTTCGATCGCTCGCCTGGGGGTATTACGGGGCCACGAATCCCACCGTCGCTGGCGCTGGCGTTGCTTGGGCTACTGCTGGCGGTTTCACGAAATCCGCCTGGGCTGCGTCGTACGCCAACCCGCGAGCATCGAAGATCAGCATTGACACGCCTTTGCGAGCAATTGAGCTACATTGCTGGCTGCTGCTTGCGTGAGGTCCTGAATGTTTGGCTGGTCTGTGGCTGTCGGGCTGATGTTTGCGAAGCTTTGGTGGGGGTGGAGTGGGGCAACGGTAGTGAGCGCCGGGACGAGATCCGCGCCGGCGGTGATGATGAGTTGACAGTTCAGGGACAGCAAGCTGTTCAGGTATGGGACGAGACTTGATGCTGTGCCTGGTGGTGCGACGAGGTGTTGGGCGTTGATGGCCCTGCGTCGAGCCGTCGACTGTATGGCCGACCAGGTGGGCGCTGTCTGTTGGGTGTCAGCGGTGGTCGTCAGCAGGCAGGCTTTGAAGTTGCCGGAGATGTTGGTGTAGGCGACATGTTGAGTGTCGTGGTGACCGTCAAGCCGGGTAATTCCGATCGTTAATCCGGCGCCGAGAACAACGATGGCGGCGCTCAGTGCGGCCAGGAATCTTTTCTTGCGGTTGATGTCGGCCCCCGGTAGTTGCGGTCTGTCAGTTCCGTTGCTATGCGGCAACTGGAGCCGCTGGGTGACCGTAACCAGCGGATCGGATCGTGCATAGGCCAAGTGGCGCAACTTCCAGCTCAACACGGTGCATAACGGTCATTTGAGTCAATGAGTGGGGGACTGATGCTTGACCGAGAGTCTTCCGGATTGCTCCAATGTCGACCGTGTGCGCGTCCGGTGTGGACCGCGTTCTCTGGGGGAGGCTGCACCGCGATGGCACGTGGCGTGATGATGGCTGTCCGAACAGCCAGATCCAGCCGGCTCAAGGCGCGGCAATCTGCGGACCGTCGTTCCGGGAGGTCCGCCAGATCGGGGCAGGTGCGCTTTTTCACCCTGTTCGTCGTGGTCGCTTTGCTGGCTGGATTGAGCACCGGTCAAGCTGTGGCACAGACCACATCGCAGCCATCGACGCCCGTGCAGCACTCAGGTACTGCAGCCGGGAAGTCACATCGAGCGCCGACAGCCGTTCGGCAAGCCAAGGGGCCCGCTGGCCCCGCGGTACGAGCGGCGGTCGTCGCCCCGGCGCCAACGGCCACACCGCACCTGTCCAATCAGGCGACATCGGCCACGCCGAAATCCGATCCGGCTCGAATCACATCAAGACCAGCGGTGGCCTCCGGTCCGGAGAATGTCGGTCTGCGGACCGCGACGAGTTCGGTGTTCGAGAATCCGGACGGAACGCAGACGGCACGGATCTACACGCAACCGGTGCACTACAAGACCTCCAGTGGTGCCTGGGTGAACATCGATACCACCCTGGCCCAGCAGGCGGATGGTACGTGGCAGGAGCAGGCGAACTCGTCCTCGCCGGTGTTTGCCGCAGCGGGTGACAGTTCTGCTCTGATGTCGACCCCGGTCGGACCTGGCGAGTCGATGTCGTTCTCGCTGCAAGGTGCCGCGGCCGTCGCGGGCACGACGGCCGGAAACGTCATCACGTATCCCAACATTTTGCCGAACGCGTCGATCGCCTATGCGGCGAACGCCGCCGGGGTCAAAGAAACACTCGTACTGAACAACGCGTCGGCGCCCACGACCTGGACCTTCCCACTGGCCCTGCAGGGCTTGACCGCTGCGTTGGACGGTGACGGCGCGGTAGTCCTGTCCGACTCTGCCGGCAAGACGGTGCTCACCATCCCGCACGGATTCATGCGGGACTCCAACATCGATCCGGCCTCCAACGACGGCGCGCAGTCCAACGGTGTCACGTACACCTTGACCACGGTGGCCGGGCAGCAGGCGCTACGCGTGGACCTGGACTCGGCGTGGGTGCGCGATCCCGCACGGGTGTTCCCGATCGACGTCGATCCCACGAGCATCAACATCACCGCGTCGACGTACGTGATGAGCCAGTTCACCAACGACTACAGCACCGATTCCGTGCTGAAGGCCGGCACGTTCGACGGCGGCACACATATCGCGAACTCCTACCTCCTGTTCCACAGCTTCGGCACGGAGTTCGCCAACGACTACATCGAAGCCGCCACACTGAACCTGAACACAGTGCACTCATGGTCCTGCACTGCAAAACCGGTGAACGTGTCGGCAATCTTGTCGACCTGGTCCCCGACAGGCCTGAAGACCTACCCGTGGGTGTCCTACGGCGCGACTCTCGGCACGAGCAGTTTCGCCGCGGGTTTCACAGGTTGCGGCGCACAATGGGAGTCGATCGACCTCGGTGACAACCCCTCGGCGGCCGGGACGAAACTGCTCGAACAGTGGGCGCATGGCGGCAGCAATCTCGGGCTGGCCGTCACCGCCAGCAAGACCGACGATTTCGGCTACAAGGAGTTCTCCAGCGTCAACACCCCATTCCCGCCGTACCTGTCGGTCACCTACAGCCCGTTCGGCGCGGACTACAGCCCTGCCGGCACGTATGTCACCCCTACCGCGACAGTCGCCGGGTCACAGCAGGTCACAGTCAAGAACGAGGGGCGGACGGCGTGGGCGCCCGGCACGGTATCGCTGGGTTACCAGCTCTACACCACCTCGTTCTCGCGTATCTCGGTCGGCGCGACGACGACCGCGCTAACCGCCAGCGTGGCGCCCAACAGTTCGATCAGCCTGACCGGCAAGATCGGAGCGCTCGCGCCAGGGCAGTACATCCTGTGCTGGGACATGATGACCGGGACGACGTCGTTCAACGTCACCTACGGCGTGCCGACCTCAACGTGTGAGGTCATCAATTCGAGTAATACGCCGCCACAGATCGACTCGATGAGCCCGCTGTCGAACTCGACCCTCGGCACGCTGACGCCCATATTGGCGACCACCGGACACGACCCCGACAACTTCCCCGGCACCGGAATCAAGTACGACTTCCAGATCTACACGGCACCACCTACGGGGACTCCGTCGCTCGTCGTGGACTCCGGCCTACTGGCAGCCGGCGTGAGCCAGTGGCGGGTGCCGGCCGGGAAACTGGCGTGGAACCAGACCTACTTCTGGGAGGTCTCGGACTCCGACGGGGACGGCAGCAGCTTCTGGTCCAACCCGGACTACTTCTCGGTGGCGGTCCAACAGCCGTTGATCACCTCACACCTGGGCGCGGCAGCCAGCGGGCGCTCGGCCGACCCAGGCGTCGGGGACTACACGACATCGGCGACGGACGCACAGGTCCCCGTCGTAGGCCCCTCGCTCTCAATCGTGCGGTCCTACAACTCACAGGACCCCAGAACCGACAATGTGTTCGGCGCTGGCTGGTCCACGGTCTACGACATGTCCGCCGTACCCGACTCGGACGGCTCGGGCAACGTGGTGGTCACCTATCCCGATGGGCACGCGGTCCGCTTCGGGCTCAACGCCGACGGCACCACCTTCACCCCACCCGCGGGCACCTATGCCACTTTCCAGCCACTGGTGGGCGGTGGCTATTCCCTTACCGACCGCGGCGGCACGACATACACCTTCACCAATGCTGTGGGATCGACATGGAAGCTGTCCTCGATCACCGATGCGGACCACCGGTCGGAGACGCTGAGCTACACAGCCGGTCAGCTGACCACCATCACCAACACCGCCAGCAGTCGCGCGCTGCACCTGACCTGGTCGGGTGGACACCTAGCGACCGTCACGACCGACCCGATCACCATTGGCGGTCAGCCGCTGACGTGGGCCTACGGCTTCACCGGCAACGCGCTGACCACGGTGTGTCCGCCGACCTCAACCACCCAGTGCTCGACGTACGGCTACACGAGTGGCACCGGGTCGGGCTCTCACTTCCGGTCGACGGTCCTGGACGCGCAACCCACGGCGTATTGGCGCCTCAACGACCCGAATGGCAACGCGACCGCGGTGGACGAGGTCGCCGCGAACATGGGCACGGACAACGGTACCTACGGCACCACTTTCGGACATGATCCCGGCATGTTGCCCGGCTCGCCGACCAAAGCGGCGTTTTTCGGTGGCACCAACGGGATCACGCTGCCCAACAACCTGATCGCATCTACCTCTGACACTGTGCAGCTGTGGTTCCAGACCACCTCGGGTGGCCCGGCGGGTGTGCTGCTGTCCACGGGCACCAGCCCACTGTCGGCTGGCAGCCCGAGCACCAACTCGCTGCCACTGCTGTACGTGGGCGCGGATGGGAAGCTCTACGGGCAATGGTGGACGAGCAGTGTCGCGCCGATCATCTCCGCCACCGCCGTGAACGACGGCAATTGGCACCAAGTCACCCTGGTCGGCGCGGGTGCTACCCAGTCCATGTACCTGGACGGCGCACTGGTCGGCACCAGGGCAGGGCAGATCAAGAACATCGGCCCGACGGAGTTCATCGGCGGCGGGTACGTCAACGGGAACGCGTGGGTGCAGGGACCCGGCACCGGGTGGCGGTTCTTCACCGGACACGAGGCCGAGGTCGCCTTCTACTCCCACCCGTTGGGCGCGCCCGCGATCGCCCAGCAGTATGCGGCTGGTACCCATTCGGCTGTCGAACTCACCTCGATCACAACACCCAACGGCAGCACGGCCGCCCAGGTCGCCTACGACAACGTGGCGGACCGCACCACCCAGCTCACCGATCAACACGGCGGGACTTGGAAATTCAATTCTCCCACCACAACGGGCTCTACGGTGGGCTTCCGGGATGCGATCCTGGCGACCAAGCCGATCGACTACTGGCCGCTGGGTGAATCATCTGGCGCGCAAGCTGACAACGTGTTGCCGGCGACGGCGATTTCCAGTACCAGCTCGAACGGTGATGGCGACTACGACAATGTCACATTGGGCGAACCGGGCCCGTTCCTCAACGCACCGGACACAGCTGCCGGTTTCAATGGCTCCACCTCCTCGATCTCGTTCACCGAGTCGGAGATGCATGGCGCGATCGGCCTGTGGTTCAAGACCACCACCGCAGCCGGTGTGCTCGTCGACTACGGCGGAGTGCCCCAGCTGTACATCGGTACCGACGGTAAACTGCACGGCGACTATGGCGGCACCGGTTTGCTGTCCAGCAAAGTCGTCACCGACGGTGTCTGGCACTACGCTGTGCTGTCCGAACAGTTCTTCGACATCCAGACGTTGTATCTGGACGGTGTGGTCGCGGACTCGGCGACACCTGACTCCGGATTCCCCAACGGGACGGACTTTCCCCTCGATATCGGGTCCGGAACGGTTCCCGGCACCGCGGCCGCGGCACCTGCCAACGGTTATTTCGCCGGTTCGGTAGCGGACATCACGACGTACCCGAGCATCACTGACGATCAGGTCGCCGCTGTCTACACGGCTGGGCATGCTGCTGCGACCAGTTCGGCGCCGGTCACCGCGGTAACGGTGATCGACCCGAGCAACACGACCCTTCGCGACACCTATGATCCCTTGCACGGCGGCCGGGTCTCCACGACCACCGACGGCTTGGGCGACACCACCCGCTACGACTACGACGCCAACGGTTTCCCGGAATCGGTGACCAGACCGGATGGCGACAGCGTCGACACCAGCTACGACAGTCGCGGCAACCTTCTCCATCGAGCTGCCGGGTCCGCCGCGTTCGCCGCGGACACGTATCCGCCTGCCGGCACCTACGCGACGACAGACCCACGTGATGACGAACCGGTGACCGCCATCGACGGCGACGGCAACCACACCACGTACACGTACTCGACAGGCGGCGACCTGCTCACCGCGACGAATGCGGTCGGAGCCGTCACCACCAACACGTACACGGCTGGGACGGAGGCCGCGGTCGGCGGTGGCATCGAGCCGCCCGGCTTGCTGGCCACCCAGCAGGATCCGCTCGGCCATGTCACGACCTACACCTACGACAGTTCCGGTGACCTGGCCCGAGTGGTCGCGGCGTCCGGGCTGATCACGACATACACCACCGACAACCTCGGCCGGCGCACCGGCCAGACCGTGGTGTCGGACACCTTCCCAACGGGTGTGGCGACGAGCTACAGCTACGACGGTCAGTCGCGGCTGATGACCCAGACCGGTCCTGCGACGACCGACGCGGTCACCAGCACTGTGCACACCCCGCGCACCACGAACGCCTACGACGCCGACGGCGACCTGCTGAGCAGCGCGGTCTCGGACACCACCGGTGGTGATGCGACGCGCACCACCACCAATACGTACAACGGTGACGACGAACTCGCCAGTACCACCGATCCGATCGGGCGGAAGACGCTGTACGGCTACGACGCCTATGGCAACAACACCAGCGTCACCGACCCGGCAGGCAACGCCTACACCAACACCTTCGACGCCAACGGTGACCTGCTCACGTCGACCCTGCACAACTGGACCGGCAATTCTGCGACACCAGCTACGCCTGCGGATCTGGTGGTCGACTCGCGGGCGTACGACCCCGACGGCCTGTTGGCCAGTGACACCGACGCCATGGGCCGGGTCACCGAATACACCTACGACTGGGAACACCGGCTGCAATCAGACAACCATGTCATCACGCAGCCGGACGACGTAAGCGATTACGACGACTTCTACCAGTACGACAGGGCAGGGAATGTCACCGTGGACTCCGGTCCGTCCGGTGACCGGGGCATCCTATACACCTACGACGCGGCGAACAGGCCGATCAGTGCCGCGGCGACCCTCGGCGGTGAGCTGCCCGAATCCGCAGGTTCCTATGAACATCTCGACCGCACGACCAACTACACCTACGACCTCGACAACAACCTGACATCACAGTCCACTGTGAACGGATCGGTCACCGAGCAAACCGACTACGCCTACGACGCGCTTGGTGACCAGACGACCCAGGCCGTGCACGATGGGTCGACCATCCTCACCACGTCGTCGACCTATGACCAGCGGGGCGTGCAGACTTCGGTCACGGACCCGCGCGGAAATGTCGCCGGTAGCGACCCTGCCGCGTACACCACCGACTACACGACCGACTCACTCGGTCGCACCGTCATGGTTGTGCAGCCAACGGTCAACGCCGAATCGCAGGGTGGCGCCCCGACGGCGGTCCATCCGATCACCGAATACGGCTACGACAACTTCGGTGACCAGGTGTCAGTGTCCGACCCGGACGGCAACATCACCAGCGGCACCTATGATCTTGACGGCGAACTGATCGGTGTCTCCCAACCCGCGTACACGCCGCCGGGCTCAACCAGCGCGATCACCCCGACCACGGCGGTCACCTACGACTCGTTGGGCCGGGCCACCACGGTCACGGACCCGTTAGGTCACGTCACCGCCGACACGTATGACCAGCTCGGCGATGTCGTCCAACAGGTCCAACCACTGGTGAACGGCGCGTCGCCCACCACGCAGTACACCTATGACAACGACGGTGAACCGCTGTCGGCGACCGGCCCGACCGGCGCCCAGACCCAAGCCACGTACGACGACATCGGCCAGGTGCTCACGACGACCCAGGTGGAGCGTTACCCCGCACCGGCCGCTTACACCACGCAGTACACCTACAATCTGGCCTCCTACCAGCGCGACGACCCTGAGACGGTCACCGACCCACTGGGCCAGATCACCAATCTGACCTGGGACCAGGACGGTCAGCTGCTGTCCCTGACCGACCCGGCCGGCAACGTCATGGTCAACAACTACGACCTTGATCTACAGCCGATCAAGACGACGCTGCCGGACGGTTCGGCGACGACGACCTCCTACGACCCGGCAGGTCGGCAGATCGGTGCCGCGCAACTGGATGCGTCCGGGACGACCTTGCGGTCGGTCGGCGAGGGTTATGACCCGGCCGGCAACCAGACGAGCAGCACGGATGCCCAGGGTGTGGTCACGACGACGTCGTACGACGCCGCTAACCGGCCGGTCAGCCAGACCCAGCCGGCTTCGGCGTCGGTGAACATCGACACCAGCACCGGGTACGACGCCGCGGGCAATCCCACGCGGTACACCAGCGGTGACGGCAACGCCACGATCTACACCTACAACCCGCTGGGCCTACCCGAGTCCAGGATCGATCCGAGTGTGGCTGGATACACCTCGACCGCGGATCGCACCACCACGACCGGCTACGACGCCGATGGCGAACCCACCGGCATCACCGAACCCGGCGGCGTCACCCAGTCGATGACCTACGACCCGTTGGGCCGGTTGACCAGTCAGTCCGGGGCAGGGGCCGAATCACCGACGGCGACACGCACGCTCGGGTACGACTCGGCTGGGCGGCTCACGTCCGTCAACACCCCGACCGGCACCGACGCGTATACCTACGACGACCGCGGTGACCTGCTGACCGCCGGGGGACCGTCGGGCTCCGCCAGCTACAGCTACAACGGTGACCAACAGCTGACCTCCCGCAGTGACGCCACCGGCACCGCGACCTTCGGTTACGACCTCGCGGGGCGGCTGTCGACCCAGTCCGACTCGCTTACCGGCACTACCGCCACCTACAGCTACAACCCGGTCAACCAGGTCACGGGCATCGCCTACGGCGCGGGTGAGGCCACCCAGACCAACACCTACAACGCGGAGCACGAACTCACCGGACAGACGCTCGCCAGCGGCACCGGAAGCGCCGAGGCGAGCATCGGCTACGGCTACGACCCATCCGGCCGGATCACCAGCCAGACCAGCACCGGTGTCGCCGGCGCGAGCACCAACACCTACGGCTACGACCAGGCCGGCCGGTTGACGAGTTGGAACAACGGCACCGCCACGACCGACTACGGCTACGACGCGGATGGCAACCGGACACGGGACGGAACCACAACGGCGACGTTCAACGCCCGCGACCGACTGGCCACGAGCGGATCGACCAGTTACAGCTACACCGCTCGCGGCACGCTGGCGAGTCAGACCAGCGGCGCGACCACGACCAACGACAGCTACGACGCATTCGACCAGCTGATCAGTTCCGGCGGCACGGCCCACAGCTATGACGGCCTCGGTCGTGACGCCACCGACGGCAGCAACGCGTTCACCTACGACGGCCTGGACAGCCAACCCAGTGGCGACGGCAGTCAACGCTTCGGCTACGGGCCTGATGGCCAACTCGATTCGATCAGCAGCGGCGGAGTGTCGTCGCTGACCTTCAGCGACCAGCACAACGACGTCACCGGCCTGTTCAGTGCCGGCGGTACGAGCCTGGCCGGTTCGGAGAGCTACGACCCGTGGGGCCAGCCGCTGGCCACTGGCGGTACCCAGGCCGATCTGGGCTACCAGGGCGGCTGGACAGACCCCACCACGGGCGATGTCGGCACGGCGAGTCGCTGGTACGACCCAGCGACGGCGAACTTCACCAGCCGCGACACCAACCCGCTCGATCCCACTGGCACCGCGGTCTCGGCGAACTCGTTCGCCTACGGCAACGACGACCCGCTCGATGAGTTGGACCCGACCGGGCTCAGTGGCTGTGCGAGCGGTGGCGGCTCAGGTCACGTCAGTGGCTCCGGTGGCTCCATCAGCGGTGGTGGTGGTTGGGGCTCGGCATGGTTGTGGGCCAAGATCAGTTCGGCGATCGCTGGAGTGCTATCTGGACTGTTTTCCGGACTGGCCGGCAGGGGTCCTGGACCGGCCGAAGGGTCCCCAGGCGGTGAGATCGGTGAAGGCGGCGGTGCGGCGTCCGAGGCGGTCGGTGTAGGCGCGGGCGGTGGCAACCCGGGCACCGTCAGGCCCAACGAGGAGAGTTGCGTCTCGACGCTGTTGCCGCACCATGGCGGCTCGGCAAGCGGCACCATCGACGGCGGGACGCATCACGTGCATCCGACGCCGCCACCTCCGCCGCTGGGCGACACCACGCCGATCAACGCGAAGCCGATCGGTCAGAGCATCCCATCCGGCGACATCATCACCCGTCAACCTGGGACGAAGACCGCAGGCAGCGGTCCCGGTGACGCACCTGTGAACACCGGCCTGGCCGGTGAGATCAACGCGGCAGCAAAGCCGACAGCCGCCTTCCAGGCAGTCAACACACAGGGACCTGCCGGAGCCAACACCCCAGGCCCGCTCCCGCCCGCCCAGGCACAATTGGACGCAGCGGAGTGCTCGGGCCAACAAGCTCAGTCTGACGGCACAGTAAGCTCGCTGATCTGTGACGGCGGAGCGACGGACAGTACGGTAGAAAACCACGACAATCTAACCGGGGAAGCTCGGACAGATGGTGGGAGCACCAGCTTCTATACTGTGCAGAGTGTCACCGCCTCGGCTCGGCTACGAGCAGGTGGTCATCCATTCCCGACCGAGCCTACACGGGCGCATTTCGGCCCTGGAGTATACTCTTGGAAAACGCTCGCCGAGGCGGAAGCTTACGCCGCTAACAAGCCCGGGACAGAAATCATGACATTCTCGATTGATAGTGACACGCTGGCCGGGTTGCAGCAGGCGCATCTTGGGCTAATGTCGGACGATGTCGCGACGGACTTCATGAATCGGTATAGTCTTCTATGGGATGGGGACGCCGGTCATGGGCTTGACTACATATCAAGGCCCACTGCGCGAGGTGTTGAGCATTACTTCTCATCAAGAATATTCTCTCACCTGAGGTTTTGGTGATGTACGTGAATCGCACATATGTCTATAGGTTGCTGAAGTCGTCATGGGGGATCAGGGTCTCGATCACCGCGGCCGCTAAGGTGGGGGGAGTGTCTGCTGGCCTGCGGGTTTCGCCCGAGTCGAAGGTCTGGCTTGACCTGGACACGCTTGAACGAAAGCTGACTCACCCTGAGATCGAACAGCTTTGTCGCGGCTTATTGTATGTCTCGTCGGAGATCTCAGAGAAGACCCGTGGGCAGTTGGTGTCAATAAGCCTGATTGATGTGTCCTACGTTGAGTCCGATTTTCAACCAGAGGGATTGGCGATGGCTATTCTCCGGTGGGCGGAATTGGAGTTCGAGCTACCCGATCATGAGATCGGCGAATCGTTCGACAGGGTCTCGAATCGATACTTTTTCGATTGGCCGTGATGCTCCGGATGCTGATCTGGAACGAAGCTCATCTCCGGCATGCGCTTCGCGAGTACGAATGTCATTACAACGTGCACCGGACCCATCGGTCACTCGCGGCGGCAGGACCGTTACAGGCGCTGCCGAGGCCATCGAGACTGAACGGATCGACCGCCTCACTGTACACCGACAAGATCGTCTCGGTGGAGTTATCCACGAGTATCGATCTGCAGCCTGACCTGCACGGATGGAATTTTCGGCACGCACGGCCGCGCGCCGGCTCTACTTCACCTTTCTGGCCTCGACGGCCAGCTTCTCAATCGCAGCATCCAGCGCGGAAACTGCATCGTAGAGAGCCGTTGGGAGCCCGTCGGTTTGCGCGTGGTCGACAGTTCCTCCCGCATAACGCATATTGGCTAGGTCATTTTCATACCGCTGCACGCCCTGTGCCAACTTTGCCAATTCATCCGAGTTATGTAGACGTAACAGCGCAACGGATCGACGCAGTTGTTGCCGCACTTGCTGATACTCAGCAACGGGTGCATCTCCCCGCTCCTGCGGCACGTCGAGCAATCCAGCTTTCTGCTTGCGGTAAAGCTGATTGAGCCCAATCAACTGATATCTGGCGTCGGTCGCAGCAATAATTATCTGTGAGCGTTATTCTGACGACATGATCACCCCGAAATAGGGCAACGGCTCCGCACTAGTAAGATCGTTTTCCTTCCAAAGAACACGACTTACAGGCGGAGCCGATGCGTTACCAGTCTACTACGGGACTTCCCACCGACCAGAT
>DASUJK010000254.1:0-13642 GCA_036279295.1 Pseudonocardiaceae bacterium | reverse complement strand
TCACCAAGGCGTTGAGCTCCAAGTACACGCTGCTGGGTGCGCCGGGTGACATCGCGCCGTGGGAGGCAGCGGCGGATGGCACGTGGCCGCTGGTGCGCGGGGTGATCGCGCATCCGCCGGGCACCGCCCGCACCGCCACGGGGGATGGCACCAGCCAGCAGCTGGGCGCGATCGCCGCGGGCCATCACCTGTATGCGGCGTTGCACGTGCTGTCGGTGTCCGACACCACCGCGCCGTCGCTGACCGTGGCGATCGAGTCGGACTCCACCACGGACTTCGCCTCGGCGACCACGCAGGCGACGTTCACGGCGGCGACCGCGCAGGGCTCGCAGATCACCCGCGTAGCCGGCCCGATCACGGACACGTTCTACCGTCCTACGTGGACCATCTCGGGGACCTCTGCGTCGTTCATGTTCGTCATTTCGCTGGGCATCAAGTAGAAGGAAAGGGGTGACGGTATGGCGACTATGGTGCTGACCTCCACGGCGGTCACGGTCAACGCGGTCGACTACTCCGACCACGTCCAGAAGGCCGAGCTGGCGCTGGAGGTGGACGCGCAGGACACCACGAACTTCGCGTCGCTGGGGTGGAAGGAATCGCAGGGCGGCCTGAAGTCGGGAACCCTGTCGATCACGTTCCTCAACGACTACGCCGCATCGGCGGTGGACGCCAACTTGTGGGCGCTGTTCGGGACGGTGACCACGTTCGCCGTGAAGCCCACCAGTGACGACCCGTCGGCGACCAACCCCGAGTACAGCGGGTCGGTGCTGGTGGACAAGTACACGCCGCTGACCGGGGCGCCCGGCGACATGGCCCTGGCCGAGGTCCAGTGGACGCTGTCCGGGGCGGTGTCACGGGCGACCGCGTGACCGGCCGCGGCGTCAGGGGGACGGTGTAGTGGCCGCCCGAATGTCGCTGTCGGTGCAGGATCGGCAGCTGCGCGAGCTGGCCCGCCACCTCAAGACGTTTGAGGACGGCAAGGTGCTGCGCCGCAACCTGGCCAAAAAGCTGCGCACGGCGGTCAAGCCGGTGGTGGTGCAGGTGAAGGCGGCGATCCGGTCGATGCCCTCGAAGGGCCGCGGCTCGGGGCCCAGTATGCGGGCGGCGATCGCGAAACGCGTCGCGGCGCAGGCGCGTCCGACCACGGGGCGCACCGCCGGGGTGAAGATCGTGGCCCGTAAACCGAAGTTGCGTGGTTTCGCGAACGCGCCGCAACGGTTCAACAGAAGGAGTTTCCGGCATCCGACGTTCGGTGACACGGACGTGTGGGTGACGCAGGCGGGGCGGCTGGGCTGGTTCGACGATGTGATCGCCCGCAACCGTCCGCGTTTCCGCCGGGAGGTCAAGGGTGTCCTCGACGAGTTCAAAAGGGAGTTGGACAGGTGATTGTCACCTATCGGCCCGATGGTGAGGCCGAGCAAACGTTCGAATTCGACCCGGATCGGGTGCGGGTCAAGCGGGCCGAGGCGATCGAGAAGAACGCCCGCATGACCTGGGAGGAGTGGAACCAGGCGGTTCTGATGGGGTCGGCGGCCGCGCGGCGGGTGCTGCTGTGGCACCTGCTGTCGCTGACCCACCCGACGCTGCGGCTGGCCGACACCGATTTCGCGATGCACGAGGTGACGGTGGAGATGACGCTGCCGGAGCTGCTCGCCATGCGCGAACAGGTGGCTGGGTCCAACCGGGTCACGCCCGAGGAGCGTGAGCAGGTGCTGCAGGTGGTGGACGCGGACATCGAGATAGAGCGGGCCAAGCTCGACGCGCAGGATGCCGTCCGCGATCTGGCGGCGTCGGCGTCGCGTGACATGGCGGCCGCGTACACCGCGGTGGCCGGCGCCCCGCAGACCCCGCCCGATCCAGGTGACGCGCGGCCGATGCCCTACGACGGCGGCGATCTGGCGGTCGATGGGCTGGGAAAAGTCCGTTAGAAATCCGGCGTCGCCGGTATGCGAATGTGATTTCCGAGGTCCTGCACATTCGTCCCTGGGAACAGCGCGATTTGCTCACGGCGGATGAGCTGATCGACGCCTGCGATTACATCGATATCCGCAACAAACAGAACAAGTGAATACAGGGGAGGTGGCATGAGCGACACCTCCATGATTTTCAATTTGTTGGGTCGCGACGGGGTATCACGGGCGCTGGCCAAGATCCGTGCCGAGGTCATCCGGACCGCGGCATCGGTGGAGCGCATCGGCAAGTCCGACGGGTTTCAGTCGCTGAACAAGGGCGTGGACGCTACGGCCGCGGGCATGCTGCGCCTGGGTAAGGCCGCGTACACGATCGTCACGTCGATGTCGGCGGCACACTCGGCGATCAGCGTGGCCGCCGCGCTGTCCGGGACGCTGGGCCTGATCCCCGCGGCCGCGGTGGCCGGCGGTGTCGGCCTGTCCGCCCTCAAGATCGGTGTCTCCGGGTTCGGTGCCGCCCTGCGGGATTCGGGGAACCCGAAGAAGTACGCCGCCGATCTGAAGACGTTGGCCCCGGCGGCTCGGGACACCGCGGTGGAGATCAAGGCGCTGCACCCGCAACTGGACGCCTTGAAGAAGGACGTGCAGGGTCGGTTGTTCAGCGGGTTCGCCGGGCAGGTGAAGGGCTTGGCGGCGAAGTATCTGCCCAGCCTGCGCACGAATCTGTCCGGGGTGGCCGGCGGGTTCAACGCGGCGGCCAGGTCAACCGGATCGTATCTGAGCAAGGCCAGCCAGGTCCGGCTCGTCGCGGTGCTGCTGGGGCAGTCACGCGCGGCCGCGGGCAACTTGGCCGCGGCGCTACAGCCGGCCGTGTCGATCCTGCTGAACATGGCCTCGGCCGGTGGTTCCTTCCTGCCGCGGCTGACCGCGGGTATCGGGCGGGCCGCCACCGGCTTCGCTAATTTCGTGGCTCGCGCGCGCCAGACAGGGCAGCTGCACAATTGGATCCAGACCGGTGTCAGCTCCTTCGGTCAGCTGATCACCGTGCTGCACAACGTGGCGAGCGTGGTGATCAGCGTGTTCGGGGCGTTCTCCGGTGGGGGCGCCGGGACGCTACCGATGCTGGTGCGCCTCACCGCCCAGGTGAAGGCTTTTTTGGCCTCGGCTCAGGGCCAGAAGGCGCTGACCGCGTTGACCGGCGCGCTGGGCACCGTGGCCAGCGTCGTGTCGCAGGTGCTCCTGGTGGCGCTGCACCAGGCCGCGCCCATCATCATCGCCCTGGCGCCGGTGTTCGCGCAGCTCGCCCAGCAGGTCGGGGGCGCGCTGGTCCAGGCGCTGACCGTCGCCGGGCCGCTGCTGCTGTCACTGGCGGGCTGGCTGGCGCAGAACGCGCACTGGCTCGGTCCGCTGGCGATCGCCTTGGCCGGCGGCGTGAAGGCCTTCCGGCTGCTCGTCGGCGCGGCCAGGACCACGAAGACCGTGGTCAAGGGGCTGAAGGACGTCAAGGACGCCGCCGATCTGCTCGGCAAGGGGATCGGCAAGATCGGCTCGTTCGTCGGGAGGAGCGTCGGCGCACTGGGCAGACTGGGCGGCTCGGCGGCGGCCACGGGCGGTCGGCTGGCGGCCAGCGCGGCCAGGACGGTCGCGGCGTGGGTCGTAGCGGGCGCACGCACCGGCGCGGCGCTTGCGGTCACGACGGGGCAGTTCATCGCCCAGGGCGCCCGGATGGTGGCCACCGCGACGGTGACCGCGGCGCGGGTGGTGGCCGGCTGGGTGCTGATGGGTGTCCAGTCGCTGATCCAGGCCGGCCGGATGGCCGTGGCCTGGGTGATCGCGATGGGCCCGATCGCGCTGGTGATCGCCGCGGTGATTGGCCTGGTCGCCCTGATCATCACCCACTGGACGCAGGTCAAGACGATCACCGTGGCGGTGTGGAACGCGGTCACCGGGTGGATCGTGGCCCGGGCGACGCAGATCGGGTTGTGGGTGGGTGCGCGGATCCACGACGTGCTGGCCTTCTTCGGGGCCCTCGCCTCGCTGCCGGGCAAGGTGGCCGGCTGGTTCGGTGGTGTCCTGACCGGTGCGGTGTCCAAGTTGGGCGGGCTGGTCCACTGGGTCGCTGGCTTACCGGGCCGGATCCTGCATTCGCTGGGTGATCTGGGGTCGCTGCTGGTGCACGCCGGCGCCAGCATCGTGCAGGGCCTGTGGCACGGCATCGAGGGCTTGGCCGGCTGGCTGGCGGGCAAGGTCATGGGCTGGATCACATCGGTGATCCCGGGACCGATCGCCGCGGCGTTGGGCATCCACTCGCCCTCCCGGGTGGCCGCGGATCTGGCCGCGCAGGTGCCCCGTGGTGTGGGTGTGGGTCTGGACCGGACCAGCGGGGTCGCGGTGGCCGCGACGCGGCGGCTGGTGGGCCGGGTACGTGACGGTCTGGGTGACATGGTCATGGCCGGGCAGGTCGGCGCCGGTGGTGTGACCGCCGGCGGCGCCGGCCGGGCTCGTGGCGGCAGCGGCGCTGGCGCCACGCTGAAGGTTCTGCCAGGCGCAGATCAGGCCGTGGCCACCATGATCATGAACCTGGTCCGCACCAACAAGCTCCAACTGGTGATCGCGTGACCGGCGTCGGCATCCTCACCGCCCAGTTCGACGGCACGGCCAACCCCGCGCTGTCACTGGTCGTGGAGATCGCCTGGGGTGCCGACATCACCGCCGATGACTCGACCTGGACCTGGACCGAAGTCACCACCGACGTGCAACTTGACCCCGGTGTGTCCATGACGCTGGGCCGGGCGGATGAGGCCAGCACACCACAGCCGGCCGTGTGTTCGTTCGACCTGGATAACTCGGCCGGCGCCTACAGCCAGACCGCGCTGTCAGCGAACTGGCCGAATGTCAAACGCGGCACGCCGGTGCGGGTGCGCACGATCCTGGACACCACGTCGTCCACCCGGTTCGAGGGGTTCGCGGTCGGGTTTACGCCAGGGTTCGACACCAGCGCGAAGGTGGCCACCACGGTGGTGAGCGCGGCCGGCGCGTACCGCAGGCTCGGGCAGGGTGACACGCCGCTCCAGTCGGTGATGCGGACCAGCATTCCGACCGTGTCGGATCTGGTCGCCTATTGGTCGATGGAGGACGGCACGACAGCGACCTCGGTGGCCAGTGGCCTACCGGGCGGGCAGTCGATGGCTGTCGTGTCCGGGACACCCCAGTTCGCCACCAACACGGCCTACACCTCGTCCTCGCCACTGCCTGTCCTGAAGGACGGCTACCTCCTGGTGAACCTGGCGCCGGTCGTCACCTCATCCATCATTCAGGTCACGTTCCTGGCTGACTTCCCCGAAGCGGCGTCGGCCAGCGCGGACGGCACGACGATCGTGTCGATAGGCACGAGCGGCACGATCACGCGGTGGGACCTGACCTACCAAACCGGGGGCGGCCTACAGCTGCGCGGCTACGACAGTTCCGGATTGCAGTTCACCACACCCACCATTGGGTTCAATGTGGACGGTTCGGTGCTGCGGGTCCAGCTACAGCTGGCACAGGACGGCGCCGACATCGACACGCAGATCTCCACGCTTGTGGTGGGCGCTGCCGGCGCTGGCTATTCCACCCACACGGCGACCGGTCAGACGATCACCGGGTGTACCGCGTTGGCGTTCAACCCGCACGGCGACCAGACCAACCTGGCCGTTGGGCACGCCTACATTCAGACCGTCGTCTCGGACGTGTTCGATCTCCAGCGGCAGCTCAACGCGTTCGACAATGAGCAGGCCGGTACCCGGTTCACGCGTCTGTGCGGGCAGACCGGCACGCCAGCTGACACGGTCGGCAGCCTGGTCACCGGCATGGGCCAGCAGGCGATCGGTACGTTCCTCAACCTGATCCAGGAGTGCGCGACCGCGAACTTCGGCGTGATCTACGACGGGCTCTCGGCCGGCTTGACGTTCTTCGACCGGGTGGAGCAGGAGAACCTGGCCGCGTCCCTGACCATCGACGCCAGCGCCGGGCACCTCATGCCGCCGTTCGCCCCGGTGGATGACGACCAGCGGCTGACCAACCAGTGGACCGTGACCCAGAAGAACGGGTCCAGCGCGGTCGGGCAGGACACCGACGGACCCTTGGGCACCGATGTGGTGGGGCTGTATGACAACAGCCTCACGGTCAACCTGCACAGCTCCTCGCCGCTGCAACTGCTGGCGGACTGGCTGGTGCACGAGTACACCGTCGAGGGCTACCGCTACCCGTTGGTGGCGTTGGAGTTCAACCAGTCGCCGAGCCTGCTGGCCAGTTGGCTGGACTCTGGGTTGCTGTCCCGCATCGACATCACCAACATCGCCGAGGTGGCCGACCAGATGCCCGATCGGGATATCCGGCTGCTGGTCCAGGGCTACACCGAGGTCATCGGGCAGTTCGTGTGGTCGCTGGCTGCCAACACCAGCTCCTACGACCCGTGGCGCTTGGCCACCGTTGCCGAGGAGACCGGCGACACCGACGAGTTCCTGATGCGTCTGGACACCGACGGCGCGGCCGTCCACACGGACGCGGCGGTCGGGGCCACGTCGATATCGGTCGAGACTCCGTCCGGTCCGTTGTGGACCACGGCGGCCGATGACTTCCCGCTGTTCGTGGAGATCGGCGGTATCCGGGTCACGGTCACCGCCATCACCGGCAGCAGCTCGCCGCAGACGTTCACCGTGACCGGCTCGACCGTGACCAAGGTCCTGCCTGCCGGCACGGACGTGTCGGTGTGGGACGAAACCGTGCTGAGCATCTAGGGGGCAGACCATGACGTTCACCGCAGGACAGAAGGTCCGCGCCTCACAGCTCAACGCACTGTTGCTGGAGCCGGCCGAGTACGTGGCCAGCAGCGCCGGCATCACGAGCCTGCTCACCGGTGGCACCAGCTACGCGGCCATCATCGAAACAACTGGCAGCGTGAAGATCGGCGCGGCGTTCGTCGCCCCGGCATCCGGTGTGGTGCGCATTGACTGGGGCCTGAATATACGCGCCAACACCGCGAGCACAACGATTTCGGTCGCCACATCCGTGTCCACCGGGGCCACGGTTGGCAGTGGTACATCGTTCAGCGCGGCATCCGACAACGAGGCCATCAATGTTGCCGGCACTTCGCTGGTGATCCCGACGTCCCGGTTCCGATTGGTCACCGGTCTCACTGCGGGCGATACCTACAACGCTTGGATTGTGTGGAAGAACAACAGCAGCGGCACAGCCGACGCGAACCACCCGTTCATCGGGGTCACACCCCAGCAGCAGTGAGGAAATGCCCCCATGACCGACACCGACCGCATCGACGAGCTCATCCGCACCACCGGCCGCATAGAGTCCAAAGTGGACCAGTTGGACACCAAATTGGATGGTCACGCGGAGAAGCTGGCTGGGCATGACGTGCGCATCGCGATGCTGGAGCGCACAGCCCAGCGATCGTGGGAGCGATTCGCCTTGTGGGTGGGTGTCCTGGCCGCCGTGGCCGCGTCGATACTTCCCGCACTGCTGCGGTGAAACCGCACCACCCTATGTGACCCGGCCTGTCCGGCCGGGGACCTGTTCGACAACTACCGCTGAAGGAGAGCACCCGTGCGAACTGACCGTCGATACGGCTGGACGCGTGACCTGCCCGACCACCGTGACCTGGTCCGCGCGCCGGCGTCGGCCGCGCTGGCGAACCTGCCGGCCAAGGTGGACCTGCGCGGTCCGTACATGCCCGACGTGTACAACCAGCTCGGGATTGGATCGTGTACCAGCAACGCGATCGCCGCCGCGGTGGAGTTCGCGTTGCGCCGTCAGAAGTTGGCCGATTTCATGCCCTCCCGCCTGTTCGTCTACTACAACGAGCGGGCCGCCGAGGGCAGCGTCGGGTCGGACGCAGGCGCGCAGATCCGCGACGGCATCGCCTCGGTCGCCCGGCAGGGCGTGTGCCCCGAGTCGATGTGGCCCTACGACGGCACGGCGGCCCGCTCGGACGGCACCTGGCCGGCCGGGCACCGCGCGGCGCTGCGGCCCACTGAAGCCTGTTACAGGGCGGCCAAGCAGACCGAGGCGATCCGCTACGAGCGGGTCGTCCAGGAGTTGGCGCACCTCAAGGCCTGCCTGGCGGCGGGCGAGCCGTTCGTGTTCGGGTTCACCGTGTGCGCCAGCTTCGAGAGCGAGCAGGTCGCTGCGACCGGTGAGGCGCAGTTGCCCGGGCCGGGCGAGCAGGTGCTGGGCGGACACGCCGTGCTGGCCACCGGCTACGACGACGACCGGCAGCGGTTCCTGGTGCACAACTCGTGGGGCACCGAATGGGGCATGGACGGCTACTTCACCATGCCCTACGCCTACCTGGCCAACAACCGGCTCGCCTCGGACATGTGGGCCGTGACGCTGGTCAGCTGACCAGCGTAAACAACGAAAATCGACAGGAGATCGTAGTGCCAATCGACACCATCCGCGCCAAGTTCCGATGCACCGAGGAGACGCGGTACAGCTACAACCCGCAGGCGCGGACCCTGAAATTCCAGGCCGTCTCCGACGACGGCGTGCCCGAGCATCAGCGGTTCGCGAAGGCCACGCCGTCGGGCAGCCTGCAGATCAACGTGGACAACCCGGCCGTCCAGTTCGAGGTCGGCGCCCACTACTACCTCGACTTCACCAAGGTGGACAGCTGATGGTCGGCCAGAACACGGGAGCCGGCTACGCCGAAGTGGACGCGGCACCGGCGTTGTGGATCAACCGGCACCCTTCGGTCGCGCACTTCCAGTCCTTGTTCCTCGCCTTCGAACACCTGCCGGTCCACCTGCAGGAGGTCGCCAGACCGTTCACACTCGCCGCGCTCGCGATGCTCGTGCATTGCCAGGACGGCCCGGAACTGGCAGCCGGCCTGCGCAAACTCCTGAAGGCCAAGGACTGCGCGGTCCGCCAGGCCGTCATCGACCAGCAGGCGGTGACCTGATGCTGTCCGGCGCCTACGTGCCCGCGCCCGCGGACGACGACTTTGTCGCCGACAGACACCGCGACTTGGACCCGAACCGGGACGAGGCGGAGTGGACCGTCGGCGAGCGGGCCACGCTCGGCGAGCAGCTGCTGCCGCTGCGTGGCGACAGACCCGGAGCCGGTGCGGCCGTCGACGAGCAGGGGTTCGACGGGATCAACCACCCGCCGGCTCTCACTCTGATCGCCGACGGTATCGAGGTTGCGTTCCTCTACGGCGGCACACCGGCCTCGACGTCCGGGAAGGACTTCAGTGCCGCCCAGTATGGCGACTACAAGTCGCACGGCATCAAGTGCGCGTTCGTCTACGAGAACCTCGCCACCGACTGGCGGGGCGGCGCGTCCGCCGGACGGGCACACGCCATCGCGCTGCTGGCCGACCTCGCGGCCAAGCGCACGGACGGCACTGACCCGGTGGCCGTGTCGATCGACCAGCACGTCGACACGGGCGACCTGCCAGTCGTCGTCCAGTACGTCACGGCGTTCGCCCGCGCCATCGTCGCGGCCGGATACCGCGGACCCGTTGGCGTGTACGGGTTCCGCGAGGTGCTCGACGCGGTGCACGCCGCCGGTGTCGTCGCCTGGTACTGGTGCGCCGGCGCCCGTTCCACCGTGCCTGCCTACGCCAATGTGTGGCAGGACAACAACCAAATGATCCTGGTCGGCGGCTCGGATGACGACGTCGACTGGATCCTCGTACCGCTCCCGGGAGGCATCACCGACATGACACCTGACGACCTGTTCGCCGCGCCCGTCCCTCAGAACCCGAAGCCGGGCACGGTCGGCTACATGATCCGCAGCTACCAGCCCGGATTCGGCGGCGTCAACTCGGCCGGCGGCATGGCCAGCGACATCGTGAACACCACCAACGGCGTCAGGGCGATCACCGGGTCGCTGTCCACGGTGGAGGCCGATCTGCTCGACGGGTTCAAGGCGGCTGCCCAGCACGTCGATGTCGAGCTGTCCGCCGCGGCGGTGGCCGAGTTGGCTGCGCCGATCTCCACCCAGCTCGCCGCGCTGCCGGGCGCGGTCCGTCAGGCCATCGGGCAGGCGCTCGTGGCCACCGCATCGAACGGAGCGTGAGATGACCAGCATCACCCCAGCGAGCAGCAAGGTCGTGACGGAGATCGAGCAGTTCCTCACCAGCTTCCGCAACCCGCAGTCCGACCTCGATCTCGCCACGAACTTGGTGACCGCGTTCGGCGCGGTCGGCATCCTGCAGGCGTCGATGCCGGGCTGGCTACAGGGTGTCCTCGTCGTTGTCGGGGGAGTGCTCGTGGCGATCGGCCAGCGACCGGTCACGGCCACGCTGGCACGGCGTGCGGCTCGACGCGCCGCCGGGCGGAAGTAGGGAGCCCAGCCCCAGCCCCAGCGCCGGCCCCCCGGGGCTCAGCCGACACGATGTCGGTTGAGCCCCGGGGGGCCGGTTTTGTTGCGTCTACGGAAATCTGGCCGCTGCTATCGCCCTGCCGGGGACTCTGCTGGATGTGGGCGGCCTGGCAGGCTGGATGACGTGTCCGAGTACCCCTGCATTCGCATCGCGCTGACCGAAGACGTCACCCCCGACCAACTAGCAGCCGTGGTGCTGGGTTGTCAGACCGTGCTCGCACTGGCCGGCCTTGATGCCGTCGCGACCATCTGGCCCGACGAAAAGTTGGTCACCGATGAACAGGTTGCACGGCTGGCCGATGAATGGGCGGACCGGAATCCGTGGTCGTGAGCCGGTTGCAGCCGGCTAGCCACGCTCGTGCGAGCGTCTCCACGGTCGTCCGATCGCGTTGGGCGGTGGCCGCGTCGATCCGCCATCTGCGGTGAGGCGGCGGAACGGTCAGGCCGGTGCACCGGTCGGCCGTGACCATCGCGTCCTCGTGTGGCGCTGCGTGGCTGTTGGCGTCGTGTCGGTTGCGGTAGGCGGCGACAGGCCGGCCGTGCCGCCGGACCAGCCATGGCCACGGTGGTAGAGCCTCACGGTCGTCGACGTCGAGCACCGTGGCAGCGTGGCACGTCCGAGACCAATGCACCATTGCGTGCACTGCTACCAGTTCGTCAGCAATGGGCACGGCGGGGACACACACCCCTGTCTGCCCCCGCCGTACGTCTATTCCCCAGGCCTGCACGGAAGGTCAGTTGCGATGCGGGCGTGCCGGTGCTGGTCGCGCTGCTGGATGCCTTCGGCGTCTCGCCACAGCCAGTCGCAGCGCCGGCATTCCGGCGCCGGCATGCCCGGCACGGGATCGGTGAGCACCACGATCTCGCCGCAGAGAGGTGTGAACGGCACACCCTGGCGCGGCCGGTCGCCGTTGACCGCATGCCGCGCCGGTGCACCCTGCGGGCCGGACTCGGTCGGCGGCGGTCCGGCCTCGACCCACCGTTTCCGCGCCGTCGGCACCGCCACTGCGCTCACGCGCCCACCGCATCGCGGTCGTCCACGACGCATTCGTCCACCACGTCGCCGTCGCCGTCGTACACAATGCAGACATTCGCGTCGCGGTCCCACGCGGTGCCCGGCATCTCACACGTCGCCGTCACCCGGTGCTCCATCACCAGCAGCCCGGCGCGTCGCGCCACCGGCAGGTGCCGATCGCACGCCAGCGCGGACGCATCACCGTCGGAATCGACCAGCCACAGGTGCATCGCTGCCGGCTTGCCGCACATCTGGTCGTTGCGGTCCTGCTGGCCGCACGTGGCGCGCTCCTCGGCCTGCCGGTAGCCGGCCAGCCGCGGGCGGTCCTCCTCGGCGCGCGCCTGGCCATGCTCGTACCGTTGCGGCCCGGTCGACACGTGTCCTCCAGTGGTAGCAGATCAGCCAGTTTGCTTTTTCCCCGTGCCACTACATGGCGTGCATGGATCCTGCACGTTCTTGGCTGTGGCTCGACCGGTGGACAGTTCGACCAGTTCGATCGTGTGTGTCCAGCCGCGTCCGCCGCAATCTGTGCACGCGGGCACCACCACTTCGTCGGTCACGACGGGGCATCTCGACGGCGCCCGGTGCCGCGGCATTCAGGGCACTGCGTTTCCCACATGCTGACCGTGCTCTCGGCTATCAGCTGGGCGTGTCCGACCATGCCGCGGCGACAGCCCGCCGGGCAGCAGTCCGGGTCAGGTGGTCGTGGAACCGCGGCCCGACCGGAGGCGTCGGGGGGGTTACCCGGTCGGGCCGCGGAACTGGTGGCGGGCGGCTGCGCTGAGGTCGTGCGGTCGACCTCGGGGGAGTCGGCGCGCGGCCGCCCGCTGGGTGAGGAGGTGCGGTGGACTCCCGCCGATGGTGTCTCGCACACTCCGTGGCCGGTCATGGTGTGGTGGTTGTGTCGCCGAGTGCGACGCCGATGGCCGCTCCGAGCTTGATGCGCATGTCCTCGGCGGTGCCCGGGTCGGCGATGATGGGCCGACCTGATGGGATGTCGACCGAGATCAGGCCGGCCTCGGTGACCTGGATGATCATCACGTCGTCGCCGACAACTACTCTCCATTCGGCCACCGGATCCTCCAGGTCTGCGCTGATCGGTGCATTGCCACCCTTGTCACGTGACATCGTGCGCGTCACGTGACAAGGGTGGCAATACCCCGGATGGGGGATCGTGCACCTGCTGTCGCCACGTCGTAGGCTTGTCACATGGCCGTAAACAGAGGTGGCGAGGCCCGCGAACTGGGCGCTGAACTGCGGCAGCTGCGCGATCGCGCTGGCAAGACGATGCGCACTCTGGCCGAGGAGATCAACGCCTCGGCGGCCAACGTCAGCAATTGGGAGCGCGCGGAGCGGCTCATTTCCGAGCAGCGCCTGATCCAACTTCTCGACGCGCTCAACGCGAGCGATGACGAACGCGAAAGGCTGCTTGGCTTGCGCCGTCAAGCCGTTGGCCCGGGTCAGCTCGTCGCAGGGACGCCGAGCATCGGTGCCCAACTCACGCGCCTCATCGAGCACGAACAGGTCGCGCAGCGCATCACCGACGTGGCGCCGCTGATCATTCCCGGCCTACTGCAGACGGGCGACTATGCCCGCGCGATCTTCGGTGAGATGCGAGACCTCGACACTCGCGTGGCCCTGCGCCTCGGCCGCCGAGACGTGCTGACGCGCACCAGGCAGCCGGCCGCCCTGGTCGCCTACATCGACACTGAAGTGCTCGTGCGCCCGATCGCCGCACCGCCTGTGATGGCCGACCAGCTGCACCACCTGCTCGACATGGGCAGCAGGCCAAATGTGGACATCCGCTTGGTGTCCAGCACGACGCCTGGCTATCACCCCATGCTGGCCGGCCCGTTCATGCTGCTGCAGTTCCCGACGGCCGCGCCGATCGTGCACTTCGAGCACCACACCGCGTCTGCGTTGTTGTGGGAGGAGGCCGACGTCGCGGAGTTCGTGTCGGCGGCGGATCAGATCGATCAGATAGCGATGACCTCGGCACGCAGCGCCGAGGTCATTCGCGAGCTCGTCAACGGGATGGAGACGACATGACGACCGTACCAACAGGCCAGGCGACCTGGCGCAAGTCAAGCCGGAGCGGCCAGGACACCAACTGCGTCGAGGTGTGCGGCACGCTGGATGCGGTCCGCGACTCGAAGAACCCGGCCGGCCCCGTGCTGCGAGCGGATGCGGTAGCGCTCGTGGCCGCCGTGAAGGGTGGCCGGCTCGGCGCCTGACAGTGCGAAACGCCCCCCGGCAGGGTGACTGCCGGGGGCGTTCCGCTGGCTGCGGTCGATACTGGCTGGTCGTCCACCTGCGCGGCGGCCGCGCAGGCCTGGCG
>DASUJK010000253.1:0-16764 GCA_036279295.1 Pseudonocardiaceae bacterium | reverse complement strand
TCCCACTGCGCGTCGGTCAGGTCGGAGGGGTAGCGGGCGCTACGGTCACGACACCAGCAGCCGGGCGTGGCGCAGTTGGTGTTCGTGGTGGGGACAGGGTAGACAGGCAACCGCGGGCTCTTGGTGGGGAATGGTTAGGCACCTTCCTGTTACCAAGAGCCCGCCTCATGGGCGGACCGGACACACCGGTCTTGATCCACTTGATATCTGATCGGGCTCAGGTCCGAGCACCGCTACACCCTTTGCCAACAGGCTCTTACAGGACGGGCACTTCCGTGTATCTACAGCCCGTGTCGCGATATGTCGCGCGAAAGGCCCAGGCTAGACCCGTGAGCCGGTGTCTGCTGTTACCGCATAGCGCCTACGTTCGTAGCGGACCGTTCATTCAATTATTTCGTACCGTTCCTGCCGAGGCGCCAATTTGACATCCTTTGCGCCGTGCTTTCATGGCGATCCTTTCTCGGGGGTATACGCAACGACCGGTGCCGTGGCGCGTTTAGTAGTTCTCTCAGGCAGTGTCGACGCGGCCGGTGACACGCTGGCTACAGTCCGACTACACTTCACGGTTTGGCCCTACGCGCCTGTCGACGGCGTGAGGGGCTGGGACAGGTCCATTTGGGGAGAGGACAAGTCCAGTGCGCTGGGGAGTACTCGGGCCGCTCTCGGTCACCGACGACGTAGGCAACGACATTCGGGTGCCGTCCGGCCGCCTGCAGACACTGCTCGCGGCGTTGCTGATGCGCGCCAACCAAACCGTGCCCTTGACGAGATCGTCGAGGTTGTATGGGAGGGGACACCGCCTGCCGCTGCGGACCGCACGATACGGGTCTACGTGGCACGCCTTCGACAGGTTCTGGGCCCGAGCGCTGGGGCACGGATCCTGACGCGCAACCGCGGCTATCTATGCCGGGTCGATGAGGACGAGTTCGATCTGCTTCACGTCGAGACGTTGTGTCGCCAAGCCCGCTCCGCCAGTAGTGAACGGTCCTGGTCAAACGCTGCCGACTTGCTGGCCGACGCGCTCGCCCAGTGGCGCGGAGCACCGCTGGCTGACATTCCATCAGAACGGCTGCGGGCCCGGGAGTGTCCTCGTCTGGACCACCTGCGGCAGCAGACAATCGAGGACACCATCGACGCGCGGATGCACCTGGACCACCACCAGCAGCTCATTCCGTACCTGCGGGAACTCACCGACGATCAGCCGCTACGGGAACACCTGCACGCCCAACTGATGCGCGCCCTGGCTCGCAGCGGACGATGCGCCGAAGCCCTGGACGCCTACCGTCGCGCGCACCGCATACTGGCCGACCAGTTGGGCATCGGACCCGGCCCCGAACTACGCGACCTGCACCAGCGCATTCTGGCCGGAGACGAGGAACAACCCGCTCCCGATAAGGAAGCTGCACATGCACCCATCGAGGCTGGGCCAGTGGCCCGCTTGGCAGCGGGGTCGGACTTTGTGGTGCCCCGGCAGCTGCCTGCTGGGTCACCCACGCTCCGGTCGGATGCCGTGTCACACCGAGCAGGTGTACCCGATGCGTCGCGTGCTTGATGCCCACGAATACGTAGATCCGCTTTAACGTGATCGTGTCGACGTGCAGAAAGTCCACCGCCAGAATGCCCTTGGCCTGCGCGGTGAGGAACTGTCTCCAGGCTGGTCCCGCGCGCCGGGGTGCTGGATCCAACGCGGCCCTGATCAGGATGTTGCGGACGGTCCCCGGTGATACACGATGTCCGAGACCATCGAGTTCTCCGGTGATGCGTTGATAACCCCAGCCCGGGTTCTCCCGGGCGAGCCGTACCACCAGATCACGGACCGTCTTCGCGGTCGGCAGGGTTCCGATGCCTTCGATCCAGGACGCGACGGCCTGTGCCTGCCGATACAGGTGACGCCACAGGCTGCCGGCAAAGTCGGGGAGCGCGCCTCGTGTCATACGTAGCATCCGCCCGTTCATACAGTGGTCAAGGCTGACTCGTAGCCCAACTCGTCGCAGGCTCCAAGCAGGAAGCGCTGCGTTAGGAGCTCGCGCCGTCGCGCTATGGCCGAGGTAGATCGGTGGGCCACGGCGGGACCGGCGTGTCGGTGCGGCGTAGGGCGGCTATCAACGCGTGGGTGTCGCGTGTGTTGCGGTGGGCTTCGCCGCGGATGGACCGTTGTTGGTCAAGGACCTGTATGAGCGTCCTGATCGCATCCCGGACGCCTTGGCGGTTGTGGTGTAGCTGAGCGCGGTGTCCGGCTGCGTATGCCGCCAACTGACGAGCCAGCAAGGTATCGGGATGCGTCTCGCCCAGCGCGCTACACCGCGCTGTCGCCAGCTCCTGGAAATTGATCTCCGCTTCAACCCATTTGCCCTGCCAGGCCAGGACCTTGCCGAGGCTCTCACCGGTATCCAACGTATCGGGATGTGTGGCGCCGAGAATTGTCTCGCGGTTGGCGACGAGCAATCGGTAGCCGTGTTCGGCCTCTTCCCATCGGCCCTGGTTGCCGACACACCAGCACAACATGCACCGAGTGTGCAGGATGTCGATGTCGTCGATGTTCTCGCCTTGACGCTGGCAGATGTCTCGACGCAGACGGAGTACGTCCCGGAACTCCGCTTCGGCGTCAGCCCACCTGCCTTGACGACCGACTGCCCAGGCAAGGTGATGCCGGGTTCGCAGGGTGTCGGTGTGGATCGGCCCGTCTGGTAACAGTGCCAGTTGCCGTCTGAGCAACTCCCGGAAGAGAGTCTCTGATTCGGCATATCTGTCCTGCTCGCGGATTGACCATGCCTGGGTCAGCTGCAGCCGCAGGAAAGCAGGGGAGTCAACGCACGCCAGCTGGCGACCCAGTTCCAGTGCGCTGCGGGCGAGTTGTTCGGCACGCTGCTCCGCCCTGCTCCACAGGTAGGACGTGATACAGCGGGTCATGCAGTCCAACAGGACCTGGCGTTCTTGGGGGCGGAGATGGGGTCCGGCACCGGCGAGCAGTTGCTGAACGTGCGGGGTCAGCACATGGAAGTACTGCCAATGTTCGGCCCGGCTGACGTCGAGGATTTCGGTCCTGGCGCTGATCGCGGCCACCGCGCCGCTGCGCACCAGGGACGGGTCGATTGTCGTTGTCGCGCTGTCGGTGGCATCCAGGACGCTGCGGGTCGCCTCGGCGATGAAGGGATGCAGTTCCATTGTGCCGCGTTCGGACGGCGTGGTCGGTCCCTGAATCAGCCCGACCGACGCGAGGCCGTCCACGCCGGCGAGACAGTGCTCGGCCAGTTCGTGGGTCGTCAACTCAGCGGCGGGGGCAAGCAAGGTGGCCAGGGGGTGTCTGCTGGTTTCGGGTAGGTCTGACGCGGTGAGGATCTCCTGCGGAATTCGGTTGCCCGGTGCGTAACACGCTAGTAGCCACAACAATGGTCGTGCCTGCGGACAATCCGCTGTGGCGAGTGCGTCCAGGGATAGCTCCCAGGTTTGAATCGCCTCTCGATGGGCTGGGGAGCCGTCGACCCGTGCGACGCCGTGCTGCTCCAGGGCCTGCCGGTACTCGTCGAATGTCGGCCAGAGGCGGAAGTCGCGGCGAAGGTACATACCTGCCATGCGCAGCGCCAGCGGCAGGCGACCCAGCCGGATGGCGAGTGCTTGTGCGGCCTGCCGGCCGCCTGCGTCCGGAGCGAGATCCATGAGCACGCGGATGGCGTCCTCGGTCGTCAATTCAGTGATCTTGACCAGTTCCGCGCAGCCTGGCCAGTGCGACTGCGCGCCATCGCGTGTCGTGACCAGCAATAGGCCATGGTGGGTCGGCCGGATCCAGCCGGTGCCGTCCGGGGGGCCGAGCAGGCTGGGGTCGTCGGCGTTGTTGATGACCAGTAGCCATCCCGGTCGCGTGCTTTCCAGGCGGTCCCAGAACCGGTCGGCGATATCGCCGAGTTCCGCCACTGTGTGCGTCCGGAGGATTTCCTGATCAGCTGTGCTGGCGCCGAGCTGCTGGGCGACGCTGATCAACCCGCTGGACAGACGTTCCTCGTTGGTCGCGGTGATCCACCAGATCTGGCGTTGCCTGTCGGTCTCCCGCGCACGGGCCGCGACTTGCCCGGCGATTGTCGATTTGCCCATCCCGCCGGCACCGACGAGCAGTTGCGGACCTTGCGGGTTTCGTTTGTCCAGCGCGGCCAGCAGACGAGTGGTGTCCTGCTCCCGACCGTGCACGACTATTGGACCGGCTTCGCACGGCACCGCCGTGGATGTTCCTGGGACCGCATAGTCCGATCCGTCATCCGGGGCGTTGTCCGTGGTCGCAGGCCGGCGCCATGCGGCTGCGGCCTGGATACCGGCGACCCCGGTCTTCACGATGTCAGTAACATCGGGTAACCAGTCAGGGCTCACAGCGTCAGTATGCCCGCCGACGGCCGGCGCCCAGCCGACTCCACGGCGCCAACACACGACCAGGCCAGAAAAAGCCCGCCTGAGCGCATCGATCAGCCTCAAATCCGGTGGCGGTGGATCGATTTGTTGAGCGGGATGATGTCGGCCCGTGTGGTTCGGTGGGTGGTGCTCGCGGCCCTGGTGTGGGCGGTAGTCGTTGAGTGCCGGCCAAACTCTTGGAGAACTGCGAGAGCGTGGTGTTCGTTGTAGTTCAGTATTCGTGGTGCGCTCGGATCGGACGGTGCGCACGAACCGCTCGACGTAGTGGTTCGCTTGGACCGTTTTCGGCGGGATCTTCACTGATGGCCCGCCGCCGGCCAGGAATGCACGGTGGTGGGTACCTGAAGTCGGGCGGCAGTGTGTGAGCGGGAACTGTCCATCGGCACTGGGGCTGACGCGCGGGGGACGGTGTGGTGTTGTTCGGCGGTGTGCTTTGTCAACGGCACGTGAATCTTGGTTCAGGCACGATTTTCGTGATGACCCAGGTGACAGTCGCGAGCGAGCACCCGTAGTTGATCATGGTTCGAGTGTGCTGACACTGACCGAATGGCTAGAAACCCATCCGGGGGTGGAGATCGTCTGCCGGGATCGGGCCAGTGCCTATGCCGAAGGTGCCCGTGATGGCGCACCGGACGCGGTTCAGGTCGCCGACCGTTGGCATATCTGGCACAACCTGGCCGACGCGGTCGAACGCACCGTGCTCGCCACCGGGACTGCCTGAGCGCCGCCCTGTCCATCCCGGAAGACACCGACGCCGACGCCGACGCGCAGGGCAACCAGACCGGCGACGACCAACTCAACGCAGACGACGAGCCAGAACCAGAGCCGCTCACTGGGCCAGCCGACAGGACTGATCGGTGGGCGGTACGCGTGCGTGAACGGCATGCCGCCGTGCACGCACTTTTGGCCGAAAGTGTCCCGATCAGGGAGGTCTGCCGTCAACTCGGTCTCGCGCGCGGAACGGTTCGCCGTTTCGCACGCGCCGAAGCCGTTGAGGAGTTGTTGGCCCGCAACGGAACTGGGCATCGTCTCAGCATCCTCGAACCATTCAAACCCCACCTGCACCAACGCTGGAGCGAAGGGTGGATCAACGCCGCCACCCTCTACGCCGAGATCACCTCCCGCGGCTACCGCGGTGGCCAGAACATCGTCCGGCAGTATGTGCGCCAGTTCCGCGCCGTCGAGCGCATTCCCCGACCAGCTCGTAAACCGCCGTCAGTCCGCCGTGTTGTTAGCTGGATCATGACCGACCCAGAGCACATAACCACGACCAACCAACAGAAACTGGACGCGATCCTCGCCGCAAGCCCGGACCTGGACAGGCTGGTCGGGCACGTTCGTTCCTTCGCCATCATGCTGTGTTCTCGACGTGGTCAGGAACTGGAGGCGTGGATGACCGCTGTCGACGCCGACGATCAACCCGCTTTGTGGTCCTTCGTACTCGGCCAGCGCCGTGACCAGGACGCGGTCACCGCTGAACTCACCCTGCCCTGGAGCAGCGGAGCCGTCGAAGGCCACGTCAACCGGATCAAGATGCTGAAACGCCAGATGTTCGGTCGCGCCAAACCCGACCTACTCCGCAAACGGGTCCTACTCGCCGGCTGACCTCACGAGCCACATCACGAAAATCGTGCCTGAACCTGAACCTGAACCTGAATCTTGGATCTGGATCTGGCCCGTATTTCGTGATCGAATCAGCCCTCCAGCTCAGGCTGCGTGCAGGACGCGCTTTGAGGAGTAGATCGAACTTGGCGCGCTCGTACATCTGCCTCTTGATCATTTTCAGGCGGTTCACGTTGCCTTCCACAACTCCGGAGCTGTGTTCCAGTATCAGTCCAATGAGGACCGCATCGTAGTCGCGTCGCAGTCCCCGGACGAAGCGGTGCAGGTGGGGCGCGTCGTCACTCTCGACAGCGTCCATCCAAGCGTCCAAGCGGTCGCTGCGGCCGGTGAGGATCTCGGCGAACGCCCGCACATGTTCGGCGGTGGCCTGCAGGTGGGGGCAGACGGTGACCTCCGGCTCTGCGGCATTCGACCGGCGTAAGCCCGTCCAGAGGATGCTCCTAGGGTCGGCGATGCCCGCGGGCTTGCAAACAACGGCGATCGCCTAGTACCGCAGCCGCAGCGTGTTGTACTTGAGTCGTTGTCACTGGTAGTGGCTTCGGCGGACTCGGGTCTGGTGCAGCAGCCGCCAGTGTGACTAGTGATCAGTGGGTATCGGCGCAACCTGGCCGGGCCTTGGTCGCCCAGATTCGGCGGGATGTCATTGCATGACAAAGGGATCAGCTCATCGGGCCGGGAGATTCTGCCCTTTGGATCGCGGAGACGTTCGTGCTGGACGAGTACGAGGAGCACTACAACCTGCATCGAACCCACCGGTCACTTGCCGCCGCGGCACTGCTGCGAACCCCGACTCGTTGAACCCCGACCGGATGTCGTGCGTGGTTCTGGTTGCTCTGACCGATGTCAATGGGTGAGTTTGCGGGCAACCGTGGTGGCGTTGGGTGAGCCGATGGCGGTGTAGGCGGTGTGGGCGTCGGTCCAGGCTTGGTGTGCCTGCGCGGCGTCACCGCTGAGGTGATGGATGTCGCCGAGGTTGTCCAGGACGGTGGCTCGAATCAGGGGCACGTCGATTTCGTCGGCGATGGCGAGTGCTTGTGTGAGGTGGTAGTGGGCTGCGGTGAAGTCCCCGGTTTCGGTGTCGAGCCGGCCCTGATTACGCAGGACACCGATGAGAGCGTAGCGGTCGGCGGCGCGGTCGGCGAACCGGCGGGCGGTGACGAGTGTGGCGCGAGCCCGCCGGTATTGCCGCAGGCACCGGTAGAGGTCCCCGAGCGCGAGGAGAAGGTATGCCTGGGTGCCGTCGTGGTGGATGGTGCGTGCGGCAGTCAGGCCCTCGATCAGCCGGCGACGGGCGTCGGTGTAGCGGTGCGCGGCGATTTCGGCGCTGCCGGCGGTGACGCTAGTGGCCGCGTAGCCGAGGTGTTCGCCGAGGAGTCGGTAGGCGCGTAAAGCGGTGTCGAAGTAGTCGCGGGCCTGGTCGTGGTGGCCGAGTTGGTGGTGAATCGTGCCGAGCCCGGTGGCGGCGTCTGCTTGGCCGGCATGGTCGTCGAGTTCGGTGAAGGTAGCCAGGGCGCGGGTGTACGCGTCGGTGGCGTCGGCCAGTTCTCCGCGCTGCAGGTGGACATAGGCCATGCCACGGTGAAGGTGCGCCTCACAGAGCCGGTCACCGAGGCCGGCGACCAGCGTCTGTGCTCGCCGATAGCACGTCATGGCGTCGGCCAGACGGTCCGCGTTGACATGCAGTTCGCCCATAGCCCGCAGGGTCGCCGCATGACCGGCGCGGTCGCCGCCGCGACGTGCGGCGGACAGTGCGAGGTGTAGGGCGTGGTGCCAGCGGACCAGATCGCCGCGCACTTCCAGGTATCCGTTCAACGCGCTGGCCAGTTGCCAGCAGCTCCGGTTGAGCTCTGGGGTGTCATGGGCGTGCTGGAGCAGGGCCAGCAGGGTGGTGATCTCCGTGTCGAACCAGCCGAGTGGGTCGTCGATCGCGCAGTTGGCCAGGTCGACCGGATAGGGCAGGGCTGCTTCGCCACCGGGGTGGGCGAGGCGGTGGTGCACGGCGGTGGCGAGTTGCTCGGCTGCGCTCAACGCCGCCGAGCATGCTCGGTGCACTGCGGCCGCCGGAGTGTCGACGGCGACACCGTTCGGTGGAATCCAGGTCTGGGCGCGCTCCTGGGCGTAGACACGCAGCAGGTCGTGAAAGCGGTAGCGCACCGTGTGTTGCGGACCGTGGACGACATCGAGCAGGTGGGCCTCGACCAACGCGTCAGCGATGTCCTCGGCCACGCCGAGCGGACGGTCCAGGGCTGCCGCGGCCAGCCACGACGCGAAGTCCGGCACCGGCAACACGCCTAGGTACAGCAATGCCCGCATCAGCTCCGAGGACAGGCCGGCGCAGGCGCTGGCGAGGGTGGCGCGCACTTCCCGGTCGCCGGTGGCCAGGGTGTCCAGCCGGGTTCGGTCGTCAGCGAGGCGGTCGGCCAGCCTGTCGAACCGCCAGTGTGGGCGTGCCGCGAGCCGGGCGGCGGCGATCCGCACGGCCAGTGGCAGGCTTCCGCACAGTTGGGTGACACGGGCAGCGCCGGCCGGGTCGGCCGCGACCCGGTCAGTGCCGACCACCATGGCCAGCAATTGCACCGCGTCAGGGGTGTCCAGCACGTCCAGGACCAACTGTGTGGCGTCCAACCCGGTGAGCCGGGCCCGACTGGTCACCACAACCGCGCAGCGGTTACCGGCCGGTAACAGCGGTCGCACTCCTGCCTCGTCGCCCGCGTCATCCAGGACCAGCAGCAGGGCCCGGTCAGCGGTCATCGAGCGGAACAAACTCGCGCGCTCCGCCGCCGGCGGTAGTTCCTCGGCCCCAAGGGCCCGCAGGAACTGCGCCAGTACCATCGACGGTTGCGCCGAGTGTCCGGACGCCGCACCCAGTGACGCGAACAACTGTCCGTCCGGGAACGATTCCCGCACCGCGTGTCCGATCTGGATCGCGAGCGTGCTCTTGCCCACGCCTGGTTTCCCGGTCACCACCAACACCGCCGGTGACACCTGTACCGATTCCGGTGTGACGACCGACCGCGCCCACTTCACCTGCGCTGCCCGGCCAGCGATCTCCCCGACCGCGATCGGGAGTTGAGCCGGTATCACCGACGGTCGAGCGACCGATGCGTCGCTACGGATTACCGGTTCGATAGCGATCACCTGGTGTAGATCCGTGACATCGGCACCACATGCCGTCAACGCAGTGATCACCAATTCCAGAATCATGGACCGTGGGTGCCGGCCGTCGCGTTCCAGTCCCCGCACCGACCGCTCGCTGGTTCCGGACTGGTTGGCCAGTTCGCGTTGGGTCATCCCGAGCGACTGTCGTGCTTTACGCACCAATCGACCGATCAGGGCGCGGTCCACCTCGCTCGAGTCCGTCATGACAGTTCCCCCTGCTGCGTCGGACGTAACCGCAGCCCAGTATCCATCTCGGTTCCGCTCGGCGGGCAGGAACCGGCAAAGACCGGCAACCAAAGACGATGTCCTTCTGCGGCCGCCCAGCCAGTCTTACGCTCCTTCACGATGGCCCAACCGTGACTATGAAGTGGAAACGTGCGGGATGGGAATTTCGAGACAACATAGGCAATGAACGACTGGCGGCACCTGACAGAAATGGACCTGTTGTGGCATTTCTTCGCAAGACATCAGTACTGATGGCGGCCGTGGTGGCATTGGTCTTGGCCGGCCTCGTCGGCTTGGTCGGTTCCGCGAACGCGGCACCTTCGGCGTCGTTCGCGGCGCAGGCACGCGCCCAGGGATTGTCCGCGACGCAGGAGTTGCGATTGCAGGAACGGGTTGATGCCTACCTAACCTCGCTCGGCGGCACGCAGATCGCCCCGAACGAGATCGCCTTCAATGGAGCGACCCTGCTGGTCACCGTGCCAGGGGAACAGCACGCACGTGACCTGTCGTCCCCCACTTCGGCGGCGGTGACCTGCCCCTCCGGCGCCTTCTGCGGGTGGGAGTTCGACAACTTCACCGGCGACACCTTCACCCAGTTCGCATGCGGCGTCAAGGTCACAAAGGTGTCTCATTGGTGGACGGCGACCGGCGGTTCGTTGCAGGGCTCGTACTTCAACAACCAGACGGGCCACGCGGTGGCACGCTTCTACAACTCGAACAACAATGAGGTGCGGCCGTCCTCGACGGCGGTCCAAAAGGTCAGCACCTTCGCATGGGGCAGCTCGATCGCCTCTGTTCGAGTCTCCTACGTCATCGTCTGCTGAACCTCGATCCCCGTCGGAGCTGTTGGTGAGCTTGGTTTCGCGGATGATCGCGCGTAGTACGACCTGAAATCCTGTGGGTTCCAAAAGTCAGTCACCGGCGCTGACCAGTAGTTTTACGCAGCCCGTTCATACTCGTTGATCAGGCCTCCGAGGATCCGCTGCCGCTTGATCCGCCGCGAGTTGAGGTTCGCCACCGGGTAGGTCGGCCGAGGTGGGCGAAGCTCGCGGGAACGATGCGGCCGTCTACCGTTGTAATGCCGGACGTACTCGGCGAGCACGGCGTTGAGATGCCGCTCACTCAAGATCCGCATACGGTCGGTGGCCTCGGTTCTGGCGGTGAGCACGAACCGTTCGGCGTAGCAGTTCGCCCGCGGGCACCGCGGCGGGATCTTGACCGTCGTGATGCCCACGTCAGCCAGGACGGCATCGCAGGCGGCCGTGAACTGGCTGGCCCGGTCGCGGACGAGAAACCTGAATTCGTCGATCGCCGTGCGCAGCGCGCTGAACGACTTCCCAGACAGGCTGGCGGATTGGAAGGGGACCATCCCGTTCCTCGTTCCGTTGCGGCGCTACGCGGGAGATCTGCCCTCGCCGGACCAGTTCCTGGGTGAGGTCGGCAAGTTCGTCGCCAGCGAGATGCCGGCCGGCTGGGTCCAGCGCACGCTACGCAATGGCACTGCGGTGCTACTGGTCGATGGTGTCGACGAACTTGTCGCAGCCCGGAGGGAAGAAGCGCGGACCTGGTTGCACGACCTGGTCACCGCGTTTCCGCTGGCCAGGATCGTTGTCACCTCTCGGCCCGGTGGGGCGCCGGCGCAGTGGTTACGTTCTTCGGAGTTCAGCGTGATGGATCTGCAGCCGATGAGCCGCGACGACGTCCAGCTGTTCGTGACGCGTTGGCATGCGGCGATGAAATTGACACGTGTCGACGACGCGTCCCGCGGGGAACTCGACGACTTCGAGGAACGACTGCTCGACCTGCTGGCCAGTCGCAGCCATCTGCGCAAGCTCTCCGGATATCCGCTGCTGTGTGCCTTGCTGTGTGCCCTACACCAGGATCGACACGCCACCCTGCCGTCCAATCGAATGGAGTTGTACCAGGTGGCGCTGGACATGCTGCTTTACCGGCGGGACGCAGAACGCAAGATCCGCTCGATCGAAGGGCTGGGCCGGACCGAGACGACACTGTTGCTCGCCGACCTGGCGTACTGGCTCATCCGCAATGGCTACACCGACATCGACGCGCCGAGGCTGACCTATCGCCTTTCCCAACCGAACAGGACGGTGTCGGAGACGAGCGCGGCGAACCGGGGCGGATCCGGGATCGGAGCCAGTGATCCATCCACCTGGCCCTGCTCGATGATGCGCAGCCACGGGGCGAAGTAGTCGATGCGCAGCCCCGCCGCGTCCAGATCGGGGCCGTGGAACGCGGTGTCGGTGTGGGCCAGGAGGGGCAGGTTTCGTTCGGCGATCGCGCACAGCGCGGCGGCGAATCGCTCGCTTCCGGTACCGGGCATGGTGAGCGGTTCCCACATCAGGGCCTGGTAGTCGGCGACGAGTTGTTCGCGCAGCCGTTGCTCGATCGCGCGGCGGGTCAGCCCATGCCGCCACACGGTGGCGCGGGAAACACCGGCCGCTTCGGCGATCCGCTCCAGCCGCAGCGCCGGCCAGCCTTCCTCGTGCAGCAGCCGTACCGCGGCTGCCAGCAGTTCCGTGTCCACCGCGCGCGCTCCTCTGGATGAGACAAGCAGTCTCATGTTACAACCACAGCCGTCTCACCCCTGGAGGACACGATGGTGACCACCACGATCACCTGGCATGACCCCGACACCACCCGTCCCGCGCACGACGTTGTCGTCCGGCTGCTTGCGTTGACCGATCCCGCCCACGACGCGGGCGACGTCTCCGCCTATCTCATGCGACCCGGCACCGACGCCACCTGGGTGTGGACCGCCGCTCTCCCGCCTGAACTGCGCACGTCCTACCAGCTGTGCCCAGTACGGGACCGTGTGCGTGCCGAAAACTACGTCCGTGCAGGTCAAGCGGCTGATCGATACTCGTGGATAACTCCACCGAGACGATCTTGTCGGCCTACGGTGAGACGGTCGATCCGTTCAGCCTCGAGGGCCTCGGGCAGGGTCTGCAACGGTGCTGCCGCGCTAAGTGACCGGTGGCTCCGATGCAGGTTGTAGTGGCGTTCGTACTCGCGAAGCGCGCGCTGAAGATGAGCTTTGTTCCAGATCAGCATGCGGTCCAGCAGTTCGGCACGGAGTGTCTTCACCCAGCGCTCCATGATCGAGTTCATGCGCGGAGCCCGGACGCCGGTCAACACCGTGGTGATCCCCGCGCCAGCCAGGATCTCGTTGATCAACGCGGGGTACTTGCCGTCACGGTCACGGACGAGGAACTCGACCCGTGCAAGGCTGCCAGCGTCGTTCAGGTCCATGAGCAGGTTGCGGACGGCCTGCGTCACCCAAGCATGAGTGGGATGCGCGGTGGTGCCAAGGACCCGCACGCGCCTGCCGGCGTGGTGGATGGCCGCGAGGATGTACTGGCGCTGCCCGGTCAGGGTGACGGTCTCGATGAAGTCCATCGCCAGGATCGCCTCGGCCTGGGAGCGCAAGAAGGCAGCCCAGGTCACGGTCGCGCGCTGCGGGGACGGCTCGACGCCAGCCGTCTTGAGGACCTCCCACACCGTTGACGCGGCGACGGCGACGCCGAGGAGGGCGAGTTCACCGTGGATGCGTCGGTAACCCCACGAAGGGTTCTCGGCAGCCAGGCGCACGACCAGCCGGCGGATCGAGGCGATGGTACGCGGCCGCCCAGCTCCGCGGCGCTGGCTTGCGCGTGTGTGGCGGTGTTTCATCAGGTCGCGGTGCCACCGCAGGATGGTGTCCGGGCTGACTAGCAGACGCAACCGGCGCAGCGTCCTGCGGGACAGCGGCACGAGAAGTGCGGCGAGGAATGCCCGGTCCTCGGGTCGTAGCCGTGGACGTTGATCACCCAGCTGTCGCTGCAGAACGGTGATTTGATGGCGTAGGGCCAGGATCTCGACGTCCTTGTCGCGGTCGGTCATCGGCAACAACCGCAGTACGGCGAAAGCGTGGGTGACAGCGAGGTAGGCGAAGCGGACCAGCACAGCCGTGATCATGCCCCACGGCGGCCCGCTCATGACCTGACCCTACTGACCTGCACGGACGACATTTTCGGCACGCACAGCGGCCGATCAGTACATCGTCACGTCGAGCGGCTAACCGCGGAGAAGCGGTATTGGATGTCGCGTTGCTAACAACATGTCTCGTAGCGGCGATAGGTGAGTAGCTCCAACGGGGTGATCACCCGCATCGAGGTGTCGGTCGTCGAGTTATCCGAGGAGTCTGGTGAAGGCCAGCGAAACGACTCTGCGCAACCTACTGCAGGGCGAACGTCAATACGTTGTGCCGCTCTACCAGCGCCCCTACAGTTGG
Source organism: Pseudonocardiaceae bacterium (assembly GCA_036279295.1). Lineage (GTDB taxonomy): Bacteria > Actinomycetota > Actinomycetes > Mycobacteriales > Pseudonocardiaceae > DATEPR01. The sequence goes on along the minus strand of DASUJK010000253.1, from coordinate 3,068 downwards.
GACCACAAGGACCTGGACCAGTTGTGGCGGGATCTGCTCGGCGTGGTGGGCGGCGGTGGACAGGCCACGCACTTCCTCGGTTCGGTGGTGTTGGCGCCCAGCCCGGGCAACACGCCGGCGGGGGTGCAGGTATGGCTGGTCGTGGACGGCCAGCAGAGGCTTACCACCTTGTCGATCTTGCTGTGCGCCATCCGAGATCACGTGGCCGCCGAGGACGCGCGGCTGGCCGAGAAGATCAACGACCTGTACCTGTTCAACCGCTTCGCCGACGGCCAGGAGCGCTACACCCTGTTGCCCACGCAGGCCGACCGGCCATCCTGGATCAAACTCCTGGAACGCGCGCCCGACGCCGGCGGGCAGGATCGGATCGGAGACGCGTACCGCTACTTCCGTGGACAACTCGCGGCTGTTGACGATCCCGACGACCCGCACGACATCGCACATATCGAACAGGTCGTCGCCGGCCAGCTCAGTATCGTCGAGATCGCGGCCCATGCGGATGACAACGTGCACCGGATCTTCGAGTCGCTCAACCACACCGGTCAGCCTCTCACGCAGGCTGACCTGTTGCGCAACTACCTGTTCATGCGTTTGCCGACGCGTGCCGACCATGTCTACGAACATCAATGGCTGCCCTTGCAGAAGTTGCTGACCAACAAGCAGCTGGAGGAACTGGTCTGGCTTGACCTGGTGCTCCGCGGCGACGACCGCGCTACCCAGGATGCCGTGTACCAGTCCCAGCAGCACTACCTCAAGGACCTGACCACCGAGGACGAGATCGAGGCGTGGATCACCCAGCTGCACCTCAAGGCGCGGCTGTTCAGTCGGATCTTGTCCCCGGCCACCGAGTCGCATCCGCCGCTAGGGCGGGCGCTGGATCGCCTGAGTCGGTGGGGCGCCCAGGTCGTGCATCCCATCTCGCTGCTGGTCATGATGGCCCATGACGCGGGCGACCTGGACGATGGTCAAGCCGCCCGGGCGCTGCGTGTCGTGGAAAGCTTCCTGGTGCGCAGGATGATCGTGGGGGTCGCTACCACCAACAGCAATCGCATCCTGATGACCCTGGTCAAAGACCTCGGCGACGCGGTCCCCGACGCCGAACAGATCACTGCGGCGTTGTCCGGCGCCAGGAAGAAGTTCCCCACCGACCAGCATGTCCGCGACTCCATCCTGGTGAACAACTTCTACTGGACCGGGCGGGGCCCGCAGCGCACGTTCGTCTTGCGCTGCCTGGAAGAGGACTATCGCCACAACGAGCCGATCGACTTCGCGCGCGCCAGGCTCACGATCGAGCATGTACTGCCGCAGTCGCTGACCCAGGAATGGCGCGACATGCTCGCCGATGGCCTGACCGACTCCGACAGCGTCGAGGAGCTGCATGCCTCGCTCGTGCACACCCTGGGCAACCTGAGCCTGACCGCCTACAATGCCAAGCTGTCCAACGACGGCTTCGCCGCCAAGAAGAAGATCCTGACCGACAGCGGCCTCGCGATGAACCGGGACATCGCTGACTCACCTCGCTGGGGTGCGGCCGAGATCCGCGGGCGTGCTCGCGCCCTGGCTGACCGTGCCGTGCGGATCTGGCCTGGTCCCACTGATGTGGCCGACACCGCGCCGGTCGAGCCGCAGTGGTGGCGGTTGAATCAGATCCTGGCGTGCATCCCGGCCGGACGCTGGACGAGTTACTCCGATGTGGCCGAGGTGATCGGTACCCATCAGGTTGCGGTGGGTGCCCGCCTGGCCACGGTGGTCACGCCGAATGCGCATCGTGTGCTCAAGCTCAGCGGCGAGGTCTCGCCAGAGTTCCGGTGGGTCGATCCGGATCGCACGGAGGACCCGCACGCCGTATTGAGGGCCGAAGGTGTTCTTTTCGACGCGAGGGGCAGGGCATCCGCGCAGCAGCGACTCACGGCGGCCGAACTGGCTAGTCTCGCCGAGCTCGACGTCGACACGGCGGAGGCCACTGCTGCGTCCCAGTTCTAGCACAGGCAAGGCGAACGCTAGTCTCCTTTGTGGCCAGAGGTATGGGCTGCTGCAGGACTGTTGGGCATCCAGGAGCAGGAGCGAAACAGGAGCGGGCAGGATTCTTGTGGTAACGTGAAATGCGGTTAACTGACTTCAACGGACCCATGTTGTGCAGGCGATTCTCTGTTCCCGCACTGGGGGTCAAGGGGTCGCAGGTTCAAATCCTGTCGTCCCGACGGTCGCAAGAGCCCGTTGATGTGGAGCGAAAGCCCAGGTCAACGGGCTTTTTTGTATCGTGGTGTGGAGCATTGCTGGCTGGTGTTGTGATCGCATTGATTGGTGATGGGGTGGGGATGTGGGGCAGTCGTGCCCCACATCCCCACCCTTGTTGTGTGTTGGCGGTCGGGTTTGCTCTGGTCGGGAGTGTGTGATCAGGCGGCGTGGTGAATGTGGACTTGACTGTCACTGCGGGGCGCGGGCGGCGTGAGATTGCGGCGGATCTTGCCCGCGCGGTGGCTGACCGGTGGTGGTGTGGGGTGTCGGGCGATGGTGTGGCGGGCGTCGAGCCAGGCGTGTTTGAGGGCCGTCTGGATGCGGATTTCGACGTCGTCGGCGACGTGGCTGTAGGTTTCGATGACGCGTTGGTCCAGGCGGTGGCCCAGTCGTCGGGCTTGGGCGATTTCGGGGATGCCGGCGGCGATGAGCCAGGTTTTGTGGCTGTGGCGCAGTTGGTGGAAGGTCAGTCCGGGTCGAATGGGATGGGTGCGCAGGGCGGACTGGTGGCCGGTGGTGCCGTCAAAGGCGGGGTTGAAGGTGCGGGGTAGCCAGGTGTGACGCCAGAGGAATCCGCCGGTGTTGTTGGGAAACACCACTGTGCTGTCGTGGGTGTCGAGGTGGTGTTTGAGGAGCGTGGCGAGGAATGCGGGCAGGGTGATGGTGCGGGCGCTGGCGGGTGTTTTGGGTGGCCCGAGCCAGCGGCGGTGGGCGGTTTCTTTGAGTGCGCCAGTGTCGGGGTCGATGGTGATGACGCGGTCTTGGAGGTGGGTGTTGTGGCGTTGGAGGGCGGCCAGTTCGCCCCAGCGGCAGCCGGTCCAGGCGGCGGT
>DASUJK010000252.1:0-3108 GCA_036279295.1 Pseudonocardiaceae bacterium | reverse complement strand
CGAACGTCACGCTCGTGGAGAGCGCCGCGCGGAAGTGCGCGTTCCTGGAGCGGGCGATCACTCGCTGCGGCGTCGTCAATGCCCGCTTGGTCAATGCGCGGGCCGAGTCGTGGCCGGACGGCATCGAGTCGTTCGACGTCGTGACCGCACGGGCGCTCGGCCCGCTCGAGGTGGTCGTGGAGTACGCCGCGCCCCTGCTTACCGTCGGCGGATCGCTGGTCGTATGGCGCGGCCGGCGGGATCCGGAGGCCGAATCCGCGGCCGCTCGCGCTGCGGCCGAGCTCGGGCTGGAACCCACCCAGATCATCCCGGTAAAGCCTTATCCGGCCGCCCAGAGCCGGCACCTGCACCTCATGTCGAAGGTTACGGCGACACCTTCAGGGTTTCCCCGGCGCCCGGGCGTGGCAGCCAAGCGGCCCCTCGGGCGCGCATGAATGCCGTCCTGCGCCGGTTGATCTGACCGAGCCCGGCGCTAGCTTCCGGCGCACATGGGGACCGTGTACGCAATCGCCAACCCGAAGGGCGGCGTCGGCAAGACGACCACCGCGGTGAACATCGCGGCCGCGCTCGCCCTACACGGGCTGCGCGTGCTGGTGATCGATCTCGACCCGCAGGGCAACGCGAGCACCGCACTGGGCGTCGAGCACCGGCTCGGCACGCCATCGGTCTACGAGGTGTTGATCGGCGAGATCTCGGTCGCCGACGCGGCCCAGGTGAGCGACCAGTCGCCCAACCTGTTCTGCGTGCCGGCGACCATCGACCTGGCCGGTGCGGAGATCGAGCTCGTGTCGATGCACGCGAGGGAGGGCCGGCTCAAAGAAGCGCTGAACGACGAAGCGCTGGACCAGGTGCGGCCGGACTACGTGCTGATCGATTGCCCGCCGTCACTCGGCCTGCTCACCGTGAACGCGATGGTGGCCGGCGATGAGGTCTTCATCCCGATCCAGTGTGAGTACTACGCACTGGAGGGTCTCGGCCAGCTGCTGCGCAACATCGAGCTCGTGCAGAAGCACCTGAACCCGCGACTGGCGGTGTCCACCATCCTGCTCACCATGTACGACGGTCGCACCAAGCTGGCCGACCAGGTGACGTCGGAGGTGCGTGGTCACTTCGGGGACACCGTGCTGAAGACGGTGATTCCACGCAGCGTGAAGGTGTCCGAGGCACCAGGATTCGGGCAGACGGTGCTGGCCTACGACCCGGGTTCACGTGGCGCCATGAGTTATCTGGACGCGGCGCGGGAAGTGGCCGAACGGGGTGCGGAGAAAGGGACGACATGACGGAACGCAAGGGCGGCCTCGGCCGTGGGCTGGCGGCACTGATTCCGAGTGGGCCGCCGCCCGGCACGGCACCGCCCGCCGCCGTGCCGCCGGCCAACGGCGTCGTCCCCTCGGCCGACAGCACGACGGCGATCCAGGTCGACGTGGCGGTGGCCGGCGCCGTCTACCGTGAGCTGCCGGTCGACTCGATCGCGCCGAACAGCAAGCAGCCGCGGCAGGTGTTCGACGAGGACGCGCTCGCCGAACTGGAGCACTCCATCCGCGAGTTCGGCCTGATGCAGCCGATCGTGGTCCGGGAGTTCGAGTCCGGCCGGTACGAGATCGTCATGGGCGAGCGCCGGTGGCGGGCCGCCCAGCAGGCCGGGCTGGACGCCATCCCGGCGATCGTCCGCAAGACCAGTGACGACGCCATGCTGCGCGACGCGTTGCTGGAGAACATCCACCGGGTGCAGTTGAACCCGCTGGAAGAAGCGGCGGCGTATCAGCAGCTGTTGGAGGAGTTCGAGGTCACCCACGAGGAACTGGCCAACCGGATCGGCCGCAGCCGTCCGGTGATCACCAACATGATCCGGTTGCTCAAGCTGCCGCTCCCCGTGCAGCGGCGGGTGGCAGCCGGCGTGCTGTCGGCCGGCCACGCCCGCGCGCTGCTCGGTCTGGAGGACCCTGGGGCACAGGAGGAGTTGGCGGCCCGGATCATCGCTGAAGGCTTGTCGGTGCGGGCCACCGAGGAAGCCGTGACGCTGGCCAAGAGCGAGCCGGCCCGGCAGCCGAAGGCTCCCCCACGCAAACCGATCCAGGCGCCCGGTCTGCAGGACCTCGCGGACCGGTTGTCGAACAACTTCGACACCCGGGTGAAGGTCGAACTGGGCCGCCGGAAGGGTCGAATCGTCGTCGAATTCGCGTCCGTGGACGACCTGGAGCGGATCGTGAAGATCATGAACCCAGATCAGACAAATGGGTAGATTTCGGATATGTAATTCGGATGACCCGCCATACCAGCCCCTTTCGTCACGGTGACGACCCCGTTTTGGTCGCTCTCCGTGATGATCAGGAACGTTTAAGTGCCCGGTCCACCAGGCCGGAAAAGACGTCCCCGAGCGACCGACCGGCCGCCTCGACCGCCATCGGCAGCAGCGAGGTTTCGGTCAGTCCCGGGGACACGTTGACTTCCAGGAACTGAACCTGGCCGTACGGATCCACGATCGCATCGGTCCGCGACACATCGCGCAAGCCGAGCAACCGGTGTGCCGTCACCGCGAGGTCGCCCACCGTCGCGGCGATGTCCGGCGTGAGCCGAGCCGGCGCGTGAAAAGTGGTCAGCCCGGCGGTGTAGCGGGCGGTGTAGTCGTACACCCCGTTCTCCGGCACGATCTCCACCGCGGGCAGCGCCTCCGGCCCGTCCGGCCCGTCGATCACGGACACCGCGACCTCGATGCCGTCCACGAAGCGCTCGGCAAGCACGGTCTCGCCGTAGGCAAGGCAACCGACCATCGCGGCCGGCAACTGAGCAGCCTCGCGCACGACTTGCGCGCCCAGCGCCGAGCCACCCTGATCCGGCTTCAGCATCAACGGCAGTCCGAGCCGCTCCACCATCGCGTCCAGCACGGCTTGCGCGCCGAGTTCGCGGAACGTGCTGTGCGGCAGGACCACCCAGTCCGGAGTGGTGAGCCCTGCCCGAGCGAGTTCGGCCTTGGCGGTCGGCTTGTCCCACGCCCGACGGCATGCCCTCGGGTCGGTCCCGACGTAGGGCACGTGCAACATCTCCAGCACGTTCTGCACGGCACCGTTCTCGCCCTCACCACCATGCAGCGCGACGATCACCGCATCC
>DASUJK010000251.1:0-6137 GCA_036279295.1 Pseudonocardiaceae bacterium | reverse complement strand
TCGCCGTGCCCGAGCTGACGCTGGCCGAACTGTTCGCCCAGGCCGTGGCTGTGGACTCGACCGCGACGGCGTTGGTGTTCGGCGCGGACCGCGTGAGCTACGGCGAGTTGGACGTGCGGGCCACGCGGCTGGCGAGCCAGTTGGTGGCTGCCGGTGTGCGGCGCGGTGACGTGGTCGGTGTGTTGTTCGAGCGCGGGATCGAGTTCGCGGTCGCGGTGTTGGCCGTGGTCAAGTCCGGTGCTGGTTACACGCTGTTGGACCCGGATTTCCCGGATGCCCGGTTGGCTGGTGCGTTGGCGGACATCGGTGTCGGCGTGGTCGTGAGCGATGCCGGGTTGGCGGATCGGCTGTCCGGCGTGCGGATCGTCGTGATCGACCCGGAGGCCGCCGCCGTTGCCGAGTTGCCGGTGGCCAGTGCCGATGACGTGGCGTGCGTGATGTTCACGTCCGGCTCGACTGGTCGCCCGAAGGGTGTCATGGCGCCGCATCGGGCGTTGGTGGGCACGTTGCTTGGCCAGGACTACGCGAGTTTCGGGCCGGGTGAGGTGTTTGTGCAGTGTTCGCCGGTGTCGTGGGATGCGTTCTCGTTGGAGTTCTGGGGAGCCCTCGGTTTTGGTGGCACGTGTGTGTTGCATCCTGGTCAACGGCCGGAGCCCGCTGTTCTGGCGGGGCTGGTGGCCGAGCATGGCGTGACGATGTTGCAGTTGTCGTCGAGCCTGTTCAACTTCCTGGTGGACGAGGTGCCGGCGGCGTTTGCCGGGGTGCGGTTGGCGTTCACCGGTGGCGAGGCAGCGTCGGCAGCCCACGTGACTCGTGCGCTGACCACGTTCCCGGAACTGACCGTTGCCAACGGTTATGGGCCTGCCGAGTCGATGGGCTTCACCACGACACACGTCGTGTCGGCGGACGTGACCGGCTCCGTGCCGGTCGGCAAGCCGCTGGCCAACAAGCGGGTCTACGTCCTGGACGCCGGCCTGCTGCCCACACCCATCGGCGTCGCGGGTGAGGTGTGCCTCGCCGGCATCGGCCTCGCCGACGGCTACGCGAACCGTGCCGGCCTGTCGGCCGAGCGCTTCCTGGCCGACTCCGTGGTCGCCTGCGGCGAACGCATGTACCGCACCGGCGACATCGCCCGGTGGACGGCTGACGGTGTGCTGGAGTTCGTCGGCCGGGCCGATGGCCAGGTGAAGATCCGTGGCTTCCGGGTCGAGCCGGGCGAGGTCGAAGCCGTCCTGGTCGATCACGAGTCGGTCACCCAGGCCGCCGTGGTGGCCTGGCGTGACGGCGACGAGCCGGCCAGGTTGGTGGCCTACGTGGTCGGTGGTGTGGACGGGCGTGCGTTGCGTGAGTGGGCGGGGGAGTCGTTGCCCGAGCACATGGTGCCAGCGGCGATCGTCGTGCTGGACCGCCTGCCGGTCACCGCCAACGGCAAGCTCGACCGCGCCGCACTGCCGGCGCCGGAGTTCGGCGGCGGCGAGGGCCGGGCCCCGAGGACTGCTCGGGAGGAGATCCTGGCCGGCCTGTTCGCGGATGTGCTCGGTATGCCGGTGACCAGTGTTGACGACGGGTTCTTCGACCTGGGTGGGCATTCCTTGCTGGCTGCGAGGTTGGTCGCCAGGGTGCGCGGTGCGTTGGGTGTGGAGATCGGCGTGCGGGATGTGTTCCGGACACCGACCGTGGCCGGTTTGGCCGCGCGCCTGGGGCAACTGGACGGCGTTGCGCTGCGCCCGGCGATTACCCGGGCACAGCGGCCCGAGCGCGTGCCGCTGTCCTACGCGCAGCGCAGGCTCTGGTTCGTCCAGCGCCTGGAGGGCCTGAGCTCCGCCTACAACGTGCCGCTGGCGCTGCGGCTGACCGGTGCGCTGGACCTGGCCGCGCTGGAACTCGCTGTTGGTGACCTGATGGACCGGCACGAGGTGTTGCGGACGATCTTCCCGGACGTGGACGGCGAGCCGCACCAACTCGTCCTGGACGACGCCCGCCCCGAGTTCGTCGTCCGCGATGACACGACCGTCGACGCCCTGGCCAATGAGACGTTCGACCTCACCACCGATCTGCCCATCCGCGTGACCGTGCTGCGCGCCGGTCCCGACGAGCACGTGCTCGTCGTCCTGCTGCACCACATCGCGACCGATGGCTGGTCCACCGCGCCCCTGCTGCGTGACCTGACCACGGCCTATGCGGCAAGGTGCACCGACACGACACCGGACCAGGCGCCGCTGCCGGTGCAGTACGCGGACTACGCACTGTGGCAGCGCGGCCAACTGTCCGATGAGGACAGTGAGTTCTGGCGGACAGCACTGGACGGGATGCCACAGGTGATCGACCTGCCCATCGACCGGCCACGCCCTGCCGTGTCGACTCACCGCGGTGCCGGCCTGACTGTCGAACTGGACGCCGACGCGCACAATGGGCTCGTCCGGCTCGCCACCAGCCAGGGCGCGACGCTGGCCATGGCGCTGCAGGCCGGCCTTGCCGTCACGTTGGCCCGGCTCGGCGCCGGATACGACGTGCCCATCGCCACCGCTGTTGCCGGCCGGTCCGACGAGGCGCTGGACGACGTGGTCGGGTTCTTCGTCAACACGCTGGTCATGCGCACCGACCTGGCTGGCAACCCCTCGTTCGGGGAGTTGGTGGCACGGGTGCGGGAGTGGGATCTGGCCGCTTATGACCGGCAGGAGATGCCGTTCGACCTGGTGGTCGAGGCGTGCAACCCGGTGCGGTCGCTGGCGTGGCACCCGTTGGTGCAGGTCATGCTGACGGTGCAGAACAACGAGGCCGCCGAGTCGGACTTCGCGGGCCTGGCGATGGATTCGGTCGTCACCCAGCTCGCCACGACGAAGTTCGACCTGATGGCCAGCTGCGCCGAGCAGCGCGACGCGGATGGCGCACCGGCTGGGATCGCGGTGTGGCTGGAGTACGCGACCGACCTGTTCGACGCGACGACCGTCCGCCTGCTGGGCGACATCTTCCTGCGTGTCCTGCGTGCCATGGGCGCGGACGCCACCGGCCGTGTGGACGACGTGGATGTGGTGTCGGCGGACGAGTACCGCATGCTGGTCACCGATCGAGCCGCCGTCCGCGGGCACACCGCACGCATGGTGGCCGGCGCGGCCCGTGACGACACAGCCCGCTCCGGCACCACGATGTCGCCACGGCAGGAGATCCTCGCCCGGCTGTTCGCTGAAGTGCTCGGCAAGCCGGTTGGCGTGCGGGACAACTTCTTCCGCAGTGGTGGCCACTCGCTGCTCGCCGTCCGGCTGGCCAGCCGAATCCGCGGTGCACTGGGTGTCGAGGTCGGTGTCCGGGACCTGTTCGGTGCGCCCACCGTGCTCGGCTTGGACGCCCGCGTCGGCGAACTGTCCGGCCAGCCGGCCAGGGCCGCCATGATGCCGATGCCGCGGCCCGAGCGCATCCCGCTGTCCTACGCGCAGCGCAGGCTCTGGTTCGTGCACCGCCTGGAGGGACGGACATCCGCCTACAACGTGTCGATGGCGCTGCGCCTGACCGGTGCGCTGGACCAGGCAGCCCTGGAGGCCGCTGTCGCCGACGTGACCACCCGGCATGAGGTGCTGCGTACCAGGTTCCCGGCGATCGACGGCGAGCCCTACCAGCAGATCCTGCCCACCGGGCCGACCGTGCGGCACCAGGCCTGTGGCACGGCTGATGTCGAAGCCGTCGTTGCCGCGCTGACCAACGAGACCTTCGACCTGGCGACCGATCTGCCCATCCGTGTCACCGTCCTGCGGGTCGGACCGACCGAGCACGTCCTGGTCATCCTGCTGCACCACATCGCGACCGACGGCTGGTCGACCGGCCCGCTGCTGCGCGACCTGACCACGGCCTATGCGGCCAGGTGTGCGGGCGCCACGCCGACCTGGACGCCCCTGCCGGTGCAGTATGCGGACTACGCGCTGTGGCAGCGTGAGCAACTGTCCGATGAGGACAAGGAGTTCTGGCAGCAGACGCTGGCCGGCCTGCCGCCGGTGCTCGACCTGCCGTTCGACCGGCCACGCCCGGCCGTGGCCACCCACCGCGGCGACGGCCTGCCGGCGACGCTGGACGCCGAGCTGCACGCCGGCCTCGTCCGCCTTGCCGCCATTACCGGCTCGACGCTGTTCATGCTGCTCCAGACCGGTCTCGCCGTGCTGCTGCGGCAACTCGGCGCCGGCACCGACATCCCGGTCGCCGCCGCTGTGGCCGGCCGGTCCGACGAGGCGCTGGACGACGTGGTCGGGTTCTTCGTCAACACGCTGGTCATGCGCACCGACCTGGCTGGCAACCCCTCGTTCGCGGAGTTGGTCGCTCGGGTGCGGGAGTGGGATCTGGCCGCTTATGACCGGCAGGAGATGCCGTTCGACCTGGTGGTCGAGGCGTGCAACCCGGTGCGGTCGCTGGCGTGGCACCCGTTGGCGCAGATCATGCTGACCCTGCAGAACACCGGTCGGGCCGACGCGACATTCGGTGACCTGGCCGTGGACTCCGTCCCGGCACGGCTGAACGACACGAAGTTCGACCTGATGGTGTCGGCCACGGAGGCGTTCGACGCGGACACCCCCGCAGGGCTGGACCTGTGGTTCGAGTACGCCACCGATGTGTTCGACGCCACGACCGTGCGGCTGCTGGCCGACCTGTTCGGTCGGGTGCTGCGGCTGATGGTGACCGACAGCGCCGCCCGCGTCGACGAGATCACCGTGCTCACCGCCGGCGAGCGGACCCGTCTCGACGCACGCCGTGACGAGGTCCGCGCCAGGACCGCCGAACTGATCACGGCGGCCACCGAAACCGGCTCCCCGGCGCACGCCATGTCGATCACCCCGCGGCAGGAGATCCTGGCCCGGCTGTTCGGTGAGGTGCTCGGCAAGCCGGTTGGCGTGCGGGACAACTTCTTCCGCAGCGGCGGCCACTCGCTGCTCGCCGTTCGGCTGGCCAGCCGAATCCGCGCGGCACTCGGCGTCGAGGTCGGTGTGCGGGACCTGTTCCGCGCACCCACCGTCGTCGGCCTGGACGTGCGGATCACCGAACTCGCCGGGCTGCCGGTCCGCCCCCCGCTGGTGCTGATGGCCCGACCGGACGTGATTCCGCTGTCGCACGCACAGCGCAGGCTGTGGTTCCTCGGCGAGCTTGCCGGCGCCAACCAGACCTACAACGTGTCCGTCGTGCTCCGGCTGTCCGGTTCGCTGGCCGCCGACGCGCTCGCCGCGGCACTGGGCGACGTGGTCGGCCGGCACGAGGTCCTGCGGACCGTCTTCCCGTCGGTCGACGGCGAGCCGTTCCAGGTCGTGCTGGGCACCGACGAGGTCCGGGTGCCGTTGACGGTCACCGATCTCGGCACCGACGAACCAGCGCTGGCCGCCGCGGTGTCCGCCGCGACGAACCACACGTTCGATCTGTCCGGGGAGATCCCGATCCGTGCCTGGTTGCTCGGTGCCGGCCCCGACGAGCACGTGCTGATCGTCCTGATGCACCACATCGCTGGCGATGGCTGGTCGATGGGGCCGCTGCTCGGCGACCTGGCCACCGCCTACCAGGCACGCCTGCTCGGTTCGGCGCCCAACTGGCAGCCGCTGCCGGTGCAGTACGCTGACTACACGCTGTGGCAGTACGAACTGCTCGGCGAAGCGTCCGATGAGGACAGTGTGCTCGCCGGTCAGCTCAAGTTCTGGCGGGAGACGCTCGCCGGTGCGCCCGAGGTCATCGAGCTGCCCACCGACCGGCCGCGCCCGGTGGTGGCCGGCCAGCGGGGTGACATCGTCCCGTTCGAGCTGGACGCCGATGTGCACGCCGCGCTGCTCCGAGTGGCCGCGCAGACCGGCGCGACGCTGTTCATGGTGGTGCAGGCCGCGTTCGCGCTGCTGTTGTCCCGGTTGGGTGCCGGCACCGACATTCCCATCGGTACGGCGGTGGCCGGTCGGCTGGATGAGGCGTTGGACGAGTTGGTCGGGTTCTTCGTGAACACGATCGTGCTGCGTACGGATGTGTCCGGTGAGGTGACGTTCGCCGAGTTGGTGGCTCGGGTGCGGGATGCCGACCTTGCGGTGTTCGATCACCAGGATCTGCCGTTCGACCTGTTGGTGGAGGCGGTCAATCCGACCCGTTCGACCGCGCACCACCCGTTGTTCCAGGTCATGCTGCTG
>DASUJK010000250.1:0-2745 GCA_036279295.1 Pseudonocardiaceae bacterium | reverse complement strand
CGGCCGGCAAGCAGACGGCGGTAGCCGCACAGCGCGCCATCAAGGGTGCACGGGGCCGGGGCGGCAATCTGCTCCGCGTCGGCGTGCCGATCGTGGTCGTGGTGCTCGTGGCCGCCGCCGTGGTGTTCGGCGTGCTGAACGCGAACAAGAACGCGGCAGCGCAGCCCCCGCCCACCGCGGACACCAGCACCGCGATCCTCGCCTCCACCGCGGGCCAGGTCACCGGCGACGCCGTGGACGGCATCCAGAGCAACTCCCAGGAGCAGGTCCTCTTCCACGTGCACGCGCACCTGGCGATCTACGTCAACGGCAAGCCGAAGCTGCTGCCCTACGGCGTCGGCATCGTGCCGCCCTACCAGTTGCAGCAGACCGCGGACGGCCCGTTCGTGGCCGGTGGCGCCAAGTTCTACTGGCTGCACACGCACGACGAGACCGGCGTGATCCACATCGAGTCGCCGGTCCAGCGCACGTTCACCCTTGGCAACTTCTTCGACGAGTGGAAGCAGCCGCTCAGCGCGACCCAGGTCGGCCCGGCCAAGGGCACTGTCACCGCGTTCGTCGGTGGCAAGAAGTTCACCGGCGACCCGAAGAACATCCCGCTGGGCGCACACAGCGAGATCCAGCTCGATGTGGGTACCGTCGTACCGTTCGCCAACTACACGTTCCCGCAGGGTCTGTAGGCGGGTCGACCAGAGGGACGAACCGTGACCGATCTGGACGTCAGGCCGCTGCCCGAAGCGGATGTCGAGGAGCCGCCGACACCTCGGACCAGGGTGACGCGGCGCGGGCTGCAGATCACGCTGGGCGTCCTGTGGCTGCTGGACGGTCTGCTCCAGCTCCAGCCGTTCATGTTCGGGTCCGGTTTCGCAGGTCAGGTGCTCGCACCTGCCGGCGACGGGCAGCCGGGCTGGGTGGCCGCGGGTGTGCACTGGATGGCGGGCCTGGTCGGTGCGCACCCGGTGCCGTGGAACGCGGCGTTCGCGATCATCCAGTTGGCGCTGGGCGTCGGCCTGCTGATCCGGCCGCTGGTCCGGATCGCGCTGGCCGCGTCGATCGGCTGGGCGCTCGGGGTGTGGTACTTCGGTGAGGGGCTGGGCGGTGTGGCCGGTGGCCACGGCAGCCTGATCACCGGGGCACCCGGCGCCGTCCTGCTGTACGGCCTGCTGGCCGTCGTCGTGTGGCCGGAGCGCGACTACGACGCCCCGGCCGGCTGGCGGGGTTGGTTGTGGCACGACAGTTCCGGCCCGCCGGCCGCGTTCACACCGGTGGTGTGGGCCGTGGTCTGGGTCGGTGGCGCGGTGTTGCAGGCGCTGCCCGGCCAGAACACCCCGACCGACCTGGCCTCCTCGCTGACCGGGGACATGCCGGCCTGGCAGATGGGGCTGAACAACGGCGTCGCCAACCATCTGCTGTCGGCCGGTTCGCAGGACAACTGGCTGCTGCTCGTGGTGCTGGTCGCCGTCGGGCTGTGCGCGCTGGGCAACCAGCGGATGCGCACCATCACGGGCTGGGCCGGCGCCGGGCTGGCCACCGTGTTCTGGATGCTCGGCCAGGGATTCGGCGATCTGCTGTCCGGCCAGGCCACCGACCCGAACAGCGGGCCGCTGCTGGTGCTGCTGGCGCTGGCGCTGCTGGGCGCCCCGCTGCCGGAGTCACTGACCGACGACGAGCCGGAACTGGCCAGGACACCGGCGTGGCGGACGTCGGCCATGTCCGGCATCACGGCGGTCGTGATCGTCGGTGTCGGGCTGTTGCAGTGGGGCACGGCACGAGTGACGCCACCGGCCCACCTGGCCATCACCTCGGTGTACACGCCGGCGGGCAACGCGGCGTCCGCGCCGGTCTACTTCACGCTCACCAACACCGGCGACGGTGCCGACACGCTGGTGTCGGCAGGCGTGGAGTTCCAGACCGCGATCGCCGCGAAGGGCGTCTCGGTGTGTGCCAACCAGTTCTGCTCAGGGGCCGACACGATCGCCGTGCCTGCGCACAGCACCGTGGTCTTCCGCACCACCGGGCCGCATCTGCTGGTCAGCGGACTCGGCGCGCTGGCCAAGGGCCACCAGCCGCTCCAGGTGACATTGAACTTCGCCAAGTCCGGCACGGTGCACGTGTTGTCGCCGGTGGGTTCGCCCGCTGACCTCACCGAGCACGACATCATGACCTACGCCTACATGGGCGGCGCTTCGCCGGGCATGGGTATGGACATGGACGGGAAGCCGACCAACTTGGGCGGCACCGGATCACCCGCCACCACGATGCCGGCGATGCCCGGCATGAACATGGGCGGCGGCTGAGCCCCCCACCCCCCACACACAGCGCCAAGATCGTCATGCGTCGGACGTGTGCGCAGGCGGCGTCGGTGCCGTGCGGGATGGCCAGCCGGACTCCCTGTGGTCACGCGTGGCTTTGGGTGGCATCCGCGATCGTGGCGAGCAGCGGTCCGGCCAGTTCGGGCCGGCAGATCACCAGGTCGGGCAGGTAGGGCCGGGGCTGGTTGTAGCGCAGCGGCGAGCCGTCGATCCGACACGCGACCAGGCCGGCGGCCGACGCGACACCGACCGGCGCCGCCGAGTCCCACTCCCACTGGCCGCCCGCGTGCACGTAGGCGTCGGCGTCACCACGCAGGATCGCCATCGCCTTCGCGCCCGCGGAGCCCATCGGCACCAGGTCGGCGCCGATCGTGTCGGCCACCCGGTCGGCGAATTCCGGTGGGCGACTGGCGCTGACCAGCACGCGTGGTCG
>DASUJK010000249.1:0-10789 GCA_036279295.1 Pseudonocardiaceae bacterium | reverse complement strand
GATCGGGTTGTTGTTCTTCCTCTACGGCGTGCGGCTGTCCCCCGCCGAGGCACTGGACGGGCTGAAGCACTGGCGGCTGCACACCACCGTGCTGGTCTCGACGTTCGTCATGTTCCCGCTGCTCGGGCTGGCCGCGCGGGTGCTGGTGCCGACCGTGCTCACGCCGTCGCTGTACACCGGGGTGCTGTTCCTGTGCCTGCTCCCGTCCACGGTCCAGTCGTCGATCGCCTTCACGTCGATCGCCAAGGGCAACGTGGCCTCGGCGATCTGCGCCGCGTCGCTGTCCAGCCTGCTCGGCGTGTTCGTCACACCGCTGCTCGTCGCCCTGCTGGTGACCACCGGCGGCAACGTGCTGTCCGCGAAGTCGGTGCTGGACATAGCTTTGCAGCTGCTGGCGCCGTTCCTGCTCGGCCAGCTGAGCAGGCGGTGGATCGCCACGTGGGTCACCGAGCACAAGAAGATGCTCGGCATCGTGGACCGGGGCTCGATCTTCGTGGTGGTGTACGCCGCGTTCAGTGAGGGTGTCGTCGCCGGTATCTGGCACCAGCTGCCGCTGGGCAGGTTGGGCGCGCTGGTCGGGGTGGACGTCGCACTGCTCGCGCTGGCACTGGTGATCACCTGGACGGCGGCCACCCAACTGGGATTCAGCGCCGCCGACCGGATCACCATCGTGTTCTGCGGGTCGAAGAAAAGCCTGTCCGCGGGCCTGCCGATCGCCACGGTGCTGTTCGCCGGCCACGGTGCCGGCACCGTGGGACTGGTGGTGCTGCCGCTGATGCTGTTCCATCAGATCCAGCTGATGGTGTGCGCGGCGCTGGCCCGCCGGTGGGCGGCGAAGTCCGGAGCACCGCAGGTAACGATCAAGGCAGCGATACCGCAGCCGGAGACCTCCCGGTAGCCCCCGATTGCGAGGATCCTTACCGGGAGTACCGCACCTGGGAGGACCCATGGACACACTGCCAAGAGACGTCGCCCATCTCGTCGCGTACTGGACCGAGGCCAGCCCCGATCGGGAAGTGGTCCGCTACGGCAAGCAGTCCTGGACATGGTCGGAGTTCAGCGACCGGATCGACCGCAACGCGGCGGGCCAACTCGCCGCCGGCATGCGGCCCGGCGACCGGGTCGCCTATCTGGACAAGAACCACCCGGCCTGCCTGGAAACCGCGCTGGCGTGCCTGCGGATCGGCACCGCCAACGCCGTGGTCAACTTCCGCCTGGCGTCGGACGAGATCCGCTACGTCATCAACGACGCGCAGGCCAGGATCGTGTTCGTGGGCACCGAATTCCTGCCGGTGCTGGCCAAGATCCGGGACGACCTGCCGACCGTCGAGCGGGTCATCGTGGTCGGCGGGGAGCAGGACGAGTACGAGGCGTGGCTGGCCGGCGTCGAGCCACTCGGTGACACCGAACCGGGCGACCCGGAGGCGTGCTTCATCCAGCTCTACACGTCCGGCACCACCGGTTTTCCCAAGGGCGCCATGCTCACCAGCAGGGGCCTGACCGCGCACTCCGTGTCGTCGGCCGACGTGACGGTGATGGAACCGGACAGCGTGTCGATGGTCGCGATGCCGCTGTTCCACGTGGGCGGCTCGGCGTGGGCGCTGGTCGGCCTGTTCCACGGCGCCAAGGTCGTGGTCGTCCGGGACATCGACCCGGTGGCGCTGCTGGCCGAGATCGTCGACCAAGGGGTCACGCACGCGTTCCTGGTGCCCGCGGTGTTCGGGTTCCTCCTCCAGGTGCCCGATGTGGCCGAGCGGGACTACAGCAGGCTCGTCGCCCTCTTCTACGGCGCTTCGCCCATGCCGCTGCCGCTGCTGCGCCGCAGCATGGCGGCGTTCCCGGTGGACTTCTTCCAGGTCTACGGCATGACGGAGGCCTCGGGCGGCGTCACCATGCTTGGCCCCGACGAGCATCGGGACAAGACCAACGAGCACCGCATGACGTCGGCCGGCAAGGCGCTCAAGGACGTGGAACTGGCCATCGTCGACCCGGTCAGCGGCGACCGGTGCGGGACGGACGAGGTCGGCGAGGTGTGGGTGCGGACACCGCAGCTGATGGCCGGTTACTGGCACAAGCCGGACGCCGACGCCGCCGCGCTGACCGACGACGGCTGGCTGCGCAGCGGCGATGCCGGCCACCTGGACGCGGATGGCTACCTCTACATCTCCGACCGGATCAAGGACATGATCATCAGCGGCGGCGAGAACATCTACCCCGCCGAGATCGAGCGGGTGCTGGCCGAGTACCCGGACGTGGCCGAGGTCGCCGTGATCGGGGTGCCGGACGAGCGCTGGGGTGAGGTCGGCCGGGCGATCGTGGTGGCCAAGCCGGGTGTCGAGTTCGACGGCGAGGCCCTGTTGGCCTTCTGCCGGCAGCATCTCGCGTCCTTCAAGTGCCCCAAGTCGGTGTCCGTGGTGACCGAGCTGCCGCGCAACGCGACCGGCAAGGTGCTCAAGCGGCAGTTGCGCGAGCCGTTCTGGGCCGGTCGGGAGACAGCTGTCTAGCGGCACACGAATGCGCACGTACGCGCTATTGTGTGCGGTATGACAGCCGCTCTGGAATCCGTGCTGGCGAAGGCGGGCCTGCGGATCGATCCTGGCCAGTTCCTGTCGCTCGTCGAGGATGCCGCCCGCAGGCTCACCCCACAACATCCCGACCCGGGCGGCTACTTCACCGACGACCAGCGGGACGCGCTGCGCGACGTTGGGCTGGACCTGAGCCCGCTGCACGAGGACGAGCCGGACGGCAGGGCGCGGGCGGTGGCCGAACAGGCCGTGCTGCACGACTCGGCGCTCACCGTCACCGAGGCCGCCAGGACCATCGGCGTGGACACCAGCCGGGTCCGGCACCGCCTGCTGGCCAACCGGCTGATGGGCTGGAAGGACAAGGGCGGCTGGCGACTGCCCGCGTGGCAGTTCACCGAGCACGGTGTGCTGCCCGGCCTGGAGCAGGTGCTGGCCGCGCTGCCCGCCGACCAGCCCGCGCTGGTGGTCGCCGCGTTCATGACAACGCCGCAGGAGGACCTGCTGGCCAGGGCGCGGGCGATCACGCCGTGCGAGTGGCTGCTAGCGGGTGGTGACCCGCAACGGGTGGCCCGACTCGCCGCGATGCTCGGCACGCCCGCCTGACCCCGAGACAGCTGGAACCACCACATGGCACGGCTTCCCAAGCCGCCGACCGCTGCCGCACTGACGGCACTGCTGCGCCCCGACGACGACATCGTGTTCGTCCACCCGGCCACCCGCCTGGTCCGGGTGTTCACCGTGGCCGGCCGGCATCCCCAGCAGTGGCAGGCGTTCCGCCGCACCGGCCCGCTGCCGCACGCGCGGTTCGACACCCATCCGCCCGGCCCGCGCGGCAGGCCGACCGACGCGCCCGATCAAGGCGTGCTCTACTTCGGACTGTCCGTGCGCACCGCCGTGGCCGAGGTCTTCCAGGACACGTCCATCGTGGATCGGTTGACACGTAAGCCGTTCCTCGTGGTGACGCGGCCGACCAGGACGCTGCGCCTGCTGGACCTGATCGGACTGTGGCCGACGAGGGCGGGCGCGTCCCAGGAGATCAGCAGCGGACCGAGGGAACGCACCCAGGAGTGGGCCAGGGCGATCCGGCACGCCTACCCCGACCTGGACGGGCTGTGGTACCGGTCGTCGATGGACTCCGGGAACCCGGCGGTCTGCCTGTGGGACCCGCCCGCCGCCACCGCGCTGCCGGCCACCCCGGACGCACTGGTGCCACTGGACCATCCCGGCCTGGACGTGCCGCTGGCCCGGATCTGCGAGGACCTGAACTACACGCTGCTGGGCTGAGCCAGCGTCTTCGCGTAGCGCAGTTCGACCACTGTCGTGCCGTTCCATTCGAACGTGTCCTGGCCGCCGTCGGCCTGCCAGCCGGTGGCCCGGTAGAAGCGCAGGCCGATGTCGTTGTTCTCGATCACCCACAGCACGGCGTGCGCGAAGCCCTGCGCGGCCATGTACGCCACACCCGCGTCGTGCACCGCGCGGCCGGCACCGGTGCCGAGCACGGCCGGATCGGAGTAGATCGCCCACAGCTCACCGGTGGCCAGCTCGGGATGCACGTCGACCTCTTCGCGGGCGGCCCCGACCAGGCAGTACGCCATCGGCACGTCGTCATCGCCGACGGCGACGAACAACCCGGTCGGCGGTGGCGCAGCCGCGAGTTCGGCCCAGTGCGGCGCGTTCGGCTGCATGCCGGCCAGCCCGGCGTCGGGCAGGATGCCCCGGTAGGCGTGCCGCCAGGACAGCACCCGGATCTCGCCGAGCCGCTCCGCGTCAGCGGGTGTCGCCGCCCGCACCCGCCACGCCATCAGACCGTCTTGAGATGTCGTGCCCACCAGTCCAAAGCGGCCCGGAACCGCTGCACCCGGTGCCTCGGCTTCCCGCCCCTGGTCAGCTCATGGCCCTCACCGGGGAAGACGAGCAGTTCGGCGGCCACATCGGCACGCCGCAGCGCCACGAACATCCGCTGCGCCTGCTCGAACGGGCACCGCAGGTCGTTCTCCGAGTGCACCACCGCGAACGGAATGGTGATCTGTGCTGCGTAGGTGAGCGGGCTGACCCGGCGCCACTCGTCCGGGTCCGGTCCGACGTAGCCCTCGGTGAAGAACCAGCCGATGTCCGAACTGCCGTGGAACGAGTCCCACGCGTTGAGCGCACGCTCCGACCAGGCGGCCTGGAACCGCTCGCCGTAGTGCGCGGCCAGCCAGCTGGTCATGTAGCCGCCGTAGGAACCGCCCATCACGCCGACCTGGTCGGCGTCGCACTCGGGCAGTTCCAGCGCAGCGTCCAGGGTGGCCAGCACGTCGACCACGTCCACGGTGGCGAACGCGCGCACGATCGCCTGGCCGTGCGCCTGGCCGTAGCCAGCCGAACCGCGCGGGTTGGGCAGCACCACCGCGTAGCCCGCGGAGGCGTACATCTGGGCCTCGTCGTAGAAACCCCAGCCGTGGTACATGAACGGGCCGCCGTGCACACACAGCAGCACCGGGTGCGGGCCGGGGCCCTCAGGCAGCATGACCCAGCCGTGCACCGGGTAACCGTCCGGCGCTGTGCCGTTCAGCTCGACCAGCGGCCGCAGCCCGGCAGCGCGGACCGGCGCGGCGAAGT
Organism: Pseudonocardiaceae bacterium; assembly: GCA_036279295.1. GTDB lineage: Bacteria > Actinomycetota > Actinomycetes > Mycobacteriales > Pseudonocardiaceae > DATEPR01. Next base: position 5,663 of record DASUJK010000249.1, on the reverse strand, counting down.
CGGTGAGGGTCGTTGTGCTGTCGGCAGTCTGGAGCACCACTTCACCGGGAGTGTCCGGTGTGGACACGATGGCGACGATCCTGTTGTCCCGCGCGGTGAACGCCCGCACCGCGGCCTGCTGGCCGAGCAGCACCGGCAGCTGTTCCAGCGTGACACCGGACGCGTCCACGGCGACCCTGCGCAGTTCGACGGCACCCCGGTTGCGGACCCCGACCAGCACACTGCCGCAGGCCGGCAGCGGCGGCCCGGCACCCGCCTCGCAGTCCACGGTCTCGGTGTCGGTCAGCCTGCGCGGCGTGGACGGCTCACCGGGCCGGAACAGCGTGGCCCACAGGCCGTGGTTGCGCGCCTGGGCGGCACCGACACCTTCGTGCTCGGCGCCGATGTAGAGCACCAGACCGTCCTCGGTGACCGCGGGCGCTTCCGCGTCGCCCTCGGTCCTGGCCACCAGCATGAGCTCACCGCCGGCGGCCGGCACCGCGTACAGGTCCCGGTAGAGGGTTTCACGCTCGCCGAGATCACGCCGGGCCACCACGACCAGGTACTCGCCGTCCGGTGTCCACGCCGGTCCATCGACGTCACAGCGGCCGTCGGTCAGCTCGATCGGCGCCGGCACCTCGGTGCCATGGCCGGCCAGCGCCGCTCCGGCGTCGACCACGAACAGCCGGACGTTGCGGTCGCCGACGTAGCCGACGTTGTCCCGGCCGTAGTCCAGCCTGGTGATCAGGCGCGGCGCCTCGGCGTCCGGCTTCGGCGAGTCGGACCACTCGGGGTCCTCGCTGCCGTACCGACCGGGCTCCGGAATCCTTGCGGTGCAGGCGATCCGGCGTGAATCGGGCGCCCAGACCGGCGTCGAGGCGCCAAGCGGCAGAGACGTCAGACACCGCGCGTCGCCGCCGCCGGCCGGCATCACGTGCAGTTGCGGGCGTGGCCTGGCATCGCCGACGGCAACCGGGCGCAGGAAGGCCAGCCAGTGGCCGTCCGGCGACAGCACCGGGTCGGTGTCGCGCTCGTGCCACGTCCACGGGGTCGGCGGACCGCCGTCCAACGGGACCCTGAGCAGGCCACCGCGGTACTCGTTGGTCCGCGGATCCGGGCTGGCCACAGCGACCAACAGCAGGTCGCCGTGCAGGGTCGGGCTACTCGGCAGCGTTGTCAACGCGAGGTCGTCTGGACGCACGCGTCACACGCTACCTCGAATCCTTAGCTTTGCGTACTACCTTTCTCGCCGCGGGCCAGGCTGCGGTTCTTGATCATGCTGGCGAGCACGGTGACCGCCAGCACGGCAACCACGACGGCCAACGAGACACCGGAGTTGGGCACCGGCACCGGCAGCGACTGCGCCCCGGACCGGAACGGCTGCCAGTCGTCGTGCGCGACCTGCAGGATCAGCTTGATCCCGATGAACGACAGCAGCGTCGCCAGCCCGGCGCGCAGGTAGACCAGCTTCTGGATCATGCCCCCGATGAGGAAGTACAGCTGCCGCAAGCCCATCAGCGCGAACGCGTTCACGGCGAACACGAGGTACGCGTCCTGCGTCAGCCCGAACACCGCCGGAATCGAGTCCAGCGCGAACAGCAGGTCCGTCGTGCCGATCGCGACCATCACCACCAGCATCGGCGTGATCATCAACCGGCCGTCCACCCGGAGCATCGAGCGCTGGTCGTGGTAGCGGCTGGTGACCGGTACCACTCGGCGCAACAGCCTGATCACCGCGTTGTCCTCGTACTCGGCCTCCTCGTCGGTGGCATCCGGCGATCGGGCGATGCGGTATGCGGTGTAGATGAGGAATGCGCCGAACAGGTAGAACACGGCGACGAACCGGCTGATCAGCGCGGCGCCTGCCACGATGAGCGCGCCACGCAACAGCAGCGCGATGAGAATGCCGACCAGCAACACCCGGTGCTGGTGGATCACGGGCACCTTGAACGCCGTCATGATCACCAGGAACACGAACAGGTTGTCCACCGACAGCGAGTACTCCGTCAGGTAGCCGGAGAAGAACTCGCCAGCGAACCTGCCACCGGCGAGCAACCACACCAGTAGGCCGAACACGACGGCGCAGGCCACATACATGGCAACCCAGCGGCCCGCCTCGGCCATCGAGATCCGGTGTGGCCTGCGGTCCACCACGAACAGGTCGATCCCCACCAGGACCAGCAACCCGACGACGGTGACCAACCAGAGCCACACGGGAACATGCACGACAACCGACCTCCGGATCTGGGCACGAGCCACCGTCCGGAGGTCTCCTCCGCCAGTATTCACTGACCGACGGCACCGGGAACGTGACGTTCCGTGCTGACGACACCGCCGCTTGGGGAGTACTCCCCTCCATCTCCAACCGTAGTCTGGTACATCCAGTCCTGTCTCGTCTCAGTGGGTGAGCCAACACTGAGCGCGGTCGGGCCGCTGAGGGTTTCTCAGCGAACGCTCAGTAGTGTCGCGTTCGTGCCGCGATCACCCCGTATTCGAACCCGTTGGCTGGTAGTTGGCCTGGTCGCAGTGCTCGCGGCGGCGGGAATCGCGATCGGGATCAGCGCCACCCGGCAACCCACGGCGACCGTCCGTTCGCAGAACCTGTTCATCCCGGTGGTGGACGGACCAGCGCACGACCAGCACGTTCAACTGGACGCGACGGTCTACTTCCCCGCGCACACGCCAGCTCCCGCCGTGCTCGTGTCGCCTGGTTTCGGTGGCACCAAGACCTCACTGGACCAGCAGGCCACCCAGTTGGCCCAACATGGCTTCGTCGTGTTGACGTACACACCCCGTGGCTTCGGTGACAGCACCGGCCAGATCGCGCTGAACTCGCCGGACTACGAGATCGCCGACGGTCGACAGCTGATCGACTGGCTGGCGAAGCGGCCCGAGGTGACCAAGGACGGTCCCAACGACCCGAAGGTCGGTGTGACCGGCGGGTCCTACGGCGGCGCGTTCTCGCTGATGCTGGCCGGTTCGGACCAGCGGGTGGACGCGATCGCGCCGGTCATCACGTACAACGACCTCTCCCAGGCGCTGGTGCCGAACACGGCCAGCGGTTCGCTCGCGGCAACGTCGACCCCAGCCGCTGGAGCGTTCGCGCCGAACGGGGTGTTCAAGAAGTCCTGGGCCGGCATCTTCTTCGCATCCGGTCTCGGTGGTTCGCCAGGTTCACCCGGATCTGGCGCGTGTGGCCGGTTCGTGCCGCAGGTCTGCCTTGCGTACCAACAGATCGCCACGACCGGCCAGGCCAGCCAGCAGACCGTCGACCTGCTGCGGCGGGATTCGCCGGTCAGCGTGACCAGCCACATCACCGTGCCCACGCTGCTCGTGCAGGGCGAGCAGGACACGCTGTTCGGACTGGACCAGGCCGATGCCAACGCCCGCCAGATCGCGGCGGCGGGCGGGCGGGTGAAGGTGATCTGGTACGACGGCGGGCACGACGGTGCCGTGCCCGGCGCCGCGCTGAACCAGCAGATCGAGGACTGGTTCCAGCACTACCTGCGTGGCCAGGGCGCGGTGCCCGACATGAAGTTCCAGTACGACGTGCAGGGCGCGTTCCGGTCCAACGGCACGCCGTCGGTGCGCACGGTGACCGCGCCCGCGTATCCCGGCCTCTCCGGCGCCGGTACGACCCGGCAGCAGATCACGCTGAGCGGGCAGCCGAACCAGTTGGTGCTCAACCCACCTGGCGGCAACCCGGCTGCCGTCACCGGTCTGCCCGGGCTCAACGGTGTACTCGGCGGCGCGGCCGGTCGGCTGACGTCCGACGTGCCCGGTGAGAACGCGTCGTTCACCAGCGCGGCCCTGTCCAGCCAGTTGCTGGTGGCCGGGTCGACCACGGTCGGGTTGCGGGTCAGCGCCGTGCCCGGGCAGGCGCCCGGTGGGCAGGCGGTGCTGTTCGCGAAGCTGTACGACGTCGGCCCGAACGGGACGCGCACGCTGCCCGGTGCCGGTGTCGCGCCGATCCGGATCAGCCCGTTGCCCGCCGACGGCACGCCGGTCGACGTGACCGTGACGCTGCCCGGGATCGTGCAACCGGTGCAGGCCGGGCATCGGCTGCAACTGGTCGTGTCGACCACCGACCAGAGCTACGCGAACCTGACGTCGGCCGCGGTGCTGCGGGTCTCGCTGAACGGTCGACTCGCCGTGCCGGTGGTGCCTGGCGTGTCCGGTTCGGCCGGCCTGCCCACCGGCCAGCTGATCGCGATCGGCGTGGTGCTGGCGTTGTGTCTGCTGGTCGGCGGCGTGGTCCTGTTGCGACGTCGGCGGACCGAGGACGTGGACCCCGATTCTGGTGGTGTGCCGCTGGTGTTGGCCGGGTTGAGCAAGTCCTATCCCGGTGGCGTGACGGCGGTGGACGACCTGTCGTTCCGGGTGGAGCAGGGGCAGGTCGTCGGCCTGCTCGGGCCGAACGGGGCCGGCAAGACGACGGCGCTGCGGATGATGATGGGGCTGGTGCGGCCGTCCGGCGGCTCGATCAGGGTGTTCGGCGAGCTGATCCGGCCGGGTTCGCCGGTGCTGTCCCGGATCGGCTCGTTCGTGGAGGGGTCCGGGTTCCTGCCGCACCTGTCCGGGATGGCGAACCTGCGGCTGTACTGGGCGGCCACCGGGCGGCCCGATGATCAGGCCGGGTTCGACGAGGCGCTGGCGATCGCGGGGCTCGGCGATGCGGTGCGGCGCAAGGTCGGCACGTACAGCCAGGGCATGCGGCAGCGGCTGGCCATCGCGCAGGCCATGCTCGGCATGCCGGACCTGTTGGTACTGGACGAACCGACGAACGGGCTCGACCCGCCACAGATCCGCGACATGCGCGGCGTGCTGCGCGACTACGCGGCGGGTGGGCGGACCGTGCTGGTGTCCAGCCACCTGCTCACCGAGGTCGAGCAGACGTGCACGCACGTGGTCGTGATGCACAAGGGCAGGCTGGTGGCGGCCGGCGAGGTGGGCGAGATCGTCAGCGGTGGCGGCGAGACGTCGTTCCGGGTGGACGATGCCGACCGTGCCGTGGACGTGCTGCGCGCGATCCCGGGCGTGCCGTCGGTGGACGGTGGGTCCGGTTCCGACGAGGTGCACGCCAGGCTGAACGGGGTGCCCAGGTCGGCGGCCGTGGACGCGTTGGTGCGGGCCGGGGTCGCGGTGGACCAGGTCGGGCCTCGTCGACGCCTTGAGGATGCGTTCCTGCAACTGGTTGGGGGTGGGAGCTCGTGAGCGTGTCCAGTGCGGCCGTCGGCTATCGCGCGACGCGTACGTTGCCGATCCGGGTGGAGTTGGCCAGGCAGCTGCGGCGCAGGCGTACCCAGTTGGCGCTCGGTTTTCTGGTGATCCTGCCGTTCCTGTTGCTGATCGCGTTCAAGATCGGCAACGGCAACAGCAACCGGAATTCCGGCCAGTTCGTCGACCTGGCCACCCAGAGCGGCTCGAACTTCACGGTGTTCGCGTTGTTCGCGTCGGCCGGATTCCTGCTCATCGTGGTGGTGGCGCTGTTCTTCGGGGACACGGTGGCGAGTGAGGCATCGTGGTCGAGTTTGAAGTATCTGCTGGCCGTTCCGGTGCCGCGCGGGCGACTGTTGCGCCAGAAGGCGATCGTGGCGGGAATCCTGTCGCTGATCGGCCTGATCCTGTTGCCGGCGGTGTCGTTGTTCGTCGGCGTGGTCTGGTACGGCGCAGCCGACATGGTC
>DASUJK010000248.1:0-11744 GCA_036279295.1 Pseudonocardiaceae bacterium | reverse complement strand
GCCACACACGGTGACCGTGCCGCCGTCGGCGGCCATGCGGGTCAGCCGATCGTGCAGTGAGGTCGCCGCGTCGGCACCCAGCAGCGTGGCGCAGTGCCGCGCCACGCCGGGCACCGTCGTCACGTCGATGTTGCTGCCCAGCGCGTAGACGAGTGTGTCGTAGCCGATGGCGGTATCGGTGGTGTGCACGGTCCGCGCGGCCAGGTCGATGGCGGTCACCGTCGCGGAAACCAGCTCGACACCACGCAGGTAACGGGTCAGCGGGACCTGTTCGATGTGCTGGCCGACCGCGAGTTGGTGCAGTCGTGGGCGTTCGACGAAGTCCCGGCACGCGCTGATCAGCGTGACCGATGCCTCGTCCGGTCGCAGTTGGCGTGCGAGGCGGTTGGCGGCCGGCAGCCCGGCGTAACCCGCCCCCACGATCACTATCCTGTGCCTCATGCCCTCCAGACGAGACAGCCCGGCAGGCTGTGACAGCGACGCGGGTCACACCGAGGAGGCGGCGGAGTTCGTCGCGCTGCGCCCGCTGCTGTTCTCGCTGGCCTACCAGATGACCGGCGGTGTCGCGGACGCCGAGGACATCGTGTCCGAGGCCTACCTGCGGCTGCGTCGTGCCGAGGCGAACGGCACCCGGATCGACTCGCTGAAGAACTATCTGTCCTCAGTGGTCACTCGACTGAGCATCGACCAGCTGCGCTCGGCGCGCAGCAGGCGGGAGGCCTACGTCGGCACGTGGCTGCCCGAGCCGTTGATCGAGAGCGCTTCGACACCAGAGTTCGAGCGGGTCGAACTGGCCGACACACTGTCCATGGCGTTTCTGGTCCTGCTCGAAACGCTGACGCCGACCGAGCGGGCGGTGTTCCTGCTGCGTGAGGTGTTCGAGTTCGACTACCCGCAGATCTCCCGCATGCTCGACAAGTCCGAGCCGTACTGCCGCCAGCTGCTGAGCAGGGCGCGGCAGCACGTGGACGCCCGCAAACCGCGCTTCGACGCCAACAACGGTGATCGTGACCAGTTGACGGCCAGCTTCTTCACGGCGCTGGAGGACGGCGATCTCGACCCGCTCATCACGATGCTGGCCGCTGATGTCGTCGCCTACGGCGACGGCGGCAACGGCCCGTCGCTGCCCCGGCCGGTCGACGGGCGGGACAAGGTGCTGCGGCTGCTCACCGCGGTCAGCCGTGCCGCCGCCGACCACCAGTTGCACTTCGAACGGGTGCTGGTCAACGGGCAGCCCGGCGCGTTGTTCGTGGACGGGGACGGCCTGCTGCTCAACGTCATCGCGCTGGACGTCGTCGACGGCGTCATCCAGACCGTCCGTTCCATCGTGAACCCGGACAAACTCGCACACATCGGGCCGCTGATCAGCGAGGACCACCCGTTGCGCGGCGGAGGCCGTCGCTCGGCGCGAAGTCGACGCTGATCCGGGGACCGGCCGGCTCGGCCTGCTAGGGCACGCAGTGCCGCCAGTCACGCTGGGTACGGCCGTGCATCACGATCAGATCGCCCGCGGCAGGCTGGAACGGGATGCTCCGGCCGCCGTCGGCCGGCCGGATCAGGAAGCGCCGGGTGGCGCCGAGGCTGACGGGTAGGTCACGCCGTAGTGTGCGGACAGCGCTGCCGCCACCGTCCGCAGCGTCAGGTGCGGCGGCATCATTCTGGACCTCTTAGTCCAGTTAAGCTCGGTGAGTGCCGCGGCCCGGGCCCTGCACCTGCCCCAGCCCGCGCTGTCCCACCAGATCGCGGCGCTGGAGAAGGAACTCGGAACTCCTGTCGTGCAACGGCTTCCCGCGGTGTCCGACCGACTGCGGCCGGCCAGGCGCAGCGTTGGTCGAGCGACTCGCCCACGTCGACCATGTCGTGAGCACGGCATCGGCCCGAGCCAGGGGTCAGGTCGCCGACCTGGACCCCACCGTGGTCAACCTGTCGTTCGGCACCAAGGTGGTCGGCCCGATCCTGCTGGCCAAGCACTTCGGGCCCCCGCTGGCCAAGGACGGCTCGTTCGTGCTGCTGTCCGGCTCGACAGCGGTCAAGCCGACCGTGGGCATGCTCGCCGTCGGCGCCACGAATGCCGCCGTGAACGCCGTGGCCAGGACGCTGGCCGTGGAACTGGCGCCGATCCGGGTCAACGCCGTGTCGCCCGGTGTCATCGAGTCCGGCGCGTACGACGCACTCGGCGAGCAGCAGAAGGCAGCACTGTTCGCCGCCCGCAGCGAGCACCACCCGGCCGGACGCATCGGCCACCCAGACGACATCGCGTCAGCCGTCGTGTTCGCGCTGACGAGCACGTTCCTGACCGGCAACGTGCTCAACGTCGACGGTGGCGAACCGCTGGTCTAGTTCTGGACTAATGGGTCCGCACCGGCAGGGACTCGTGGCCGTTGGACAGGAACGAGTGCATCGGCGTCAGTTCGGCGGCCGGCACCGCGAAGGTGAGGTTCGGGAATCGCGTGAACAGGGTGGACAGCGCGATCTCGGCCTCCGTCCTGGCCAGTGGCGCCCCGAGGCAGTGGTGCACGCCGTGCCCGAAGGCGTAGTGCTGTTTGTTGGCCCGCGTGATGTCGAAGTCGTCCGCGGTGTCGCCGTAGCGGGTCTGGTCCCGGCCCGACGCGGCGTAGGCGGCCAGGATCGGATCGCCCTGCGGGATGCGCACGCCCATCATGTCGATGTCCTCGACCGCGTAACGCAGCGGCAAGTAGGCCACGGGGGCCTGCCAGCGCAGTGTCTCCTCGATGACATCACCCCAGGTCCGCTCGCCGGAGCGCACCAGCCGTAACTGGTCGGGGTGGGTGAGCAACGCGGTGATCGCCTGGTCCAGCAGGTTCACGGTGGTCTCGTGGCCCGCGGACAGCAGCAGAATGAGGGTGTCGATCAGCTCGGTCTCGTTCAGCGCGGCGCCGTCGTCGTCGTGCGCGGCGATCAGGGCGCTGGTCAGGTCGTCACCGGGGGTGGCGCGCTTGGAGGCCACCAGGCGGGTGAGGATGCCGTAGAGGGCGATCCCGTTGGCCTGCGCCTGCTCCGGCGTGGCAGTGGTGTCGAACACGGTGTCCACGACCTGCCGCATGGCGGGCCGCTCGTCCTCCGGCAGGCCGAACAAGTGGCAGATCACGCCGACCGGCAGCGGGTAGGCGAACATCGCCCGCAGGTCCACCGGTTGGCCGTCGGCACCCTGCTGCTCGACGGCGTCCAGCAGGGTCGCGGTGATCGCCTCGACCGTCGGGCGCATGGCCTGCGTGCGGCGGGCGGTGAACGCGGCGGCCACGAGGGACCGCAGGCGGCGGTGTTCGGTGCCGTACGCGGTGAACATGTTCTGCACCGACACCCAGATGGCCAGCGGCCAGTCAGCCGCGATCTCACCGTTGATCCAGGCGGGCCAGTGCTGACGCGGGTCCTTCGACACCCGAGGATCGGTCAACAGGCTCCGCAACATGTCGGCGCTGGTGACCGCCCAACCACGCACGCCACCCGGCATCTCGATCAGCGTCGCAGGCCCGCTGCCCCTTAGTTTCACGCCCTCACCCTGGATGTCGCCACCATCGACATCGAGCACAAACGGGCATTGTCCAGTCATCGCCGATCTCCCCCAGTTGCTCGTGCGCAGACGTATCCGATACTGCACGGCCATCTCAGGTTCGGCAATCGATTGACCGTTGCCACGCGGATCGGCGGTATACAGCGAATCCGGCGCGCACCAGGTTGGCGGCACTGACCGAACCGGGAACGACTGTGGCGGCGGCCACAGTGCATCCCGCCTGTGCCGCGATGTGCAGGCGGTGCCGCAACAAGGACGACTGGCCACCACGACCCCGATACGCGCGCACTGTCGCCGCACCACCGAGTACGGCGACATCACCGTGGATCGTCATGGCGGCGCCGGCGATGGGCGTTTCCCCTCGCATGGCAAGGAATCGCCGCACCTCGGGTAGTCGATGCTCGGCACTGATGAAATCGGCAACCGTGCCGTCCACCTCGTAGCCGGCCAACAGCACCGGTAGGAACTCCGCGCTGTTCACTTCGATCACCCGCGGTTCGGCGACCGAGTCGTCCAATGCCCGGACCGCGAGCCCGCGATCGGCCACCCGAACCAGACCTGCCGGCGCCTTTTCCGATTCGGCCGACACAACCGTGACCGACAGGAAGCTCAACGCCGGATTCGTTGCCAGCACGGTAAAGGTGTCAGTTCCCCTCGACACCTCGAACCGCCCGGGCACACCGGCAGCGGTCGCCGCCGCACACGCCAGCTCCATTCGACTGTGCACGGCCAACTCCGCACGACCAATGTCAGACATCACCGACACAGCATGGAGTACGGTCTCCCATCGTGAGTGAGCCGGACTTCCTGCGTCGCACCCGCACGTCCTATGACACCCTGGCCGACTACTACGCCGTGTGGATCCAGGGCGAGCTGGCAACCAAGCCGTTGGACAGGGCGCTGCTGGCCGGATTCGCCGAACTGGTCCTGGCGGCGGGTGGCGGGCCGGTCGCCGACATCGGCTGTGGTGAGGGCCGCGTGGCGGCACACCTGCACTCGCTCGGGTTGTCCGCGTTCGGGATCGACCTGTCGCCGAAGATGCTCGCGAATGCCCGCCGGACCTATCCCGACCTGCGCTTCGACGAGGGCTCGATGACGGCCCTCGACGTCGAGGACGGCACGCTGGGCGGCATCGTGGCCTGGTACTCGATCATTCACGTGCCCAGCGAGCACGTGCCCGCCGTGCTCACCGAGTTCCGACGGGTCCTGGCGCCCGGTGGCTACCTGCAGCTCGCGTTCCAGGCCGGCGACGAACTCGCGCACCGCACCGAACTGGCCGGTCTCCCGGTCGAGCTGGACTTCCAGCGGCTGTGGCCGAGTCATGTCGCCGAACTGTTGCGGGCGACCGGGTTCGTCGTGTGTGCCGAGACGCTGCGTGCTGCCGAGACGGACAGCGATTTCCCGGAGAACACGCCACAGGGTTTTGTCCTGGCCCGCAAGCCTGGCTGATCTGTTGTGCGAGGGTGGTGGCATGACGTCGCTGCCCGGCCAACTGCTGAGTACCCAGCGCTTCACCCTCGGTGTGCCCGACCGGTTCACCGCGACGGCAGGCGGCGTGCTGTTCCTGCGCAGCCGCGCGGGCGACGACCCGGTCAACTGCCTGTGGGCGCTGGACGCCGACTCCGGGGAGGAGCGACTGCTGGCCACCGGGATGGCCGCCTACGCCACCGACTCGGCAGGTGAACTCGTCGCCTACGCACTCGACGGTGTGCTGCGGACAGTGGGCCGCGCCACGCGACTGCCCGCCGCAGGACCAGTGCGCGACCCCCGCCCGGACCCGACCGGTCAGCGGATCGCCTACGTGGCCGACGGTGCCCTCCGAGTGATCAACGCGGATGGGACCGACGATCGCGTCCTGGCCGCACCCGATGGCCCCGATGTCACCTTCGGGGTCGCCGAGCACACCGGTTACGTCTGCCCCGGCGGTATCCGCGGCTTCTGGTGGGCGCCCGACGGCACCCGGCTGCTGGTCGCCAGGGTCGACTCCAGCGAGGTGCCGCTGTGGCACATCGCGAACCCGGCCGAGCCGGCCAGCGCGCCGAGGACCGCGCGGTACGCGGCCGCTGGCAAGGCCAACGCCGACGTCACGCTGTGGCTCACGGACCTGGACGGCTCGCGGACCGAGGCGGTGTGGGACCGCGCCGCGTTCGAGTACGTGCCCGGCGCCGGCTGGGACAGGCACGGTCCGTACGTCGCCGTGCAGTCCCGTGACCAGCACATCATGCGCTTCCTCGGCATCGACCCGGCCGACGGCGCCACCACGCTGCTTGCCGAGTCGCACGACGAGTGCTGGGTGCAGCCGATCCCCGGCATCCCGGCCCGCACGGAGTCCGGCGCCATCGTGTCGCACGCCGATCTGGCCGGCACCCGGCACCTGACCGTGGCCGGCGAGGTGGTCACCCCGCCGGGGCTCCAGGTGCGGACCGTGCTCGACGTGACCGGTGATGACGTGCTGTTCACCGCGTCCGACGAGGCGATCGAGACCCACCTGTGGTCCTACGGCCCCGACGGCCTGCGCCAGCTGAGCACCGAGACCGGCGTGCACACCGGTGTCCGCGGCCACGGGACGCTCGTGCGGGTCGCCCTGGTCCCCGACCAGATCGGCGGGCGGGTCACCGTGACCCGCGACGGCCGGTCGGTGCCGATCCGGTCGCTGGTGGCCAAGCCGGTGCTGGACCCGCACGTGACGCGGCTCGTGCTCGGGCCGCGTGAGCTGCGTGGCGCGCTGTACCTGCCGTCCTGGCACCGGCCGGGCAGTGGGCGCCTGCCGATCCTGCTGGACCCCTACGGTGGCGGCGGCCGACAGCAGGTGACCGTGGAGCTGAGCTGGCGGTACCTGGTGTCGCAGTGGTTCGCCGAGCACGGTTTCGCCGTCCTCGCGGTGGACGGCGCCGGCACCCCGGGCCGGGGGCCGGACTGGGAGCGCGAGGTCTACGGCGACCTGTTCGGGCAGGTGGTGGCCGACCAGGTGGCCGGTGTCCAGGAGGCCGCCAGGCAGCACCCGGACCTCGACCTGGAGCGGGTCGGCATCCGGGGCTGGTCCTTCGGCGGTGCGCTCGCCGCGACTGCCGTGCTGACCAGGCCGGATGTGTTCCACGCCGGTGTGGCCGGGGCCGGTGTGACCGACCAGCTGCTCTACAACGCGTACTGGCGGGAGCGGTTCCTCGGGCATCCCGACGAGTTCCCGGAGCGATACGAGGCAGCGTCGCTGCTGCGGGCCGCGCCGAAACTGGCCCGGCCGCTGCTGCTGGTGCACGGCCTTGCCGACGACAACGTCTACCCGGTGAACTCGCTGCGCCTGTCCGAAGCGCTGCTGGCCGCGGGCCGCGAGCACGAACTGCTGCTCCTGCCCGGGGTCGGCCACCAGGCGATGGGGGTGCCGGTCACCGAGGGCCTGTTGACACACCAGCTCCGGTTCCTGCAACGGCATCTCGGGGATGACCGAAACGATCTAGGCTAGTATCGCCCACCAAATGACGATGTCCCTGTTGGCCATTGCCGTGCCTGCCGCCTTGGCGGCCGCCGGAAGTCTCGGTGTGGCATGGGCATTGCAGCATCGCGCAGCACGCCGGGTCAAACAGCAGGACGCCATCAACGCGAACCTGCTGGCGGACCTGGCCAAGCAGCGGTCCTGGTCGGTGTCGCTGACGTTCACCGTGGCCGGCCTGCTGATGCAGTGCGTGGCGCTGGCCACCGGGCCGCTGGTGCTCGTGCAGTCGGTCCTGGTCACCACACTGGCCGTCGCGGTGCTGTGTTCGCAGGCGCTGCATCGGCAACGTCCGGATTGGATGGTGTCGCTGGGCGCTGTGCTGTGTGTCGGCGGCATGATCGCGTTCCTGGTCATCGCGCGGCCGGGCGATGGCAGTGGCACGTCCACCCGGCACACCGTGGTCACGTCGGCGGTGACGGTGCTGGTGCTGCTGGCCGCGTGTGTTGTCGCCGCCGTCCGCGGTTCCGGTCGCGTGCGCACGCTCTGTCTGGCCGCCGCGGCCAGCATGCTCTACGGCGTGACGGCCGGCCTGGCGAAACTGGCCACGCAGACCGCCCAGCACGGGATGCTCGCGCTGCTGGCCGAATGGCCGGTGTACCTGATCGTGGTGTGCGGCCCGCTGGGTTTCGTGTTGACGCAGAACGCGTTCCACACCGGCGTCACGCTGCCGCCCGCACTCGCGGTGCTCACCGTCGGCGAGCCGTTGACCGCGCTCGTCGTCGGCATGCTGTGGCTGGGCGAGACGGTGCGGATGGGCGCGTTGTCCGTGCTCGGCGAGGTGATCACGCTGAGCGTGCTGGTCGCCGGGGTGGTCCTGCTCAGCTACCGAGCGCCGTCGGGCAGCCACCAACCAGCCGCGGCCTGAGGTTCAGTCCACCAGCTGACGCAGGATGCGGGTCAGGTGGGCCCGGTCGTCCGGTGTGAGCCGGTCGAACACCCGTTCCGCCTCGCTCCCCCGGTCTGCGCTGATGGCGGCTGCGAGTTCGGTGCCGCGCTCGGTCGGCCTGACCCGCGTGGCACGGCGGTCCTGCGGGTCAGGCCGGCGTTCGACCAGGCCTTTCGCTTCCAGATCGTCCAGTACCTCGGTGGTGGAACGCGGGGCGATCCGCAGGTGTTCGGACAGTTCGGACGGGCGGATCGTCTGGTGGCGCAACAGCACGCGCAGTGCCCGGAACTGGGACGGTGTGAGGTCCCAGCGGGCCAGTGACTCCACCGATGCCTGCCGCAGCCGGCGCGCGACCGAGCGGAAGGCGTCGGCGAGCGAGTCGTCAGTGCTCTGCTGCACGGAATAGCCTCCGCTTCACTCCTGTTGTAGCCTCATAGTGAGGTTACCTCACTATGTCGTGTCGACCGAAGGGACACATCCTTGGCTACCCACACCACCGAACACGAGACGCCGAGAACGCCGCGCGCCCGCAACCCCAGAACCGTCACCGCCGATGAGAAGGCGCAGGCCCGCGAGGTCTCGTTACGCCGTATCGGCCGCCTGTTCCTGCCCTACCGATGGCCGCTGGCCGTCGTCACCGTGATCATCGTGGCCTCGTCCGTTGTCGGCCTGGCCTCCCCGTTCCTGCTGCGCGCCGTGATCGACACCGCGCTGCCCACCAAGAACGTGCACCTGCTCGTACTGCTGGTCATCGGCATGGTCGCCGTAGCCGCGGTCACGTCGGCGCTGGGCGTGATCCAGACGTGGATCAGCACGAGGGTCGGCCAGCGCCTCATGCACGGCCTGCGGACCAGCGTCTTCGGCCACCTACAGCGCCAGTCGATCGCATTCTTCACCCGGACCCGCACCGGTGAGGTGCAGTCCCGCATCACCAACGACATCGGCGGCATGGAATCCGTGGTGACCTCCACCGCCACATCGATCGCCTCCAACCTGACCACCGCCGTCGCCACCGCGGTCGCGATGGCAGCCCTGTCCTGGCGGCTGTCGCTGATCTCGCTCGTCGTGATGCCGCCGGCGGCCTACCTGACCCGCAAGGTGGCCAGGATGCGCCGCGCCATCACCACCGAGCAGCAGCGTGAGCTGGCCAACCTGAACGTCACCATCGAAGAAGGCCTGTCGATCAACGGTGTGCAGCTGGCCAAGACGATGGGCACCGGCCCGTCGCTGGTCGAACGCTTCACCAGGTCCTCGGCCCTGCTGATCGACCTCGAACTGCGGTCCAGCCTGGCCGGCCGCTGGCGGATGGCCTGGCTGAGCATCATGTTCGCCGCCATCCCCGCGATCATCTACCTGTTCGCGGGCCTGCCCATCACCTCGGGCACGATGACGATCGGCACCCTGATCGCGTTCACCACGCTGCAGAGCACACTGTTCCGGCCGTTGACCGGACTGCTCAACACGAGTGTGTCGGTGATCAGTTCGCTGGCGCTGTTCGCCCGCATCTTCGAGTACCTCGACCTGCCCGTCGAGATCGACGAGCCGGCCAACCCGGTGGACATCGACCCCGCTCAGGTCGCCGGGCACGTCCGTTTCGAGCACGTCAGCCTGACGTACGCGGGCTCGCCGACGCCTGCCGTGTCCGACGCCGATCTCGACATCCCGGCCGGTACGACCATGGCCCTGGTCGGTGAGACCGGCTCCGGCAAGACCACGCTGGCCTCGCTGGTGGCCCGGCTGTACGACCCGACCGAGGGCACCATCACCATCGACGGCGTCGACATCCGCCAACTGCGGCTGGCCGACCTGGCCGAGATCGTCGGTGTGGTCAGCCAGGAGACCTACCTGCTGCACACCACCGTGCGCGAGAACCTGCGCTACGCAAGGCCGACCGCGACCGACGACGAGATCGAGGACGCAGCCCGCGCGGCCCAGATCCACGACCTGATCAGCGGGCTGCCGGAGGGCTACGAGACCATGGTCGGCTCCCGCGGCCACCGGTTCTCCGGCGGCGAGAAGCAGCGCATCGCCATCGCGCGCACGCTGCTGCGCAATCCGAGGGTGCTGGTCCTGGACGAAGCGACCAGCGCGCTGGACACCGAGACCGAACGCGCGGTGCAGCAGGCGTTCGACGCCCTCGCGCAGGGTAGGACGACGATCACCATCGCGCACCGGCTGTCCACCGTGCGCGACGCCGACCAGATCGCCGTCCTGGACCACGGTCACATCATCGAAACCGGCACCCACAGCAGCCTGTTGCTGGACAACGGCCGTTATGCCGCCCTGGCGGCCTAGCGGGTGCGGCCGGTGACCCAGTCGTAGCGGACATCCTCGTCCACGATGGCCGCGCCGGCCCGGCTGCCGACTCCTGCGCCGCCGTCGATCGGGATCACCGCACCTGCCAGGTAGGTCGAGCCCGACGAGCACAGCCACAGCACCAACTGGGCCACCTCGTCCGGCTCGCCGGGCCGGGCCAGCGGCAACGCCGGGATGCGCTTGTCCAGCGATGCTGCCATCGACGGCGGCAGCGGCTTGGGCTGGGTGTCGATCAGGCCAGGGCTCACGCAGTTGACCAGGATGTCGTGCACCGCCAGTTCGATCGCGGCCACCCTGGTGAAGCTCTCCGTCGCCGCCCTGCTGCTCGCGTAGGCGGCTGCGCCAGCCGATCCCCTGCTGCTCACACCGGACGAGAAGTTGACGATCCGCCCACCACTGCCCTGCTCGATCAACACCCGGGCGGCGGCCTGCGTCATCAGGAACGTGCCTCGGCAGTTCACCGCGTACACGGTGTCCCACACCTCGACGCGCTCATCCAGCAGTGCAGCGTGTGGCGCGACAGCGGCGTTGTTCACGCAGTAGTCCAGCCTGCCGAACTTCTCCGGCGCGGTGGCCACGATCTCCCGGGCACCTGCCTCGGTGGTGATGTCGGCGACGACGGCGACCACCGAGTCACCAAGGTCGCGACACGTCTCGGCGAGGCCGTCGGCGTCCCGGTCGGCCGCCACCACCCGTGCGCCTGCCGCCACGAACGCCTTCGTGATCGCCCTGCCGACACCGCGTGCGGCTCCGGTCACCACGGCGACCGAGCCCGCATAGTCATAGCGCAGTTCCACTACTACCTCCTGTTGGGCCCGGTGCGATGCGTCGCCGCAGATTCGCGTACCAGTCGGGTTCGGGTTTCGCCGTCTCGATCCACCACGTGGTGCCGGCGTCGGCATAGGCCGGCAGTTCGGCGAGCAGCGCCGGCGGATCTTGCGCCACCTCGGCCCACACGACCAGGTCGTAACCGTCCAGCGAGCCACGCCGCTCCAGCACCAGGTCACGCACGCCCGCGATGTCGGCCGCGGACGGTCGGGCCAGGCCACCGCCGTCGTACCGGATCGGCACGGCGCCGTGCCAACGTGCTGCCCGCCGCATCGGCGCCGCGGCGGGCCGCACGCCACCGACCCAGACCGGGATCTTCGTCACCGGAGTGGGCCGGAACCTGACCTCGCTGATCGCATAGTGCTTGCCGTGGAACTGGAACGGCTCACCCGTCCACAGTCCCGCCAGAATCGACAGTCCCTCGTCCAGCATCTCGGCGCGGGTCCTGGCATCGGTTTCGTCGCCGAAGATGCCGAAGTCGCCGTGGGCAGGCGACCCGATGCCGACACCGAAGACCGTCCGGCCGTTCGCCAACCGGTCGAGTGTCGCGGTCTGCCTGGCCAGCACCCACGGTCGCCGCCGAGGGACCGGTGTGATCATCGGCCCGAGCACGATCGACGTCGTCCGGCTCGCCGCCACCGACAGCACCGCCCACGGATCGACGATCGAGGGGCCGATGCCGTCGTTGGCGA
>DASUJK010000247.1:0-8356 GCA_036279295.1 Pseudonocardiaceae bacterium | reverse complement strand
CCACCTCGGGCACGTCGTACCGAATCGTCCAGAGCAGCAGGACCGCGAGTGCGCCGACGGCCCAGTGCGCGCCGTGCTCCAGATAGGCGTAGTCGTTGAGGGTGCCCTGGCGAACCAGGAACACCGTCAGCGATCGGATGTACATGGCGCCGATCCCGAGCCCGATCGCGATGACGATCGGGTCCGACGTGATGGCGAACGCGCCGATGACACCGTCGAAGCTGAACGTCGCGTCGACCACCTCCAGGTAGAGGAACAGCACGACAGCGACCTTGCCGACCGCCTTGCCGACCGCCTTGCCGACGCCGTGGTTCCCGGCCTGGTCATCCGGCCCGAACAGTGCGCCGACACCGTTGACCAGCAGATATGCGATCAGCCCCAGCGCGCCGGAGATCAGGACGCCGATCGGCTTGTTCGCAGGCGCGAGCAGGCCGCCGGACAGCAGCAGGGCCCCGCCGGCGACGATGACGGACAGCTGTTCGAGCCTGCCGATCTTCGCCAGCGGACGCTCGATCCAGGACAGCCACGTGACCTCGCGCTCCTCGAAGATGTAGTTCAGGAACAGCGTCAGCAGGAAGATGCCCCCGAAGGCCGCGATCGCCGGATGTGCCTGGTGCAGCACGTAGGCATAGGTGCCGGGAGAGCGTTCGTCGCCGCCCCGCATCGCCAGGTGATAGGCCGCGGCGGGGGACAGCTTCGCCGTCAGGCAGACGACGAGGACCGGGAACAGCAGGCGCATCCCGACCACCGCGACGATGATCCCGACGGTCAGGAACAACCGTTGCCAGTGCTCGTTCATCCGGCCGAGCACGGTCGCGTTCACGACGGCGTTGTCGAAGGACAGGGAGACCTCCAACACCGCCAGCACGGCGGCGGCGGCGATGCCGGTGAATCCGCCGTACAGAAAGGCCAACACCAGGCCGGCCGCCGTGACCGTGAAGGCCAGGCCGAATGTTTTGAGCAGCATAGTTGTCCCCAATGTCCCTACAGATTGGACGAAGTCACGGCTCAGCCGGCGTTGATCCCGAAGTCCTTCGCGATTCCGGCAAGTCCGTTCGCGTATCCCTGGCCCACCGCCCGGAACTTCCACTCGCCACCGTTCCGGTAGAGCTCGCCGAAGATCATGGCGGTTTCCGTGGACGCGTCCTCGGACAGGTCGTAGCGCGTCAACTCACTGCCATCCTGCTGGTTGACGACCCGGATGAACGCGTTGCGGACCTGGCCGAATGCCTGATTGCGGCTTTCGGCATCGTAAATGGACACGGGGAAGACGACCTTGTCCACGTCCGCCGGGATGGCCGCCAGGTCGACCTTGATCTGCTCGTCGTCGCCGTCCCCGCCACCGGTCAGGTTGTCACCGGTGTGCTCGACGGAACCGTCCGGGCTGGCCAGGTTGTTGAAGAAGACAAAGTGCTTGTCGGACAGGGCATTGCCGTCTGCGCCGAGCACGATCGCGCTGGCGTCCAGGTCGAACTCCTCGCCGCTGGTCGTGCGTTCGTCCCACCCGAGACCGACGGTGACCGCGGCCAGGCCCGGCGCCGCCTTCGTCAACGACACGTTGCTTCCCTTGGTCAAGCTGACACCCATCTCTACCTCCAGTTCGGCCCGAATGGTGCAATGGCATCTGGACGGTCGTTCGTCCTGCCAACGGTGTTACCGCGCTCGGCGCTCCGGGAATGGGTTGTCCGCCATCTGTCCGATCCGGAGTGGATATCGCAGAGTGGACGGCCGGGACGGTCGACCATTGTGGTCAAATTCCTGACAAGCTGACGCGACACGGGTCGAACTTCGGTGACTGCACATAGGCTGCGCGTCTCAGGAAAGGAGAAACGGATGTCACAGTCGCAGGCAGATGGTCAGCCGGAACGGCTGCCCTACCGACAGCCGAAGCGTCCCGCCTCCAAATATCTGCACATCGGATGGGCGGTACCGGCACTGGTCATACTGGTTGTCGGCATCATCCTGAAGGCACACTTCGACACCGCGGCCGCGTTCTGCGGCAGCGGTCTGGGTGAGGTCGAACAGGAGCTGTCCGGGTCGTCGGCGGACTGCTCGGGTGCGATCGCCGCGAGCAGCATCGGCACCGCGATGGCGTGGCTGGGTGGTGTGGCACTGGTGTTGACCGTCGGCAGCGGCATCATGTGGTTCAGCGAACGACGTGCCGCTGCCGGGCCGGGCGCCTAGCCGATCGGCTTGCGGGCCACCACGCCGAACGTGCGCAGGATGGGCTCGGCGTCCTCGTCCGGCCGCCACTGATTGGTCAGCACCATGCCCGGTGGCACCAGCTCCATGCCCTCCAGCCAGCTGGCCAGTTCCTCCGGCTGCCGGTGCACGAACGTCACCGTCGTGGACTTCTGGTAGTCCTCGACCATCTTGGCCTGCTCGGAGGGCAGATCGTCGTCGTCGGAGGCGTGCGAGAGCGCGATGTAACTGCCCGGCGAAATGGCGTCCCGGCAGACCCGCACGATGTCACCGGGGTGCTCGTCGTCGGGCAGGAAGTGCAGCACGGCCATCAACAGCACCGCGACCGGCTTGGCCAGGTCGAGCAGCTCGGTCAGCTCGGGCCGGGCCAGGACGCTCGCGGGATCGCGCAGATCGGCCTGGATGACGGTGGCGCGGTCGTTGTCGGCCAGCAGTCGCCTGCCCTGCGCCACGGCGACCGGGTCGATGTCCACATAGACGACCTTGGCCTCCGGGTTGACCGTCTGGGCCACCTCGTGCACGTTGCCCACGGTCGGCACGCCGGAACCGAGGTCGAGGAACTGGTCGACGCCCAGCTCGCTGGCCAGATGGACGACCACCCGGCGCAGGAAGGCGCGGTTGGCCCAGATCGCGGGCCGCAGCGTCGGCATCGCCTCAGCAGCCTTGCGGCCGACCTCCCGGTCGACGGCGAAGTTGTGGCTGCCACCGAGCCAGTAGTCGTAGATCCTGGCCGGGCTGGGCGTGGTGACGTCGACCTCGGCCCAGTCGGACAGTTCACCTGACGACTCGCTCATGTTCATGGCGGGCATTGTTCCACGTCACGGATCCGATAGACATCAACTACGCGGTGCGCAGGGGAGTCCCGGCGAACGTCAGCGTTAACCGGTCCTGGGCCAGCTCGGCGAGTGAGCTGTTCGGATGTGCCAGCACGTCTCCATACGGAAGGATGGCGACTGACCACTCCTGCACACTGCACACCAGGGGAGCCAAGTTCGTGACCGGCACGCAGCCGCCCACTGTGCTCGACGCTCGGGAGGTCGAGCACTACGACGTGCTCGGCCGGGTCGAGCGGGCCTGAACCAGTCGGGCGAGCCGATCCGACCGGGTCTCCAGGTCGTCGGCGAAATCTGACCGCAGATTCATCGACGGTGAGCGCACCGTCCTGACCTGGGCGACGGCCTAGGATGGCGGCACTGTCGACCTCCTTGGAGGACCCCATGCAGCCCACCGACGCCGCCGTCGACGAACTGATCGGGCTGTTGCCGGCCGAGATGGTGGTGCGCGACCAGGACGTGCTCGTCGGCTACAGCCATGACGAGGCCGAGTGGGCCCCGTACGGCAAGCCGGCGGCGCTGGTCCGGCCGCGCACGGCTGAGCAGGTGCAGATCGTGGTGCGGTGGTGCATTCGGCACGGGGTGCCGGTGGTGCCGCGCGGGGCGGGCACCGGGTTGTCCGGTGGCGCGAACGCCGTCGACGGCGGCGTGGTGCTCGCGCTGGACCGGATGACGGCGATCAAGGAGATCAACCCGCTGGAACGGCTGGCCGTGGTGGAACCCGGTGTGGTCAACGACGATCTGCGGGCCGCGTGTGCCGAGCGGGGCCTGTGGTACCCGCCCGATCCGGCCAGTTCGCCGTGGTCCACGATCGGTGGCAACACGGCCACCAACGCGGGCGGTGTGTGCTGCGTGAAATACGGCGTGACGCGGGACTACGTGCTCGGCATGCGGGTGGTCACCGGTACCGGCGACCTGGTGCGCTTGGGTCGGCGGACCGCCAAGGGGGTGGCCGGCTACGACCTGGCTGGGCTGTTGGTCGGCTCGGAGGGCACGCTGGGCGTCATCACGGAGATCACCGTGCGGTTGCGGCGGCGTCGGGCGCCTGAGCAGACCGTTGTCGGGTACTTCCCGTCCACGGTGGCTGCCGGCCATGCGGTGGCTGCGGTGGCGGCTGCCGGGATCACGCCGTCGGCACTGGAGTTGGTGGACCGGCACTGTTTGCGGGCGGTGGACGAGTGGCGGCACCTCGGGTTGTCGGTTGATGCTGACACGGTGTTGCTGGGCCGGACCGACCTGCCCGGTTCCTCCGGCGACGAGGAAGCTTCGGCGATGTTGGCGTGTTTCGACGAGGCCGGTGCGACGTGGTCGGCGCGGTCCACCGACGAGCAGGAGGCGGAAGCGCTGTTCGCCGCGCGGCGGTTGGCGTATCCGGCGTTGGAGCGGCTGGGGCCGGTGTTGACGGAGGACATCTGCGTGCCGGTCGGGCGGATCGCGACGATGCTGGACCGGATCGACGCGATCGCCAAGCGCCACGGCACGACGATCGCGAACGTGGCGCACGCGGGGGACGGGAATCTGCACCCGTTGTTGAGCACGCCGCTGGGTGACGAGGAGGCGCGGGTGCGAGCGCAGGCGGCATTCGCCGACATCATCGAGTCGGCGCTGGAACTGGGCGGTACGGTCACGGGTGAGCACGGGGTGGGATTGCTCAAGCGGGACGGGATGGCTGCGGAGTTGGGTTCGGACGTGCTGCGGATGCAGGAGTCCATCAAGGACGCACTGGACCCGCACAGAATCCTGAATCCCGGCAAGGTGTTGCCCGAGTCCTGAGTGGACTTGGCATCGACTCGCCCGCCCGAGCGGTCGACACGCGCGCCTGAATCGCCGACTCGTCCGCTCAGGAGGTCGACTCACCCGGGCCATCGGCCGAGTCGTCCACGCCCCGAACGATCCACTCAGCGCTGGTCGACACCTGCCGTCGCGCGGACCTCGGCTGCTTCCTCGGTCCTGCCCAGCTTGTCAAGTGCGATGGCCAGCACCTGGGAGATGCGCGGTGACTTGCCGCCCTTGGTGGTGACAGCCGCCAACGCCCCACGCAGCAACGAAGCAGCAGCCTCCACCTGACCAGCCTCGATCAGCAACTGGCCCAGCATCAACTGCGCGCCCGTCACCTGGGACGGCTCGTCGACCTGGGAGAACACCGTGATGGCCCGTTCCGCGCTGGCGATGGCGTCGACGATCCGATCCGCGGCCCGCAGGATGCGCACCGCGTTGGTGGCCATCCGCGCCTCGTGCCACAGCTTGGCTTCCGGGTCGTCGTCGGGCAGGTTCGCCACGACCTGCTCCGCCTCGGCCAACACCGCCAAGGCCTCCGCGCTCTTGTCGGACCACTGCAGCGACAAGGCTTCCTGGTAGCGGCAGTACGCCACCCGGTACGGGTCGTCGGCCGCCGCTGCCGCATCACCGGCAGCCCGGTAGCGGGTCGCGGCCTCGGCGTCCCGGTCCAGCTTGTCCAGCAGGTCGGCGGACTCGGTCAGGATCTCCGCCGCACTCCCGAGATCGTTGTGCGCGCGGCTGGCCACCACCATGTCGTCGTACACCGCGAGCGCGGCATCGTGGTCGCCCAACTGGGACTGGATGCCGGCGAGCACGTATCGGACACCGTTGGCCGATTCGTGGTCGCCGACTGCTTCGAAGCCGAGGATGGCCTCGTCGGCCACGTCGGCAGCATCCTGCAACTGGCCGGCCGCGCGGCACGCGTTGGCCAGCGACCTGCGGGTGGTGGCCACCAGGTACGGCTCGGCCGCGTCCAGCGCATAGCCGACCGACTCGGCGATCACCGGCACCGCCAACGAAGCCCGGTCCAACTCGACCAGCACGTCACCGTGCGCGGCCAGCAGCGTGGACGACAGACCACTGGAACTGATCGCCGGTACACACGCGACCGCTTCCTCGGCCGCCGTCAGGCCACGCTCCGGATCACCCTTGGCCCGCCACAACCCGGACAGCCGGATGCTGGCCACAGCCACCATCCGCGTCGCACCGGAGCGGCGCAGCTCGGTCAGCGCCGCCGTCGTCGCGTCGAGGGCCGCGTCCAGGTCGTCGCCACACAGGTCCGTGCGTGCCCACGCGATGAAGCCGGGCAGCAGCTCGTCGTGCACAGGCAGCGAAGCCGCGTGATCGAGCATCCGGCGCGCCTCGTCGATCTCGCCCGCCATCACCAGCGCGTTCGCCAGCCGCACCGACGTCCACGCCTCGGACTCGGCATCCCCAACTTCCTGGAAATGCGAAACGGCGGCACGCACGAGCGGCATACCCTCGTCGGGCCGCTTCAGCTCGCACAGCAGCAGACCGAGCCTGCTCAGCAGCGCCTGCCCGCGGCGCTCGTCGCCCGCTGCCGCGAACAGTTCGGCTGCGTGCCGGAAGTCGGCTTCCGCGCCTGCCCGGTGCAACCGGCCACGCAGTTCCAGCGTCCGTCCGAACAGGACCGGGTCGGACTCGTCGGCCAGTTCGGTCAGCCTGCGCAACGCGGCCTCCGCCGCCACGTCGTCGGTGCGGGCCAGGCTCGCCTCGCCCCGCTCGATCACCTCAAGAGTGGACAGGCCGGCCCACTCCGCGTCCGACGTGCCGACCGGAGCCGGCCTGCGCACCGAGGTGATGGACAGGGGGATGTGGTCGGCGACGGGTTCGGCGTCGATCAGCGCGCGGACCGCTTCGGTCTGGTGCGTGGTGCCGTTGCGCTCGTCGAACAGGCCCGCGATGCGGACGGCCTGCTCGGTCAGTTGCGCGCCGAGATCGGCCACGGGCAGTTCCTCGGCCACCCGGTCGCCGTGGGCAGGCCGCTGCACCGTCATGGTCGCGTCGGACTCGGCGGCCAGGCGCAGCAGCAGCGCGCCGGACGCGGCGAACCGCATGGCGTGGTACGGGGTCGGCGTGCTGTCCAGCCAGCCGATGTGACGCTCCAGCAGTTCCATGCCACGCGCCTCGTTGCCGGTGCGGGCGCAGAACTCGATGTGCTTGGCCAGGGTGTTCAGTTCCAGCGGCTGGGTGCGCAGCACCCGGTACGCCTTCCGGTGCGCACTGCGTGCGTCGGCGGCGCGACCGGTGCGGGCGAAGGGGAGCAGCAGCGCGGTCAGCAGCGACTGGGGCTCCTTGTGGCACGTGTGCGGCCCGGCCAGGGCGGGCTCGCCGACCTCGATGGCCTCGACGTCCCGACCCTTGGCCGCCAGGTGGGTCACCTGACCTGCCGCGTCGCACGCGACGCAGTCGGACAGTTCGTCACGGCGGGCCGCGACCCACAGCCGGTACCAGCGGCTGGCGGCGGCCACGCCACCGAGGTGCCGGTCCACGTGGTACTTGGTCTGGTAGACCGCGTGCGGGCTGTACTGGCCGTGCTCGAACCGCCAGGCCATCTCCTCCAGCGTGGTGCGCAGCCGCTCCAGCGGGATCTCGGGCAGCCGCGTCATCGTCGCGATCACCTGCTTGAACGCGCGCAGCACCTGACGCTCGACCGACTGCCCGTACTTCGACGGGTTCTTGTCGTACACGTCGAGGCAACGCTGGAACGGCTCGAACACCTGGTCCCTGGCCATGCCACCGGCGAACGCACTGACCTGCTGCAGCCGGGCGTCGAACGCGAGCCTGGGCAGTTCCTCGGCCTCGGCGTGCCGCAGCACCTCCGCGAGCAACGCGTCCTTGGCGTTGCCGTAGGGCAGGGCTTCAGCCTGGCTGAGCATCTGGCGAAGGCTTTCGGCGGTGTGACTGCTCACGCGAACTCTCCCTGGCGATCAAACAAGGGGTTACCCCGACAACCATCGGTGACCACCGTAGGTGTTCGCGATGTGGGAAGGGAGCCCGAAAATCGGGGGTGAGCAGGTGTGTAACCCTGGCCTGAGCTTGGTTTACGGCGTGGTCACCCAGCCGAGACCGTCGACGGTGTCGCCCGCCGGCCGATATTCCGCAGCCACCCACCCACGGTAATCGGCGGTGGTCAGCGCGGCCACGACAGCGCCGAAGTCGATCGATCCGGTACCGGGTTCGTGCCGGCCGGGTGAGTCGGCGAACTGCACGTGCGCGATCCGGTCCCCGTAGGTCCGCGCGCACTCGATCAGGTCCTCGCCGTTGTTGGTCAGGTGATAGGTGTCGAACAGCAGGCCGATCCGTGGCCCGACGGCGTCGGCGACGGCCGCCACCGAGGCACACGTGGTCAGCGGGTAGTCCCCGTTCTCGCCGATCGTCAGCGCCTCCAGCACCACGGTCGCCGACGACGGCAGCACGGCGACGGCGGCCCGCAGGTTGTCCAGTGCGCACGCGTCCTGTTCCTGGCTGGCCACGTCGGGCAGTCGGGTGCCGTAGAGCGCGTTGAACACCGGGCAGCC
>DASUJK010000246.1:0-45094 GCA_036279295.1 Pseudonocardiaceae bacterium | reverse complement strand
GCGCCTTGCCCAGGCCGATCGGGAACCGGATCACGTGCTCGACGACGCTGCCCGGGTCGACCAGCAGTACGGGCACGTTGAGCACCGCGCCCAGGCCGAGCACGGTCAGCGCGAACCTGCCGAACGCGCGTCTGCCCAGCATCGCCAGTACCGCGATTCCGATCACGATCAGCGCGGGGACCGCGGTGAGTTTCACGCTGACGGCGACGGTCACTATGGCCGCACACCATGCCGGCCGCGCGCGGTGCAGCAGGGCCAGCGCGAGCAACAGCAGGCCGATGATCGCCACGTCGTCGCCTGCCACCGCGACGCTCAGTGCGGCCAGCGGGCAGGCGACCACGAACTGCAGCGCCCGGATCGGCAGGTGCGGTGAACCGGTCAGCCACAGCGCGGCGGCCACGGCGAGGACGGCGCACACCGCGAACGCGACCCTGGCGTCGGTCAGCGGCGACACCCCGAACAACGCCCTGGGCAGCCCGAAAACCGTCATCGCCGGGCCGTAGGGCGTGTAGTCGTTGACCACCGGCGGCCGACCCAGCGTGGCCAGGTCGGTGTAGGGCGTGCCGTGCCGCAGCAGCAGTTGGGTGGATCGCTCGACCACCCACACCTCGGGCTGTTCGCTCCACGGCGCCCGGTGCACCCTGGTGATCACCAGCACACACAGCGGGATCACCATGCTGAGCAGCGTGATCACCGCGATCGGCGCCTGCCGGGAGGTGAGCCAGCGGCCGCCGTCGGTCCCGTAG
The DNA here is from genome assembly GCA_036279295.1 of Pseudonocardiaceae bacterium. GTDB lineage: Bacteria > Actinomycetota > Actinomycetes > Mycobacteriales > Pseudonocardiaceae > DATEPR01. Next base: position 44,348 of record DASUJK010000246.1, on the reverse strand, counting down.
GACACCACGGCCGAGGACTGGACCAGGCCGAACAGGTAGCCGGGCAGCGCGATCGCCGCCCACACCCGGTAGTCGAAGAACGGGGCGACGGCGAGGGTCGCGACGGCGAACGCGGTGCACGCCAGATAGACCGCGACATCGCCGTACCGGGCTCGGACAGCGACCGGTGCCGCGCAGGCAGAACGCAGCATCCCCGAACCCCCGCCGCATGTTTCGGCCGCATGTCCGGACATAGGCGAAACATGCGGCGCCGCCGTGTGCCCCCGCTGGGCTCAGGCTACCGCCGTGATCACCTCAGCCCAGCGCGGGCACACGGGGCGTGTACTTGGCCATCAGGCCGGCATTCGCCTCGTCACCGCCTGGCACGTTGGAGCTGCGCCACAACGGCAGTGCCACTCCCTCCTCGGCACTGATGTCGATCAACCGAACCAGGACCAGGTTCCACAGGAACGCGTTGACCACGGTGGAGATCGGCGCGGCGACGGGGGCATCCGGCGGGTACGTCGAGTCGCCGGGCGGCACGAGGGTGTCCAGCACGACACCGGCCGATTCGGCCAGCGTGCTGCCGGCCCGACGTGGGGCGACCGAGCTGGCCGGACCGGACGTGACCGCGACGACGGCCCGGCCCGCCGCCCGGACCAGGCCGGCCAGCTCCACCGGGTACGGGTTCACGCCGGACGTGGAGAACACCACGAGGACATCCTTCTCGCCCAGTGGCGCAGGGCCGAGCACGTCGGCGGCCAGCCCGGAGCGTCGTTCGGCCTTGGTGCTGCTGACCGCGCCGTGCATCGGCAGCAGGTCGGGGTGGTACAGCGGGCGGACGCAGGCCAGCCCACCGGCCCGGTAGAACGTCTCGGCGACGGCGACCAGCGAGTGGCCCGCGCCCGCGGTGAGCACCATGCCGTCCGCGCGCACGCAGGCCAGCAGCAGGTCGGCCACCTCGGCGACGGCTGCCGCGTTGTGGCCGGCCACTCGGTTCAGGTGTTCGGCCACGGCGGTCTGGAAGTCGGTGGTCGTCATGGGTTCGGTGCACTCCTCGCCGAGCTGAGCAGATCGTCCCGATTGGTCTATACCACCGTGGGACGCGAGGTCAAGTGCTGAGCCGGTCCAGATCCTCCGGCCGGTCCACGTCGGTACCCGTCGCCACATCGCCGCACGGCACGTCCAGCACGTCGTGGCTGCGCAGGTAGTCCCGCGCGCCGACATCGCCCACGGCGGAGGAGATCACACCAGCCCAGTGTGCCGCGCCGATCAGCACGGGATGGCCGGCGGTGCCGTCGTAACTGGCCCGAGCCAGCACGTCCGGCCCCGCTGACGCGAGCACCCGGGCCACCGCCGTCGGTGTCACACCGGGGACGTCGACGGGCAGCACGACCGCGGCGATCGCACCCGAGCCGGCGAGCGCGCCGAGCCCGACCCGGACCGACGCACCCATGCCCTCCGGCCACTCCGGGTTCTCCACCACCTGATAACCGGTCAGCTCGGCCTCGGTCCGCACATCGGCCGACCGCGCGCCCAGCACCACCAGCACCGGATCACACCCACCGGCCGCCAGCACGGCGGCGGCCGACTCGACGAACAACCGGCCGCCGTGCCGCACCAGTGCCTTCGGCATGCCCATCCGGCGACCGGCCCCCGCGGCCAGCAGGATGCCGGCCACCCGGTCAGTCATCGGTGTCGCCCGAGTCGGACAGGTGGGCCAGCAGCACGTCGGTGATCAGGCCGCCCGCCTCCTCACACAGCCAGTGCGACAGGTCCTCCAGCATCGCGAACCGGTACGGGCCGGTGACGTACTTCTCCGTGGCCAGCGCGGCCGTCGAGCCGACGGCGACATCCTCGGTGCCCCACAGGTACAGCGTCGGCACGTCGACCATGCCGATGTCCATAGCGGACAGTTTGGTGGCCCGTTACCAGTTCAGCGCCGCGGTCAGCGCACCCGGCTCACTCAGCCGCTGGACGTACTCCTCGATCCTGGAGCGCGGCACCTTCCGGTCGAACAGCCGCCACAGCCCGGCTGCGTCGTCGGCCAGCAGGCGCTTTTCAGCGGTGCCCTGCTGGCGGAACACCTGGATGTAGGCCGACCGCTGGGCCTGGTCCTCGTCCTCCCGGATCGCGGTGGCGAACGGCGTCGGGTGCGGCACGGACAGCACGGTGAGCGTGCGCAACCGGTCCGGCCGCTCGGCAGCCGACGCCCAGGCGACCACGGCGCCCCAGTCGTGACCGACCAGGTCGAACGTCGGCCAGCCGAGCATGTCGGCGATCCGGAACACGTCGGCGACCAGTTCGTCCAGCCGGTACTCCTCGACCCGCTCCGGCCGCACGTCGGGGGAGTAGCCACGCTGGTCCGGCGCGACCGCGTAGTAGCCGGCCGCGCCCAGCGCGCCCAGCTGGTGATCCCACTGCAGGGCGGCTTCGGGGAAACCGTGCAACAACAACACCGGCCGCCCGCTGACGGGTCCGGCGACCAGTGCGTCGAAGGTGCCGGCGTCGGTCGGTATCCGCAGGTGCTCCGTCACGACCCGACTGTATCCGGGTGCCCTGTCACCCCCGGGTAGCGAGGGCGGCGAGCGCCTTGTCGGCGTGCATGCTCATCCGGACCTCGCTCTTGATCACGTCGAGGATCTTGCGGTCGGTGTCGATCACGAAGGTCATCCGACGGGTGGCCAGCATGGCGATCTTGCGGCGCACACCGAACTGGGTGGCCACCGCGCCGTCCGGGTCGGAGAGCAGCGGGAAGTCGAAGGAGTTCCTGGCGGAGAACTCGGCCTGCTTGGCGATCTCGTCCGGGCTGATACCGACCCGCTGGGCGCCCGCGTCGGCGAACTCCTTGGCCAGATCGCGGAAGTGGCAGCTTTCCGCGGTGCAGCCCGCGGTCATCGCGGCCGGATAGAAGAACAGCACGACGGGGCCGTGGCTGAGCAACTCGGTGAGTGAGCGCTTGACGCCCTGCTCGTCGGGCAGCTCGAAATCGGGGGCGATATCTCCCGCTTGCATCAGTGGTGGTCCTCTCCGAAAAGGGAAGTCACCAGCCTACTTCGCGGCAGGGGGGCCAGTCGGTTTGGTCAACTGTGTGACGAGTTGGTCCAGTCCGGGCAGGGCGTTCATGATCGCTTCCCGGTCCTGGGGTGGCAGCCGGTCCAGCGCGCCGCCGATCCGGCGCTCGTGTGCGGCCCGCCATTCGACGAGCTGCTGGTGGCCTGCTTCGGTCAGCGACACCTTGGCCACCCGACGATCGGCCGGGTCGGTCTCCCTGGACGCCAGACCGGCCTCGACCAGCTGCTGGACGAGCCCACTGACCGTGTTCGGGGCCAGCCGCTGCAATGTGGCCAGCTTGCCGATCTTGGTGGGCGCGTGGTCAGCGAGCGCCATCAGCAGCTCCACCTGGGCCATCGGCAGCGACTCCCACGGGTATTCGGTGCGGATGCTGGTGCGCAGTGCCCTACGCAGTCGGGTCACCACATCGGTGAGGAGCTGAGCGTCGCTCGTCGTCGTGTGCCGCACCCGTTCGGGCAGCTGGCCGGCCTGCGTCATGGTGTCAGCGTAATGGGCAGACACGAGTTGTCCCGCGGTTCGGAACTCCGACCAGGAAAAGTACAGAAAGTACATCGGTGACCGACAGATCAGAACGTATTTCCTATACCGGTCGGGGGCGCCGTGCCAACAGTTTGCTGACATCGGTGTGCACCATCGGATCGCCGATCGCGGCGCCGCTGCCGTAGTGCAGGCCGATACCGCGCAGCCGGTCGGCCACCGCGATGGTGTCCACGCCGTCCGCGATCAGCTGCACGTCCAGCCGCCCGGTGAGCTCGATGAGTTGGCGCAGGCCGTGTTCGAACGGCGAGTCGTGATCGTTCGCCGCGTCGGCGAACGCCCGGATCACGCCCGGCGCGACGGTCACGGCGTCCACCGGCAGGGTGCGCAGGTCGACCAAGCCTGTGTTGCCGGCGCCGAACCCGTGCACCACGGCGCGCACGTTGATGTCGCGCAGCGTCTCCAGGTTCTCCAGCGGCTCGCCGGTGTCGTCCACCACGACGCCGGCCGGCATGCTCAGCCGCAGCTTGGTGGCCGGCGCCTTCGTCTGGTCGAGCACGTCCCTGATGATCTGCACCAGGTCCTGCTCGCGGGCCATCCTGGCGGTCATGCTGACGGCCACCGGCAGCGCCGCGTCGCCGAACGCGCCCTGCCACTCGGCCAGCTGCTGGCAGGCCTGCTCCAGCATCCACCGTCCCATCTGGACGATGAAGCCGGTTTCCTCAGCCATGTCCAGGAAGTCGGCCGGATGCAGCAGGCCACGCTCCGGGTGGTGCCAGTGCAGCAGTGCGCGCAGGCCGGTCGGGGTGCCCGTGGCCAGGTCGTGCACCGGTTGGTAGGACACCCGGAACTGGCCGGTCTCCAGCGCGGCCGGGATGGCTGCGCCGAGTTGGAACTGGGACCGGTACTCCTGGTCGAGTTCCGCGTCGAACAACTCCCACTGGGCCTTGCCGTTCTGCTTGGCCCGGTGCACGGTGATCTCGGCCGCCCGCACCAGATCGGCGGACGTCAGCCCGGCGGCCAGCCGTTCCACGATGCCGACACTGGCGCTGACGGCGACGCCGTTCTCACCGTCGTCGTAGACCGGCTCGGCCAGATCCGCCAATGCCTCGGCGATCCGCTCGCTGATCTCGAAGCTGCCGTTGGTGCCGGTGAGCAGGATGGCGAAGCCGTCACCGCCGATCCTGGCCACCATGGCGGACTCTTCCGGGAACGCGGCGTCCAGCGTGGTCGCGACCCGCTTGAGCACCCGATCGCCCGTGGTGTGGTCGACACCGTCGTTGATGATCTTGAAACCGTCCAGGTCGACGTAACACAGTGCGATACGTTCGTCGGTCGCCGCGTGCAGCAGCGCACTGTCCAGGTGGGACATGAACTGCGTTCGGTTGGGCAGCTTGGTGAGCTGGTCCTCCAGCGACATGCTCAACTGGCGCTCGCGCAGCAGGTGCAGGTCGGTGATGTTCTCCACCACGGCCACCGCGTAGGCGGGTTCCTCGGCGATGTCGCGCACCAGGGACAGCGACAGCCGGGTCCACACCGGTTCGCCGTCGTCACCGACGAAGCTGATGTCACCGACGAACTTGTCGTGCTCACCCCGGGCCACATGGCCGAACGCGGCCTGGACCTGGCCCGTGTAGGCCGGGGTGACCCGAATACCCAACGGCTTGTCCAGCAACTGGTCCTCGGACAGTGAAAGAATCTCGCACAGCGCCGGATTGACCATCTGCAGCGTGCCGTCCAGGTCGGTGATCGCGATACCGGCGGCCGTGGACTGGAACACCGCCTGCCACCGTGCTTCGGTGGCCCGCCGGGCCCGCTCGGCCACGTCCCTGGCCCGGAACACGGCTTTCTTGATCATTTCCTGGTCGTCGAACAGCCGATCCCGCAGGGCAACCACATAGCCGGAGACCAGTGCGCCGGTGAGCGCGGTGAGCCGGTTCTGCCAGTGCTGGCTGAACTCCAGCCCGGCGGCGCCCAGCAGTTTGTCGCCGAGCAGCCGGATCGTGCCGTCCAGCGCGTCGGCGCCGGTGAGGTTGATGCCGACGAGTTCGGCGCCCGTCTCGGCAGCGGGCGCCGCGTCGAACGGCTCGGTGCGCAGCAGATCCACCAGTGCTTCGGTGACATCCAGCAGGAATGCCTCGATGTCCGCTCTGGACAGCCCGAGGTGGCTGGTGGCCAGCGCGACCGCGGCCCAGCTTCTTGCCAGGCGTGCCCTGTTCTCGTGCCCGCTCGGTGCCGGTTCGTCTGGCACGTCAGCCACCGGCGCCTATTTGCCCGTCGCGAAAGTCACTTGCCGAAGCAGAAATCTGCCGACCGGACCGGATCGCGGGAACGACACAGCGACGCCGATCCTGTTGGATCGGCGGTGCGACGCCATTGCCGGCTGATGCCCAGCTCGGGCGGTCCCGCACCACGGTCGCCTCCGAGGTTTGACTGGATGTGCCGAGTGTAGGGATCAACCTACTGCTGGCATATCCAACAGAGAAAATGCGGGCCCCAACCGAGGTTAGTTTACTCCATACGAGTGAACGGATAGTGGTGTGCTACCGGGGTTCTGCCGCCGAACGACGTGATCGAGGGCCACCTTCGGGTGGCCATGGCGCGGGAGGGTCGGGAGCGAAGGGACTCTGCCGGCACTCTCGGGAAGGGTGATATGTGACCGACTTCGGCATCCAAGCGGTTCAGGTCGGCACGCCTTCCGGCTTACCCTGGTTGTCGGCGACTGCACTGTTGGAGCGGAGGGCGTGGGATGCGGCATCAGGCCGAGTATGTCGGTGGTCCGTTGGACGGCCGGTGTGAGCCGCTGCCACCCACGAAGTCCTTCGTGGGCAACATCGTGACGCACATCTTTCTGCACGGCGGGCCCAAGATCGAGACCCGCTACCAGTTGGACCGCACCGAAGAAGGGCGCTGGGTCTACCGGCTGGTCGGGGAGACCAACTGAGACACCGCGGTTGATCTTGCGATCGCCAACCACGCTGGTCGGACCGCAAGTTACGCACGGGTAGCAATTGTCATCTGTGAAGAGGACCAGGGCTTCGGACCGTTGCCCGGCGACCGTGCCGGCATCGAGCATCAAGTACGCGTGAGCTCGGTTGTCGAAACGGGAGGTCCTGATGAGTCGTTCGGTGTTCCGCAAGCAGTGGTCCAGGCGGTGGGTCGGCCCACTGGTCGTGCTGGCCGTCTCGGTTGCCACGGCGTTATCGGTGGCCGCCGCGCCCGCCCAGGCCGCCGTCGCCACCCCGGCCCGGCCCGCCGCTCCGGTGGCGGGGCTGGTGATGGGCTTCGGTTGTGCGGCGCACACCGGCGCCCAGGTCCACTGCTTGGGCGAGATGCGTGCCAAGCGGTTGGCCAAGGGTGGTCTGGCGCCGCAGTTGACGAGTGGCCCCACCGGTTTCGGCCCGGCCGACCTCCAGTCGGCATACAAGGTGGCTGGCCTGACGTCGGCCGGTCGCACCGTCGCCATTGTGGACGCGTTCGACGACCCGAAGGCGGCGGCCGATCTCAACACCTACCGCACGCAGTTCGGCCTGCCGTCGTGCACGACGGCCAACGGCTGCTTCACGAAGGTCAACGGCAGCGGCCAGGCCAGCCCGCTGCCAACGGCCGACGCCGGCTGGGCCGAGGAGGAGAGCCTGGACCTGGACATGGTCTCGTCCATCTGCCCGGACTGCCACATCACGCTGGTCGAGGCGGCAGGCGCGGACGACACGTCACTGGACACGGCTGAGGACACCGCTGCTGCCATGCACCCGGCCGCCATCTCCAACAGTTGGGGCGGTGCCGAGGACAGCACCATCATCGCCGACGACGCCCACTTCAACCACCCGGGCATCGCCATCACCGCCAGTTCGGGCGACTCCGGCTTCGGCGTGATCTGGCCCGCGTCGTCGCCGGACGTGACGGCCGTCGGCGGTACGTCGCTGACCAAGGCGACCAACGCCCGTGGCTGGACCGAGACGGCCTGGTCGGGCGCTGGTTCGGGCTGCTCGGGCTTCGAGGCGAAGCCGGCGTGGCAGGCCGACACGGGCTGCGCCAGGCGGACCGTCGCCGACGTGGCCGCGGTGGCCGACCCGAACACCGGCGTCGCCGTCTACGACACGTACAACACGTGCGGCTCCAGCGCGTTCTGCGATCTGCTGATCGAGCTCGGGCTCGTCGCCGGCGCCGACGGCTGGGTACAGGTCGGTGGCACCAGCGCCGCGTCGCCGATCATCGCCAGCGTGTACGCGCTGGCCGGTAACGCCGTCACCGGTGGGTCGTTCCCGTACAGCCACACTGCGTCGCTGTTCGACGTCACGTCCGGGTCCAACGGCAGCTGCGGCGGCACCTACCTGTGCACCGCGGGCACCGGCTACGACGGCCCGACCGGACTCGGCACGCCGAACGGCATCGGCGCCTTCTGAGTGAGCCGGCCGGATCAGGGGGTACGCAGGCCCTGGAACGCCACGGCGACCACGGCGTCAGCGACGTCGTCCCTGCTCAACCCCCGGTCCGGCCGGTACCACTCGACCAGCGAGTTGACCATGCCGAACAGCAGCCGTGCCGTGACGGCGGCGTCCAGGTCCGGCCGGATGCCGCCCTCGGCGACCGCCTGGCGGACCAGGTCGGCGACGATCAGGTCGAACTCCCTGCGCCTGGCCAGCGCGGTGCGTTCCACGTCGGTGTTGCCGCGCACGCGGAGCAGCAGCGTGACGAACGGCAGCTCGGTGACCAGCACGTCCACACTGCGCCGAACCAGGTGTTCCAGTCGCTCGGTCGCCGAGTCGCCGCTCGGCTCGGCCACCACGGCGAACAGCCCGTCCAGTGCCCGGTCCATGGCCAGCCGGAGCAGTTCGGCCTTGCCGGGCACGTGGTGGTAGATGGCCGACTTGGTGATGCCGAGGCGGGCGGCCAGATCCTCCATGCTGGTGCCGTCGTAGCCGCGTTCGTTGAACACGGTGACCGCGACCTGGAGCAGCGACTCCCGGTCGTAGCCGGGGCGGCCGCGCCGGACGGCATCCTGACCGAACATTCGGTTGATAATCCTGGAGCGATGCGGGCAGCACAACCGGCACGTCCCATTAGGGTGGCCGACATGCCCGACGACGGATCGAACAACAGCGAGAGCATGGGCACGGTCCTGCTCGCCGCGGCCGTCAACCTCGCCATCGCGGCGGCCAAGGCGGTCGGCGGTGTGCTGTCCGGGTCGTCGGCGATGCTGTCCGAGGCCGCGCACTCGTTGGCCGACACGGTCACCGAGGTGCTGTTGCTCACCGCACTGCGGCGCAGCGCGCGGCCCGCCGATGCGCGGCACCCGCTCGGCTACGGGCCGGAACGCTACTTCTGGGCGTTCCTGGCGTCGGTCGCCACATTCATCGGCGGTGCGGTGTTCGCGGTCACCGACGGCATCCGCACCATTCTCAACGGCGAGGACCTTGGCAGCCCGCTGGTCTCCTACATCGTGCTGGGCATCGCGTTCATCCTGGAGAGCACGTCACTGATCCGGGGTGTGCTGCAGAGCAAGCGGGAAGCGGGCCGGTGGAGCGTTCCACTGAGGACCTACCTGCGCCACACACCGGACACCACGGTGAAGGCAGTGGTGTTCGAGGACACCGCCGCCATCGTCGGGCTGGTGCTTGCCGCCAGCGGCCTGATCGGCAGCCAGTTGACCGGTTCGGACATCTATGACGGGATCTCGTCCATCCTGATCGGTGTGTCGCTGGCGTTCGTGGCGTTCACCCTGGGCCGGGACAACATGTCGCTGTTGATCGGCAGGTCGGTGCCCAACCGGATCCTGGATGGCATCCGTGAGGAGATCGTCGCGCCGGGCGTGGTGGATGGAGTCGGCGACCTGGCTGCCATTCTGCTCGGCCCGGACGAGATCCTGGTGGCCGCGAAGGTCGACTTCGTGGACACCGCGTCGGCGGCCGAGGTCGAGGAAGCGTGTGAGGCTGTCGAGCGCGGTCTGGTCGACCGGTTTCCCGCCATTCGCCAGGTGTTCCTCGACCCGACGGCCAATCTCGATGCCGCACCGGCTGACGGCACGATGACACGATCCGATGTGGACGGTCGGTAGCTCAGCCGACACCACTCATCCGGTCGAACACGACATCCTGGGCGGTGCGCAGCGCGGTCGCGATCGCGCCGGTCAGCACGGCGTCCTCACCCAGTTTCGCCGCCACGATCCTCGGCACCAACGGAGTGGTCATGCTCAGCAGTCGCTCCATGGGCTCCTGCAACAGATCGGTGTTGTTCGTGCCGACGCCGCCGCCGAGCACCACGAGCTCCGGGTCGATCACGGCGGCCACGGCCGCGATGACGAACGCCAGCCTCCCGGCCTCCTCGTGCACGGCCCGCAACGCGCCTTCGTCACCGTCGTGCGCGAGCCGGAACACATCCCGTGCACTCCGTATCCCGACCAGGCCGTTGGCGGTCGCGATCTCCACGATCGACCGCGCCGCCGCCGCGGCCTCCAGCATGCCCTGCCGTGGCGTGGCGTTCACCGGTTGCCCCTCGGCCGGCCAGCCGAACGGCAGGTAGCCGACCTCGCCCGCTGCCCCGTGTGCGCCGCGGAACAGCGTCCCGTCCACGACGATGCCAAGGCCGATACCGGTACCCACGGACAGGCAGACGAACGTGCCGACACCCTGGGCGGCACCGGATTCGTACTCGCCGATCGCGGCCAGGTTGGCGTCGTTCTCCACCACGATGTCCGGACCGAGCGCGGCGGCCAGGTCGTCCAGCAGACCCTTGCGTTCCCAACCAGGCAGGTTCGGCACGTGGCCGAACGACCGGGAGTGCCGGTTGAGCACACCAGGGCTGCCGATCACCGTGGCCACGAGTTCGTCCCTGCGCAGCCCGGCCAGTCGGACGGCCGTGTCGGCGGCGTCGGACACGGTGCGCACCAAGGCGTTGGCCGAGCGGCAGCGGTTGCGTTCGTCCAGTTTGGCCACCACGTTGCCGGCCAGGTCGGCGACGGCGACCCGGACCAGTTCCTTGCCGATGTCGATGCCCAGCACGTGACCGGCGGCGGGATTGGCCTCGTAGACCACGGCGGAGCGGCCGGGACCGGCGAAGGTGCGGCCGACGCTGCGCACCAGGCCGTGCTGTTCGAGGTCGAGCAGAGCCTGGCCGACGGTGGGCTTGGACAGGCCGGTGTCCTTCGCGATGTTCGGCCGGGTCGCCGGACCATGGTTACGCAGCCGGTCCAGCACTGCGCGCTGGTTGAGGCCGCGCATGCTGGCGGGCGTGCCGACCTGGGGCACTCTGCTGTCGGTCACCGCACCCCGCCTTAGTCAACTGTTGCGAATAGCTTACGTCCGATGTCTTGTGGTTTCGCGCCGCCCGCGCGGGGCGTGACCAGGTAACCTCGGCACCCCGATGTCTGGGAAGGATGCCCGTGGCCATCACCGACGAGGCGATCGAGAAGATCAAGGACATGATCGTCAGCGGCGTCCTGCGGCCCGGTGATCGCCTGCCGAGGGAGGCCGACCTGGCCGAGCGCCTCGGGTTGTCGCGCAACTCGCTGCGCGAAGCCGTGAAGGCGCTGTCACTGATCCACGTGCTCGATGTGCGGCAGGGCGACGGGACGTACGTGACGAGCCTGGAACCGTCCGTGCTGCTGGACGCCATCGGCTTCGTGATCGACTTCCACCGGGACGACACGGTGCTGGAATTCCTTGAGGTGCGGCGGATCCTGGAACCGGCCGCCGCCGCGATGGCAGCGACCCGGATGGCTCCGGACGAGACGGCTGGGCTGCGCGCGCTGTTGGCCGAGCTGGGCAAGGACCCCTCGGTCGAGGATCTGGTCGCCAACGACCTGGAGTTCCACCGCAGAATCGCGGTCGGCTCCGGCAACCAGGTGCTCTGCTCCCTGGTGGACGGCCTGTCCGGCCCGACCCAACGAGCCCGGATCTGGCGGGCCATCACCCAGGAAGCCGCCGTGGCCCGCACACTGGCCGAACACCACGCGATCTGCGACGCCATCACGGCAGGCCAACCCGACGTGGCCAGGGCGCGGGCCACGGTCCACATCGCCGGAGTCGAACAGTGGCTCCGCGACGTGCCGGTGTGGGCACATCCATCCGTTCAGCGCTGTGTCGGGCCGCCGTTGCGGTCGGTCAGCCCGTAGTCGGGTAGTCGGTGCAGCAGGCCCGATCGGTCGCCGACCGGGTCGCCGGCCGCCGCGAACTTGGCGTAGATGCGGCCCAGGTGCACCCGCACCGTGCTCACGCTGATACCCAGCCGTCGGGCGGTCGCCTCCAGTGTGCTGCCGGTGCCGTAGTACGACAGCACCTCCAGCTCCCGCTGTGTCAGGCGGGGCGGTTCCAGGCTGATGATGAACGCCAGCTCCTGGGTCAGCGCCCGTTCGCCCGCGTGCACGGTGCGGATCGCGTCGGCCAGGGTGTCCTGCTCGCCGCCCTTGATCAGGTAGCCGGACGCGCCGGCCCGGATGGTGGCGCGGACGTGCTGCCGTTCGCCGTGCACCGAGACCACGAGGACCTTGACCCCGGTGGCGCACAACATGGTCACGTTGTCCTCGGGTGGTTTGCCGTCGCCAAGCATCAGGTCCAGCAGCACGACGTCCACCATCGTGCCGGCGGCCAGGTATTCGGCGACGTTCGTGCTCGTGGCGACCAGTTCCAGATCCGGGACCGGGTCGATCAACGCTCGCTGGCCGAGCAGCACCATCGGATCGTTGTCGATCGCCGCGATCCGGATCATCTCTGCCATCTGAGCTCCACCCGTGTGCCCTGGCCGAGCATGCTGTCCACCGCCGCGGCACCGCCGACGTCGGCCATCCGGCCGGTGATCGAATCGGACAGCCCTCGGCCGTGCCGGGTGTGCGCAGGGTCGAAACCCTTGCCCTGGTCGACGATCGTCACCGTGACAGCGTGACCGTTCTCGCCGCCGTCCGCCCTGGCGGTGAGCCACGCACGGTCGGTGCCCGCGTGCAGGGCGATGTTGTTCAGTGCCTCGCGGCTCGCCCAGCTCATCGCCTCCACCACCGAGGGCGGCAGGTCGGGCGGCAGATCGGAGAACTGGTAGTGCACCCGCAGACCGTGCACGGCATAGTCACTGCCGGCCTTGGTCAACGCGATGGACAGGTCGGTCAGTGTGCTCATCGGATCGTCGGAAATGAGGCCACGCAACAAGTTCGCGCTCACCGCGCACTGCCGGCGGACCTCTTCGTCGTGGTGGTCAAGGCCGCCGGACGCGATCGCGGTGAGGATGGAGAGCGGACCGTCGTGCAGCGCCCGGTAACGCCGGATCTGCTCCCGCAGGTAGCGGACCCGCTCCTGGCTGCGTGCCCTGGCTTCGGCTGCCTGCGCGTGCAACTCCGATACCTCCCGGTTGGCCGCTTCTGCCCTGTCGTCGGCGGCCAGCAGGCGGGATGAGATGAGAGCGCTGATCAGTGCGGTGCCGGCCAGCCACAGGATGTCGGTGATGGTGGCGCCGATGTCGCCCGCGTAGGCGATCATCGTGGGTATCTCGGCGACGACGTGCGCGGCGCCGAGCACCAGGCACGCCGCGATCAGCTTCCGGATGCCCGTGTTCATGGCGACGACGACGGCGCTGACCTCCATCGCCGCCTCCAGGTCGGACCCGTCCACCTGGTTGAAGTACACCGGGTGCACGGCGAGGCTGATCAGCAGAATGCACGCGGTGACCACGGCGACGTCGGTCGCGACGACCCAGCCGGGCACCTTGCCCGCACGCCACACGACCAGTACGAACACTGTTCCCCAGGCCGTGAACAGCAGATACACGAGTACGGCGAGCCATGGCACCGCGTAGGACCCGAGACGGACCCCGGACGCGATGGCCACGACGATCGGCGGCACGGCCACGAGTCGGAGAAACACCACGACACCCGCCAGGACCTTGCGGGTGTCGTGGTGCCTCGTTGCCCCATCCAGCGCGCGCTGCCCTGTGCCGGCCCCCATGCCGTCATTCTCGGACTGCACGCGTCCAGCATGCCCCCATCCGGGTGGGGCGCGCTCGTCGCACTGGTGCGACCTTCCGGTTACGATTAATCTTCGGCAAGCTGACCACGGTTTGGGGGATCAGCGCATAGTATTTTCCGAGTAATCGCGGTCAGACCTTGTCGGGGTAGGTCCGGTGTAGGTCTTCTGGAGCGACCCATGACACAGCCCGGTCTGCGGCCACGCAGGCACGCCGGTCCGTCCGGTGCGGACACGCCGCCCAGTGATCAGCCGGTCGCCGAGGGGTCGGCCGGGACTCTGATCGCCGCGGTGGTGCTCCAGGCCGGCCAGGCTCTGATGTGGATGTTCGTCGGCCTACTCGTCGGTATGGGGGACGGCGACGTGAGCAGTGGCCAGCCCGTCCGGGTCGTGCTCGTCATCGCGGCCATCCTGGCATTCGCCGTCGGCGCCTTCGTCCTGGCCCTGGCGGCCGGCACGCTGGGCCGGTCCGACGCCTGCCGGATCGCCAGCGTGGTGTTCCAGGCGGTGTCCAGTGTGATCATCATCGGGGGCGCCGTCGACCTGATCGGCCACCGCACCGGCGCCGGCATGACGATCACACTGGACCCGACCACCGGCCCGGCATTCCTGGTCAGCCCCGGATTCATCGCGGCCATGCTGGTCAGCAGCGTGGCCGTCGCTGTGTTGCTGCTGTGCCGGCAGTCGTCATGGGCGACGCGATACCGCCTGGTCAGGTCGGTAGCCGGTACCACGCCGTAGCCGTCCCGCTGAAGACGTCCGCCCTCTCGCGCTCGGTCAGGCCGGCACACAGTTCGCGGGCCAGGCCGAGGACGTCCTCGTAGCTCGCGGCCAGTTCGCACACCGGCCAGTCGGAGCCGAACATCACCCGATCGGTACCGAACGCGGTCAGCACCACGTCGGCGTACGGCTGGATGCCGGCTACCGACCAGCCCTCGCCGACCAGTCCGGACAGCTTGCACGCCACGTTCGGCAGCCCGGCCAGCTCGCGGATCAGGCCGGCCCACGGTTCCAGCTCACCCGCGTCCATCGGTGCGTTGCCCATGTGGTCCAGCACGAACCGGCAGTCCGGCGCCTGCCGCACCAGGTCGATCGCGGCCGGCAGTTGGTGCGACCGCACGAGCACGTCGTACGCCAGCCCGGCATCGCCCACCGCACGCGCTCCGGCCACCACGTCCGGCCGGGCCAGCCACTCCGGATCCGGCTCGGCCTGGGCCTGGTGCCGGAAGCCGACCAACAGGTCGCCGCCCGCACCGGCCCGCAACCGGGCCACTGTGTCCAGCAGCGCGGGATCGGTCAGGTCCACCCAGCCGACCACACCGGCCAGCAGGTCCCGGTTGGCGTCGGCGACCGCCAGGAACTCCTCGGTCTCGTCGACGTCGTGCACGGTCTGCACCAGCACCGTCCGCGTCACTCCCGTCGCGTCCGTGTGCACCCGCAGGTCGGTCATGTCGTACCGGCGCCGGATCGGCGCCCTGTCCTCGTGGTCCAGCCACTCGTAGTGCCGACGCGCCGGGTCCAGCAGGTGGTGGTGCGCGTCCACCGGTCGGTCGCTCATCGTGCCGCTCCCATGGGTGCGTCGGCCCGCAACAGGCCGGCCGCGATCAGGTCCTGCCAGAGGCTATCCGGCACCGGGTGGTCGAACAGCCCCGCATTGCGGATCACTTCCCGCGCCGACCGCGCGCCAAGGCACACCGTCGTCACCGCGGGGTGCAGCAGCGGGAACCACACCGCCGCCTGCGGCAGCGTCACACCGTGCAGCGCACACACCGCCGCGAGCCGGTTGGCCAGCGAGACGACCGACGGATCGGCGACCCGGTAGTCGTAGTGATCACCAGGTTGCTCGGTGGCCAGGATGCCCGAGTTGAACACACCCGCCGCCACCACCGACACGCCTCGGCGTCGACACACCGGCAACAGATCGTCCATTCCGGACTGATCGAGCAGCGTGTAGCGGCCGGCCAGCAGCACGGTGTCCAGGTCGCTGTGCTCGACGAACCTGGTCAGCATCCGCGACTGGTTCATCCCGACGCCGAACCGCCCGATCACACCCTGGTCGCGCAACGCGGACAACGCAGGCAGCGCACCGTCCAGCGCGGCGGCGTAGTGCTCGTCCGGATCGTGCACGAACACCACGTCGATCCGGTCGGTGCCCAGCCGCGCCATGCTGGCCTCCAGCGACCGCAGCACGCCGTCCCGGCTGAAGTCCCACACCCGGCGCAGGCCCGACACCACGTCGAAGCCCTCGTCGTCGCGCCGCTCGGTACCGGTGGACACCAGCAGCCGACCGACTTTCGTGGACAGCACGAGATCCGCGCGCGGCACGCCTGCGATGGCAGCGCCGAGCCGGCGTTCGGACAGCCCGAGCCCGTAGTGCGGGGCCGTGTCGAAGTACCGGACACCGGCCGCCAGCGCCGCCTCGACCGCCGAAGCCGCGTCCTCCTCGCTGACCGCCTCGTACAGATTGCCGATCCCGGCGGCGCCGAACGCGAACGGCCCGACGTCCAGTCGCATGGCTTCAGTCCTGGACCGGTCGCAGCCGAAGACCTTGCATGCCACCGTCCACGGCGACCGACGTGCCGGTGGTGGCCGATGACAGCGGGCTGGCGAGATAGCAGATCGTGGCGGCCACCTCCTCGGCCGACACGAGCCGCCCGCTCGGCTGCCGTGCGTTCAACGCGGCCAGTTCCGCTGCCGGGTCGTCGGCCGCGTCCAGCAGTCGCCGCACCCACGGTGTGTCCGCGGTGCCCGGATTGACGCAGTTGACCCGGATCCCCTCCCGGACATGGTCAGCGGCCATGGCCAGCGTCAGCGAGTACACGGCACCCTTGGACGCGCTGTACAGCGCCCGGTTCGGCAGGCCTGCCGTGGCCGCGATGGAACACGTGTTGACGATCGCCGGATGCCGGCCCGCTGCCGCCGACTCCCGCAGCAGCGGCAGCGCGGCCCGAGCCACCCGCGCCATGCCGAACACGTTCACCTCGAACACCCGGTGCCACTCGGCCATGTCGTTGGCATCGATGGCGCCCTGCGCGCCGATGCCGGCGTTGTTCACCACGATGTCGATGCCACCCAGCCGCGCCGCCGCACCGGCGACCGCACCGGCGACCGAATCGTCGGCCACATCCGCCTGGACGGCGATCAGCGGAGCGGACACCGCACTCGGGTCGAGATCGAGGCACGCCACCGTGGCGCCGCGCGCGCCGAGCATGGTGGCCGTGGCCAACCCGATGCCTGAGCCGCCACCGGTCACGATCACCCGCTGGCCGTCGAATTCCGCTGTCACAGCACATTCCTCCAAACCGGCCCGGCCGGGAACAGGTGGTCCGCCATCGAATTCTCGTGCATCCGCGCCGAGCCTCCGGGTGCCGTCGGCGCCGCGTACCGGCCACCGCCCAGCACCACCGGGTCGACGAAGTGTTCGTGCAAGTAGTCCACGTACTCGATCACGCGGTTCTCGGTGGTCCCGCTGACCGCCACGTAGTCGAACATCGCGAGATGCTGAACCAGTTCGCACAACCCGACCCCACCGGCATGCGGACACACCGGGACACCGAATTTGGCTGCCAGCAACAGGATCGCGATGTTCTCGTTGACCCCGGCCACCCGCGTGGCATCGAGTTGCAGAACGTCGATCGCGCCGGCCCGCAACAGCTGCTTGACGATCACCCGGTTCTGCACGTGTTCCCCGGTGGCCACCTTGATCGGCGCGACAGCCGCACGGATGGCGGCGTGCCCGAGCACGTCGTCCGGCGATGTCGGCTCCTCCACCCACCACGGGTCGAACGGTGCCAGCTGTCGGATCGCCGTGATCGCGCTGTCGACGTCCCACCGCTGGTTGGCGTCCACCGCGATCCGAACGTCCGGCCCGACCGCGTCCCTGGCCAGCCCGAACCGCCGCACGTCGTCCTCGGCCGAAGCGCCGACCTTCAGTTTGATCAGGTCGAAGCCGTCCTGCACGGCCGCCTTGCTCAGCCGGACCAGCTTGTCGTCGGTGTAACCGAGCCAGCCGGGCGACGTGGCGTACGCGGGATAGCCGTTGGCCAGCAGATCGGCTGTTCTGCCGGCCATGCCCGCACGGGCGGCGGTCAGCATGGCCAGCGCCTCGTCCGGCGTGAGCACGTCGGTGAGGTAGCGGAAGTCGACCAGCTCGACCAGTTCCGCCGGGCTCAGTTCGGCCAGCAGCCGCCACAGGGGCTTGCCCGCCCGCTTCGCCCGCAGGTCCCACAGCGCGTTGATCACCGCGCCGATCGCCATGTGCGACACGCCCTTCTCCGGGCCGAGCCACCGCAGCTGCGGATCGTGCACCAGCAGCCGCCAGGTGCCACCCATGTCGGTCAGGACGTCCGCGACCGGCCTGCCGACCAGGAACGGTGCCAGCGCACGGATCGCGGCGACCTGCACATCGTTGCCCCGGCCGATGGTGAACGCGAACCCATGGCCGTCGCCGATGTCGGTCCGGACCACCACGTAGGCGGCGGAGTAGTCCGGGTCCGGGTTCATCGCGTCCGAGCCGTCCAGGTCCCGCGAGGTCGGGAACCGGATGTCGTACGTGTCCAGGGCAACGATGCGGTCGGTCATCCTCAGGCCTGGCCGACGGTCTGCCGTTGGCTGCCCAACCCGGTGATCGACGCCTCGATGAGGTCGCCTGCCTTCAGGTACGGCTTCGGCTCGGCCATCCCCATGGCCACGCCGGCCGGTGTGCCGGTGTTGATCACGTCACCGGGGTACAAGACCATGAACTGGCTCAGGTAGTGGATGATCTCGGCCACCCCGAAGATCATGTCGGCGGTGTTGCCGTTCTGCCGGACCTCGCCGTTCACCGACAGCGACAGCGCGAGCGCCCGCGGGTCGGGCACGTCGTCGGCCGTGACCAGCCATGGCCCGAACGGGTTGAACGTCTCGGAGTTCTTGCCCTTGTCCCACGTGCCGCCGCGCTCGATCTGGAACTCGCGTTCGGACACGTCGTTGGCCACGGCGTAGCCGGCCACGTGCGCCAGCGCGTCGGCGGGGGAGTCGACGTACCGGGCTGTCGTGCCGATGACGACGGCGAGTTCCACCTCGTAGTCGGTCTTGGCGCTGCGCCGGGGCACCAGGATCTCGTCGGTCGGCCCGACGACCGTGTCCGGCGCCTTCATGAACAGCACCGGCTCGCTCGGCACCGGGATGCCGGCCTCGACGGCGTGGTCCCGGTAGTTCAGGCCGATGCAGACGATCTTGCCCGGCCGGGCCACCGGTGGTCCGAACCGGTCGGTCGGCCCGGTCAGCGGTGGCAGCGAATCGATGCGCTCGCGCACCGCCGCGACACCACCACCGGCCAGGAACGCCCCGTCCAACTCCTCCGTGATCGCCGAGATGTCCAGCCAGCCGCCGTCCGCGGCCTGGACAGCCGGGCGTTCCTGACCGTGTGCACCAATCCGAGCCAGCTTCACTGATACCTCCGGAACATCCGCGTTGACCTGCGATTGAGCAGATTAGTGCCCCGAGGATGGGTAGGGTTAGCGCTCTTGGTCGGCTCGGGGGAGGGTTCCCGACATGCGCAGCGTGGAGACGGTGCTGTTCCTGGTGGTGGTCGCCACCGTCGTCGCCACGTTCGCCCGCAGGCTCCGGGTGCCCGCACCGTCGCTGCTGGTCGTCGCAGGCGTGCTGGTCGGCCTGCTGCCCGGTGTGCCGACCGTCCAGGTGACCCCGGAGATCGTCAGCCTCGTCGTGCTGCCGCCGCTGCTCTACGCGGCCGGTGAGGAACTGCCGTGGCGGGACCTGCGCGCGGTGTGGCGGCCGGTCACCGCACTGGCCGTCGGCCTGGTGTTGGCCTCCGCCGCCGCGGTGGCAGCCGTCGTCGTGGCGATCACCGGCCTGTCGGTCGGCATGGCCCTGGTGCTGGGCACGGTGTTGGCCAGCACCGATCCGGTCGCCGTCACCGCCCTGGGCCGCAAGTTGTCGCTGCCGCCCAGGGTGCAGGCGCTCGTGCAGGCGGAGAGCCTGTTCAACGACGCGACCAGCCTGCTGCTGTTCCGGGTGGCGCTGTCGGTCGCGGTCACGGTCGGCGCGGTGTCCTGGGGTCACGTGGCCGCCGACTTCGTGCTGCTGGCCGGTGGTGGAATCCTGGTCGGCGCCGTGGTCGCGGCCGGTGTGGTGCTGATCCGCAGGCGCACCACCGATCCGGTGCTGGAGACCGTGATCGCCCTGGTCACGCCGTATGCGGCCTACGTGCTCGCGGAGGCGCTGCACGGGTCGGGCGTGACCGCCGTGGTGGTGGCGGGCGTGGTGGTGGGCACCCAGACATCGCGGGTGACCACACCGCACATCCGGCTGCAACTGGGTGCCGTCTACCAGACCGTGGTGTTCCTGCTGGAGAGCGTGGTCTTCGGCCTGATCGGGCTGGAGCTGCCCACCCTGGTCCGCGCGCTGGCCGCGCGGGGTCCCGGCTGGCTGCTCCAGGCGCTCGCCATTACGGCCACGCTCGTCGTAGTGCGTGTCCTGTGGGTGTTCCCGTTGGCCACACTGCTCCAGCGGCGTCGCGGTCACGGCAGACCGTCCTGGCAGGTGCCCACCGTGGTGTCCTGGGCGGGCGCCAGGGGAGTGGTGCCGCTGGCCGCGTCCCTGTCCATCCCGCTGGCCACCGACACCGGCACCCCGCTGCCGGGCCGCGATCTGGTGCTCCTGTTGTCCACCGCCGTCATCGTGATCACCCTCGTGGTGCAGGGCTTCACTCTGGCGCCGCTGGTGCGCCGGTCGGGCATCGCGGTCGCACCCGCCGACGTCCGGCACGAGGACACGGTCGCCCGGCTGCACGTGGCCGAGGCGGGCCTGGCCCACGTGGCCCAGTTGGCCGACCTGCAAGCTGCTCCCGACGTGGTGATCGACCAGTTGCGCCGCACGCTGCAAGCCAGTATCGACCGGATCGAGGCCGATCGGGCCGACCCCGATCCGGCCATCGGCATGGCCGCCTACCGGGCACTGCGCCGCGACGTGCTGGCCGTGCAGCGCGGCGAACTGGACCGGCTGTACGACGCCGGCACCATCAGCGACGCCACCCGGCGGCGGGTGGAACGCGGCCTCGACCTGGAGGACGCCGGGCTGGGCGACGAGAACTGACGGTCACGCGACCAGTTCGGCCGCCCGCGTGTTGATGAAGCCGAGGAACCGGCGCCACACGTCGGCACACGCGTCGGCGTGCTGCTCGGCCAGGCTCTGGTCGAAGAAGCCGTGTGGTGCGCCGGGGTAGGTGACGATGTCGTGTCGCACGCCCGCATCGGTCAGTGCGTCGTCGAACCGGGCGACCGTGTCCGGCGGGATGCCGTCGTCGGCGCCGCCGAACAGCCCGAGGATCGGCGCGGCCAGTTCCGGTGCCCGCTGGATCGGTCCCGGCGCTCCTCCGATCACGTCCGGTGCGCCGTAACAGCCGACCGTGCCTGCCAGTCCGAACGCCGGGTCGGCGGTAAGGAATGCGAACCGGCCACCGAGACAGAATCCGACGGCGACCACCGCGGCACACCCTGCGGTACGCAGTGCCGCGATTCCGGTGGCGAAATCCATGTAGAGACTGTTCCGGCGCAACTGGCCGAGGTGCGGCAGCACCGGGAAATCGGCGGGCCGATCCCGAGCGACGCCGTCGCTCCGGCCGAAATAGTCGACGGCCACCGTGGTGTGACCGTGTTCGGCGAACCGGGTCGCCAGTTGGTCGTAGAAGGCGCGCAGGCCGAGATTGTCCGGCAGCAGCAGCACACCGACTCCGGACGTGTGATCCGTGGGTGTGGCTCGGAACGCGGCGAACCGGGCGCCGTCGGGGGAGCGCAGCGTGATCGACTCGGAACTGGTCGACGTGATCGGAGATGGGCCGGCGGGTGGCCGGGCGGAATCGTCATAACACACGAGAACCAACGTATCCGATCATTTCTTATCGTATCACAAACAGATAATTATGGAAAGTAGAATTCGATAAGAATGCGATGACGATCCGCGTGGCGTGG
Organism: Pseudonocardiaceae bacterium; assembly: GCA_036279295.1. Classification (GTDB taxonomy): domain Bacteria; phylum Actinomycetota; class Actinomycetes; order Mycobacteriales; family Pseudonocardiaceae; genus DATEPR01. The sequence goes on along the minus strand of DASUJK010000246.1, from coordinate 22,897 downwards.
CTGGCCGTGTCGGCGTGCCTCATACCATCGTCCGTGTGCCGCCAACCCAACGCATCGGTCCGCCGCCGCGCCGCTTCGTCGTGTGCGGGGACAACCCGCTCACCTACCGGCTGGTGAACGAACTCGTCATCCGGTTCGGGGCGGAGGTCACGGTGATCCTGCCCCGCCGCGACCGCAACCAGGGACCACTGCTGGGCCAGCTGCCCGGAGTGACGCTCGTCGAGTCGGCGCTACCGGACGACTCCGCGCTGCGCAATGCCGGCATCGCCGACGCGCACGCGCTGGCGCTGGTCAACCAGGACGACGTCGGCAACATCCACGCCGCGCTGCGGGCCCACGACCTGAACCCCGATCTCCGGATGGTGATCCGGATGTTCAACACCAGCCTCGGCTTCCGGATCCGCACCCTGTTCACCGACTGCGCCGTGCTGTCCGACTCGGCGATGGCGGCACCGTCGTTCGTCGCGGCAGCGCTCGGCGAGGTGGCGCCCAGCCATGTCCGGCTGCCCGGCCGGACGCTCTACGTGGCGCGAAGTGCGGATGTGCCGGACAGCCGGGTGGTGTGCGGGCTGGCCGACACGTCCGGCGGCCGGACCCGGCTGCTGCCCGACGACCACGCCCGCGCCGACCTGGTCCTGGCGCTGGCCGACGGTGCTGTGGCCGGACCGTCGGACGGGCAGCGGCGCCGCGGTGCGTCGCCCGCGCTGCGGCGAATCCGCTTCCTGTTGGCCAGTGGTCTGGTCCGGCTGGTGGTGGCCCTGGTGACGCTGATCGTGCTCGGCCTCGTGCTGATGGCGACCGTCGTGCACAGCGGCTGGGGCGGGTCGCTGTACGTGACACTGCTGGACGCGGCCGGCGATGCCATCCCGGACCGTTCGCTGCCGCCGTTCGGCAAGATCGTGCAGCTGGTCATCACCTTGTCCGGGCTGGCGCTGATCCCGGTGGCCACCGCCGTCGTGGTGGACGGTCTGGTCCGGGCGCGGCTGGCCGATCCGGCGCCAGACCCGTCGATGTTCGGTGATCACGTCGTCGTGGTGGGGCTCGGCAACGTGGGCACCAGGGTGGTCGCGCAACTGCACGATCTCGGCGTCCCGGTGATCTGCGTCGACGCGGACGAGAACGCGCGCGGTGTCTCCCTGGCTCGGCGACTCGGCGTGCCGGTGGTGTTCGGCGACGCCACGAGGGACGACACACTGCGCGCGGTGTCGGTGGCCAACGCGCGTGCACTGTTGCTGCTGACCAGCAGCGACGTCGCGAACCTGGAGGCGGCGCTGCAGGGTCGGGCGCACCGCGAGGACCTACGGGTGGTGCTGCGGCTGTTCGACGACGATCTCGCGGAACGGGTGGAGCGCGGCCTCGGCATCGCGATCTCACGCAGCGTGTCCCGGCTGGCCGCCGCGTCGTTCGCGGCGGCCATGGTGGAGCGGCAGGTGATCGGCACGATGTCGATCGGCCGCGCCGCGATCATGATCATCGAGGTGCCGGTGGTGGCCGGCTCGGCGCTGGACGGCCAGTCGGTCGGCTCGGCGGACGAGCCGACCGAGGCGCGGGTGATCGCGCTACAGCATCGCGGTGTCGGCGATCTGGACTGGCGGCCCGTGGCCGGCCACCAGTTGCGGGCGTCGGACCGGTTGTTCGTCGTGGCGACGCGAGCCGGCCTTGGCAACATGCTGGCCAAGACGATCGCACCCATGGCGCAGGAGGACGTGAACTGAACCGGAGTAGCGCTCGAATGGTATACGGCAGTCGACTACCAGTTGAGACAACACCGGAGCGCCACTCAGCGCATCGCCGCGCGACACGCGCGCAGATGTGTAACCAACGCCACTGTCGCCGGCCGGGTGAGTGTGACGTCGATTCGGTCGTCCGGATTCTCGCTCAGGTGTAGGTACAAACGCATTGGCCTGCCGTGTGGCGGCGAGCTGTGCCTTCGTTCGCTGTGCGGGATGATCCCGGGCTCCGGATTCGGGTCGGCGCAGAGCAGCCGCGGACCGTGTTCGTGCTCACAGCGCAGGGCACAGACACCCATCTCGTCCAGCGTGTCGATCAGCCGATCGGTGGTCGAAGTGTCCAGGGCGACCGAGAAGCGGGACACGGACGCGAGCCGAATCCAGAGCCGTTGATGGGTCTCGTCCAGTTCGGCCAGGCTCGTGCATATACTCCGGTCGGCCAGGTATCCGGTGAACCTGTGGCACGTGGACAGGTCCCGACCGTCCAGAATGGCCACTCGCTCCTCCTTCCGATTCGATTCGCTTGGTGATGGCTCGTTGCGCTACACGGTTCTGACCGGAATGGTCCCGCTCTCCGTTCCCACTGGACAGTCAGAACCGCGAAAAGTTCGAGATTCCACGCGAACGAGTGAACATTCCTGGGATGGTGGCAATGACCGACCGTTTCTACTCGACGATGCGCATGCGTTATGTCGGCCGAGTGCTCAGCGAGTGGCGGGGCCGGGCCGCGCTCACCGGCGATGTCGTTGCCGAGCGTCTCAACTGGGCCCGGTCGAAGATCAGCAAGCTGGAGAACGCCAGCCAGACGATCACGCCCGCGGACGTGATCAGCATGGCCGTGGTGTACGGCGTCTCCGAGGCTGAGCGGGACGAACTGGTTGGCGAGGTGCAACACGCGACCGAACGTGGTTGGTGGCTTTCTTACGGCGACGCCGTCACGGCCAAGCAGTTCGACCGGTACGTCGACTTCGAGTCCGAAGCCGTGTCGTTGGTCAACTTCGAAATCGATCTCGTACCGGGCCTGCTCCAGACCGAGGACTACGTGCGGGCCATCGCCCACGCGTTCACGCCGCAGGCCGACCAGGCGCAGATCCAGCACCGTGTCGAGCTGCGGAAGCGCCGTCAGGCCAGGCTGTTCGCCGATCAGCCGATCGAGTTCGACGCCGTGGTCAACGAGGTCGCGCTGCGGCAACTGGTCGGCGGCCGGGACGTCATGCGCACCCAGTTGAAACACCTCGGCCGGATCGCCCACCTGCCGAACGTCTCGATTCGGATGATCCCGTTCGACGGCGGTGCCTACCCGGCGATGGGACGCCCGTTCGTGATCCTCGGCTTCGATCGTCCTGAGTGGTTGGATGTGGCGTACCAAGAAAATCTGAACAGCTGCATATATGTCGAGGATCCGGGCGAGGTTGCGCAATACACTGCCGGCTATGCCGGCTTGTGCGAGCGGGCCCTGAGCAAGGAAGACACCCTGCTCGCTATCGAGAACCTCGCCGGTGCCTTGTGATCTGTACTGTCAGCAAAGAGAAAGTGGACGAGATGCAGGCGACGGACCTGTCCGGTGTGGTGTGGCGCAGGAGCAGCCACAGCGGCGGCGACAACGGATCCCAGTGCGTGGAGGTGGCTGTGGCCGCCGGTCGCGCGGGGGTGCGTGACTCCAAGATGGCGGCCGCCCCCGCCCTGGCCTTCCCGGTCGCGACGCTGACCGCGTTCGTCGCGGCGGCGCGACGGGGCGACCTGTACCAGCGCTGAGCGCCCGGGAGGGTCGGCCGACCGGCCGGCCCTCCCGCGTTTTGTTCGTTCCGTGCCTGTTGGTTCCCTAGCTGTTGGTTATGGGTGCCTGTCGGTTCCGTGTGTCGGCTGCCTGGCGTTGGATGTGGTCATGGACAACATCCAGGAGTTGGACCGCCGTGCGGTCGAGGTGAGCCGGGGACTCGTCCGGAATGTCACGACCGCCCAATTGGGTCTGCCCACCCCGTGCGCGGAATGGGACCTCGGTGCGCTGTTGGCCCACATGACCGTCCAGCACCACGGCTTCGCCAGAGCGGTGGCCGGTGAGCGCACCGAACTCGCCGACTGGCAGCCCGGCGCCGTCGACACCGCCGTCGCCGAGGACGCGGCGAGCGTCTACAGCTCGGCGGTGGACCACGTGCTCGATGCGTTCGGCGCGCCGGGTGCGCTGTCCGGGCGGGCCTACCTGCCGGAGATCAGGGGTGGCATCACCGTGCCGGCCGGCATGGCGATGGGCTTCCACTTCGTGGACTACGTCGTACACGGTTGGGATGTCGCGGCAGCGCTGCGCCTGCCCGTCGAGTTCGACGACGAGGTGCTGGCCGCCGCGCTGGAGGTGGCAGGCCAGGTGCCCGACGACGACGCGAGCCGGGGTCCTGGCACTGCGTTTCACCGTGGCCTGGCCGCGCCGGACGACGCCGCTGTGCTGGACCGGGTGCTGGCCATGCTCGGCCGGTCACCGAACTGGCCCAGTCAGCCGCCGACCGCGTGATGCTCGTGACACCCGTGACACCGCACACCCGGAGCGCTCCTGGGTCGTGCCTGGTGACTAGCATCGGGCGCGTTCCCCTGAACTAGGAAAGGTCGTGGCACAGGTGCCCGTCAACGTCGCCGTCACCGGTGCGGCCGGTCAGATCGGCTACGCGCTGCTGTTCCGTATCGCCTCCGGGCAGTTGCTCGGCCCTGACACCAAGGTCAACCTGCGACTGCTGGAGATCCCGCAGGCGGTCCGGGCAGCCGAGGGCACCGCGATGGAACTGGACGACTGCGCGTTCCCGCTGCTGCACAACATCTCGATCACCGACGACCCGCGTACCGCTTTCGACGGCGTGAACATCGCCATGCTGGTCGGCGCCCGGCCCAGGACCAAGGGCATGGAGCGCGGCGACCTGCTGTCGGCCAACGGCGGCATCTTCAAGCCGCAGGGCGAGGCGCTCAACGCCGTCGCGGCCGACGACCTCCGCGTGCTGGTCGTGGGCAACCCGGCCAACACCAACGCCCTGATCGCCCGCACGCACGCCCCGGACGTCCCGGCCGACCGGTTCACCGCCATGACGCGGCTGGACCAGAACCGGGCGCTCGGCCAGTTGGCCAACAAGCTCCAGGTACCGGTGTCGGAGATCAAGAAGGTCGCGATCTGGGGCAACCACTCGGCCACCCAGTACCCGGACGTCTTCCACGCCGAGGTCAACGGCAAGGCCGTCCGTGAGGTGCTGGACGACGACGCGTGGCTGCGGGACGAGTTCATCCCGACCGTGGCCAAGCGCGGCGCTGCGATCATCGAGGCCCGTGGCGCGTCGTCGGCGGCGTCCGCCGCGAGTGCCGCCGTGGACCACGTGCACGACTGGGTGCTGGGCACCGAGGAGGGCAACTGGTCGTCGGCCGGTGTCGTCTCGGACGGTTCCTACGGCGTGCCGGAGGGCCTGATCTCGTCGTTCCCTGTGGTGTCCAAGGGTGGCCGCTACGAGATCGTGCAGGGCCTGGACGTCGACGCGTTCTCCCGGGAGCGGATCGACGCCTCGGTTCGCGAGCTGACCGAGGAACGCGACGCGGTCGCCGAACTCGGTCTCATCTGAGCGGTCCATACTCGGTCAGGGAGTCGGTCGTCACGACCGGCTCCCTGACTCATGAGTGGGGGGCCAAGGATGCGACCGGGCGCTGCTGGGATCTGGCGGGCGGCACACGGCGACAGGTCGGTGCTCGACAGCAAGGTCCGCAAGGGCACATGGCGGCGAATGCTGCGGTTCGTCTGGCCCTACCGGCTGATCCTGTCCGGGTTCCTGGCCGTCGTCGTGGTGGACGCGGTGATCAGCGTGGCCAACCCGCTGATCTACCGGGAGATCATCAACGGCGGCATCCTGGGCCGCAACGCGGGCCTGGTGGTGCGGCTGGCGCTGCTGCTGGGTGCGCTCGCCGTGATCGACGCCGGGCTGTCGATCCTCCAGCGGTGGGTGTCGGCGAAGGTCGGCGAGAGCCTGATCTACGATCTGCGTACCGGCGTGTTCGGGCACATCCAGCGGATGCCGCTGGCGTTCTTCACCAGAACCCAGACCGGCGCGCTGATCAGCAGGCTGAACAACGACGTGCTCGGCGCCCAGCAGGCGTTCACCGACACGCTGTCGTCGGTCGTGTCCAACATGATCACGGTGCTGCTGACCCTGGGCGCGATGCTGCTGCTGTCCTGGCAGATCACCCTGGTCTCGCTGGTCATCCTGCCGGTTTTCGTGATCCCGGCCCGCCGGATGGGCCGTCGGCTGGCCTCGATCACCCGCGAGTCCTACAACCTGAACGCCGCGATGAACACCACGCTGAGCGAGCGGTTCAACGTGTCCGGCGCGCTCCTGGTGAAGCTGTTCGGCCGACCCGGCGAGGAGACCACCGAATTCCGGGAGCGGGTCGGCCGGGTACGCGACATCGGCATCACGCAGGCGCTGTACGCACGGCTGTTCTTCGTCGCCCTGCTGCTCACCGCGTCGCTGGCCACCGCGCTGGTCTACGGCTGGGGCGGCGTGCTGGCCATCCACGGTGTGCTCAACGTGGGCACCGTCGTCGCACTGACCGCGTATCTCGGCCGGCTGTACGGACCGCTGATCGGCCTGTCCAACGTGCAGCTGGACGTGATGACGGCACTGGTGTCGTTCGACCGGGTCTTCGAGGTGCTGGACCTGGAACCGATGATCGCCGAACGGGCCGACCCGAAGGCCATCCCGGCCGGCCCGGCCAGTGTCCGGTTCGACCACGTCGACTTCACCTATCCCAGCGCGGAGGAGGTGTCGCTGGCGTCGCTGGAGTCGGTCGCCGTGCTGGAGCAGGTGACGTCCCGGCCGGTGCTGTTCGACGTCGAGTTCACCGCTGCGCCGGGGCAGCTCGTGGCGCTGGTCGGGCCGTCCGGTGCCGGCAAGACGACGATCAGCTACCTGGTGGCACGGCTCTACGACCCGAGGGCGGGCGCTGTGCTGATCAACGGCGTCGACGTGCGGGACGCGTCGTTCCTGTCGCTCTCCGAGACGATCGGCATGGTGACCCAGGACGCGCACCTGTTCCACGACACGATCCGGGCCAATCTGCTCTACGCCAAGCCGGACGCGACCGACGCCGACCTGGTCGACGCGTTGCACGGCGCTCAGATCACTTCGCTCGTCGAGTCGTTGCCGCAGGGCCTGGACACGGTGGTGGGGGACCGGGGCTACCGGCTGTCCGGTGGTGAGAAGCAGCGACTGGCCATCGCGCGGCTGATGCTCAAGGCACCCCGTGTCGTCGTGCTGGACGAGGCAACCGCACACCTGGACTCCGAGTCGGAGGCCGCGATCCAGCGCGCGCTGTCGGTGGCGTTGCGCGGCAGGACGTCGCTGGTGATCGCACACCGGCTGTCCACTGTGCGGGCGGCCGACCAGATTCTCGTGGTGGACGGCGGGCGGATCGTGGAGCGGGGCACGCACGACGAACTGCTGGCCGGCGGCGGGTTGTACGCCGAGCTGTACCGAACCCAGTTCGCAGGCCAGGCCGGCTGACCAGGGCCGGTGCTGCTGATCGTGGAACGATCTGTCACGATCGACGGGTGAGTGCGACGGATGACACGCTGACTCTCCGGCAACTCAACAGGGCCACGCTGGCCCGGCAGTTGTTGCTGGACCGCGCAGACATCCCGGTGTCGGCCGCTGTGGAGCGTCTGTGCGGCATCCAGGCGCAGGAGGCTCGGCCGCCGTTCGTCGGGCTGTGGAGTCGGGTCGCCGGCTTCCGTACCGATGACTTGCATTCGTTGCTGCACAAGCGAACCGCGGTGCGCGCCACGTTCCTGCGGGGGACGCTGCACGTGCTGTCCGCCAAGGACTACGCGACGTTCCGGCCGGTTATGCAACCAGTGCTGAGCGAGACGTCCAAGGTGCTCGGCTCCCGGGCGAAGGGCCTGGAGATCGACAAGGTGCTGCCGGTGGCGACAGCCCTGTTGCAGGAGCAGCCGAGGGACTTCAACGAGTTGCGTGCCCTGCTGCAGGCGGAGTTCCCGGATGTCAACGATCGGGCGCTCGGCTTCACGGTGCGGATGTGGCTGCCGTTGGTGATGGTGCCGACCGACGACCGCTGGGCGTTCCCGTCGGTGGCCGCGTTCACGTTGGCCGAGGACTGGTTGTCCGCACCGTTGTCCGAAGACGACACGCCGGATGAACTCGTGCGTAGGTACCTGGCCGCGTTCGGCCCGGCCACCGCGGCCGACGTTCAGACGTGGTCGGGCCTGCGCGGCATCAAGCAGGTGCTCGCGCGGCTGCGCCCGGAACTGATCACCGTGCGGGACGAGAAGGGCAGGGAGTTGTTCGACCTGCCGGACGCGCCCCGGCCGGACGGCGACGTGCCCGCTCCGCCGCGCTTCCTGCCGGAGTTCGACAACCTCGTGCTGTCCCATGCCGAGCGGACCAGGGTGATCGCCGACGAACACCGCGGCCATGTGGTGACAAAGAACCTGCGGGTGCGGGCCAGCGTGTTCTACGACGGATTCGCCTGCGGCATCTGGGACATCGAGCGGAAGAAGAACTCGGTCACCCTGCGCGTGACGCCGTTCCGCCGCCTGCCGGCCGCCGCGGTCGGCGCACTGACCGACGAGGCGGCCGAAGTGCTCAGCTTCATCGAGCCGGACGCGCCCGGTGCGGGCGTCAAGTTCGAAGAGCCGCTGGGGTAGAGGTGCTAACGCAAGGGGTCCGGATAGGGAGCAACGGTCAGGTGCGCCAGACGCAAGGCGGAGGAGTTCCTGGTCCCTCTGTTGGACCAGGGGCGACGACAACGCCGCAGATGGTGTGCCTGGGCGTCGCGAGCCCGGGCAGCCATTGCGTCAGGGCCTCTTCACCGTGAGCCGCGCTGTGGAGGAGTCCAACCGCAGGATGCTGCGGGCCAGGGACGCGATGGACCGCGCGTACGACCAGCCGTTGGACATCCCGACACTGGCCAAGCTCGCGCACGTGTCGGCGGCGCACTTCATCCGGACGTTCCGCGCCACGTTCGGCGAGACTCCGCATCGCTACCTGCAACGGCGCCGGGTCGAGCGCGCCATGTTCCTGCTGCGCGACACCGACCGCAGCGTCACCGAGACCTGCTTCGAGGTCGGCTTCACCAGCCTCGGCACGTTCAGCAGGACGTTCCGGGACATCGTCGGTGAGCCGCCGACGGCCTACCGGGCCCGTGGCGAAGTGATCGCGGTGCCGACGTGTTTCGCGATGGCGTGGATGCGACCGAGCGTAAGGCCGTCACTTTTGGATAAGCAGGTCCAGGAGGCGTCCGCATAGGGTCGGTCCCATGTTCACAGCGATCACCCAGTCCCAGATCTACGTCCTGGACCAGGACGAAGCCCTCGACTTCTACGTGGGCAAGCTCGGTCTTGAGGTCAACACGGATGCCGATCTCGGCTTCATGCGCTGGCTGACGGTCAACGTGCCCGGGCACCCGGACCGCGAGATCGTCCTGGAGAAGCCCGGTCCACCCGCGATGGACGAGGCCACCGCCGGGCAGGTGCGCGAACTGATCACGAAGGGAGCCATGGGCGGCTGGCTGATCTTCGCGACCGACGACTGCCGCAAGACCTACGAGACGCTGCTGGCCAAGGGAGTCGAGTTCACCGACGAGCCGAGCGAGAAGCCCTACGGCATCGACTGTGGCTGCCGCGACCCGTTCGGCAACCGCCTCCGGTTCGGCCAGCGGTTCGGGCAGTAGCGAGTGCTACGGGGTGAGTACTGACGGGTAGTTGATGCCTTCGGTGATCAACTGGAACGCCCGGTCCACCAGTTCGGATGACTTGGCGTGCCCGTCGGTACCCCGCCACGAGTTGACGGCGGTCTGCACGGCGCAGATGCCGATCGACGCGACGAGATGCGGCCGGGGATCGGTGAGGTGGTCCACACCCATCCGGACGCCGATCAGCCGGGACAGTTCGGCGACCCGCGCCGAGCCGACCTCCATGCTGTGCGCCGCCAGCGCCGGGCTGGTGGCGAGCAGCTCCTGCATGCTCTCGTAGTGCTCCGCGTCGAAGCCGTTGGCGCCGCTCTCGCAGGCCCGGACGACGTCGACGGCAGCGCGGTGCAGCGCGGTCAGCACGGGCTCATCGGCCGGCCGCTCGGCCAGCAGGCCCATCAGCACGCCGAGTTGTTCGTCCACCAGCGAGAGCGCGACCTCTTCCTTGGACGTGAAGTACCGGAAGAACGTGCGCGGCGAGACGTCGACCGCCTCGGCGATCTCGTCGATGGTGGTCGCGTCGAAGCCTTTTCTCCGAAACAGCGCGAATGCTGAGTCGATCAGGGCGCACCGAGTGCGTTGCTTCTTGCGTTCGCGCAGGCCCGCGGCGGTCATTCCTCGGATGTTACAGCTCGGTGAGCGGTTTCGACACATCATGACAAGGGTCACAGGATGCCGTTAGCTTGTTGACGCCACTTGTCAGCTAATGACAGTTTGGCGGCATGCCTGAGTCGTCCAGCGGTGTCCTGTCGATGCCGAGCCCGAGATCCCACGCGAAGCCACGCAGGTACGGCAGCCCGTGGCTGACCCTGGTCGCCGTCGCGCTCGGCGTGACGATGGTCGGCCTGGACGGCACGGTTGTGTCGATTGCCAACCCGGCCATTGCCAAGGACCTGCACGCGACGCTGGCCGGTCTGCAGTGGGTGACCAACGGCTACCTGCTCGCGCTCGCGGTGTCGCTGATCATCGCTGGCCGGCTCGCCGACCGGTTCGGCCGCAAACGGCTGTTCCTGGCCGGTGTCGTGCTGTTCGCGTTGGCGTCCGCGCTGGTCGGCCTGTCCGGCAACATCGGGCTGGTCATCCTGTGGCGCGTCGTCCAGGGCTTCGCGGGCGCGATGCTCCAGCCGGCCAGCCTGGCGATCCTGCGCAAGGCGTTCCCGGCCGAGAAGCTCAACATGGCCATCGGCATCTGGGGTGGCAGCTCGGCGCTGTCCATCGCCAGCGGGCCGATCGTCGGCGGCCTGCTGGTCGAGCACATCGGCTGGCAGTCGGTGTTCTACCTGAACATCCCGGTCGGCCTGATCACGCTGGTGATCGGGCTGCTGGTGATCCGCGAGTCCCGCGATCCCGATGCCGGCGGCACCTTCGACTTCCCAGGTGTCCTACTGCTGGCCGGCTCGCTGTTCTGCCTGGTGTGGGGGTTGATCAAGGCAGCTGAGCGCGGGTTCGGCGACGTGCTGCCGTTGAGCTTCTTCGCCGTGGCGGTTGTCCTCGGCGTCGTGTTCGTGCTGCGCGAACGGGTTGCCGAGCAGCCGTTGCTGCCGCTGCGCCTGTTCCGGTCGGTGTCACTGTCCGCCGCCACCGTCCTGGTCACGCTGGCGTTCTTCGCGCTGTTCGGCGCGCTGTTCTTCCTGACCCTGTACCTCCAGCAGGTGCACGGCATGACCCCGGTCAAGGCCGGTGTCGAGCTGCTGCCGCTGACGTCGGTGTTCATCGTGTCCTCGCCGCTGGCCGGATTCCTGACCTCGCGGTTCGGCCCACGACCGGTGTTGATGGCGGGCATGCTGTTCAACGCGGTCGCCATGTTCGGGCTGTCGCAGTTGCAGGTCGACTCGTCCTACGTGCACCTGTGGCCGTGGTTCATCCTGCTGGGCTTCGGATTCGGCTTCGTGATCGTGTCCGGCACGGAGGCCGTCGTCGGCAACGCACCGGTCGAGCTCGGCGGTGTCGCGGGTGGCCTCCAGCAGACCGGCATGCAGCTGGGTGGCGTGCTCGGCACCACGATCTTCGGCACGATCATGGCCACCGAGGTGGGTGACGTGCTGTTCGCCAAGCTGACCGGCGCCGGCGTGTCGCCGACCGTCGCGAGGCAGCTCGACGGCGCCAAGGAGTACGTCGCCCAGGGTGTGTCGCCGGTGCCGCCGGGTGCGCCCGCCTCCGTCGCGCAGGCGGTCACCACCGGCAGCCACCTCGCGTTCATGACCGGTTTCACCACGTCGCTGGTGATCGCGGCCATCGTCAGTGTGGTCGCCGCGTTCGGCGCACTGCTGGTACGCAAGGGCGAGAACGGCGGCGGCGGGATGGTCGGAATCTAGCTAGCTCACCAGCGGTCCTGCACTTGACTCCTGATCCGCCGGTCGTACAGGTTCTCGATGGCGGCCAGCGTGTCGTCGGCCAGCGCCGGCACGTCCGCCGTGGCCGAGTTGGCCCGAGCCTGCTCGACGTTGCGGGCACCGGGGATCACCGTGGTCACGCCGGGCTGCTGGATCACCCAGCGCAGCGCGGCCTGGGCCGCGGTCATGCCGGGCGGCACCATCGCGGTGAACTCGGCTGCTGCCTCGACACCGGTCTGGTAGTCCACGCCGGAGAACGTCTCGCCGACGTCGAACGCGGCGCCGTGCCGGTTGTAGCTGCGGTGGTCGTCCGGCGCGAACACGGTGTCCATGGTGTAGCGGCCGGACAGCAGCCCGGAGGCCAGCGGCACGCGGGCGATGATGCCGACACCGGCCGCCTGCGCAGCGGGCAGGACCTGTTCCAGCGGCTTGCGGCGGAACGCGTTCAGAATGATCTGCACGCTGGCCACACCGGGCCGTGCGATCGCGGTCAGTGCCTCGGCGACGGTCTCCACGCTGACCGCGTAGTTCGTCATCACCTGCTCGGCGACCAGCGTGTCGAGTGCGTCGAACACCTCGTCTGCGGAGTAGACCGGGGTGGGCGGGCAGTGCAGCTGGACCAGGTCCAGCGTGTCGACACCCAGGTTCGCGCGGGACCGGTTGGTCCAGTCCCGGAAGTTGGCCAGCGTGTAGTTGGCGGGCTCCTGGTCCACCCGCCGACCCATCTTCGTGGCCACGAACAGGTTGTCGCCCCCGCGTTCCTTGCGGAAGCGGCCGATCAGCCGCTCGCTGCGCCCGTCGCCGTACACGTCGGCGGTGTCCAGGAACGTGACGCCGGAGTCGACGGCAGCGGCCAGCACGGCCAGTGCGTCGTCCTCGTCCACGGCGCCCCAGTCCGCACCGAGCTGCCAGGTGCCGAGACCGACCACCGAGACCGAGCGCCCGGTCCTGCCCAGAATTCGTTGCTCCACGGTGAAATCCTAACGTCAGACGAGTGGGCGCGCGAGCGCGGCCAACCGCAGGCCGAGTCCAATGAGGACGACACTGGTCGCCCGGTCCAGCCAGGTGCGCACCACGGATCTGGCCAACAGTCTGCGTACTCCGGCCACCGCGAGCACCACCAGCACGTACCAACTCGCGCTGATCGCCATCTGCACCGCGGCCAGCGCGAACACATCACCGAGGCCACCGCCGGCCGGCAGGAACTGCGGGAACAGCGCCAGGTACAGCACCGCCGCCTTCGGGTTCGTCAGATTCGTGAGCAGGCCTGCCCGATACGCCGCCAGACCGGTCCGCTCCGGTGTCTCCGATGGCGCATCGTCGTGTCGGCGCGACCGTAACAGCGTGCGCACGCCGAGGAAGCACAGGTAGGCGGCGCCCGCGATCTTGAGCACGGTGAACGCCACCTCGGACGTCCGGATCAGCACCGTCAGGCCGAACGCCGAGGCGGTGGCCCAGCCGGTCAGCGCCGTGGTGTTGCCGGCGACCACCAGCAGCCCGGCCCGCTTGCCGTGCCGGATCGACTGGTTCACGATCACCGCGAACGACGGTCCGGGCGCCACCACCATCAACACGCAGGTCAGCACGAACGCGGGGGAGACGCTCACAGCCGCAACGAGCCGTCCACCCGACGCGGTACCGACGCGGTCCCAGGGTCGTCGCGCAGTTCGGCCGGCAGCACCTGCTGCGGCGCGTCCTGCCACGCGACCGGCCGCAGGAACCGGCGGATCGACGTGATGCCGACCGACGTGTGCAGCGTGTTCGTGGCCGGCCACGGCCCACCGTGGTGTTGTGCCCATGCCACCGCGACACCGGTCGGGAACCCGTTGAACAGCAACCGGCCCGCCTTCGGCCGCAGCACGGCCAGCACGTCGGCGAGGTCGTCGGATTCGGTGGCGTGCAGCGTGGCCGTCAGTGAGCCGGGCAGTGTCGCCAACGCGCCCAACAGGTCCGCTGTGTCCGAATAGGACACCAGGATGGTGACCGGGCCGAAGCACTCCTGTGCGACCGCCTCGTCCAACGTGCCGGTGTCGGTTCCGAACAGCATGGGCCGCACCAGGAATCCGTCACCGTCGGGCGCGTCCGCCGAAGCCACCGCCGTCAGGCCGGGGTGCTCGGCCAGTCGTGCGGTGCGGGCCTGGTAACTGTGCTGGATGCCGCCGTTCAGCGCCACCAGGCCGCCCAGCGCGGTGAACGCCTTGGCCACCTCGTTCCGCAGCACGTCGCCGTCGGTGCCACCTGGCACGAACGTGATGCCCGGCTTGGTGCAGAACTGGCCGGCGCCCATGGTGGCCGAAGCGGCGAGGCCCCTGCCGATCGCCTCGGCCCGCTCCGCCGCCGCTGCCGGTGTGATCACCACCGGGTTCAGGCTGCTCAGCTCACCGTAGAAGGGGATCGGCTCCGGCCGAGCGGCCGCCAGGTCGGCCAGTGCCCGGCCACCGGCCAGCGAACCGGTGAACGCCACCGCCCGCACCTCGGGGTGTCGCACGAGTGCCACCCCGGCGTCCTGGCCGTGCACGAGGCCGACCGTGCCGTCCGGGGCACCGGCGGCAGTGGCCGCGTCCCGCATGACCTCGAACACCCGCTGTCCCGTGGCCGGGTGCGACGGGTGGGCCTTCGCGATCACCGGGCAGCCCGCGGCCAGCGCCGCCACCGTGTCACCGCCGGGCACCGAGAACGCCAGCGGGAAGTTGCTCGCACCGAACACCGCGACCGGACCGATCGGCACCAGCATCCGGCGCAGGTCCGGCCGTGGCCCCATCGGCGTGTCACCGGCGTGGTCGATGATCGCCTCGACGTAGCCACCATCGGTGACAGCGTCGGCGAACAGCCGGAACTGGTAACACGTCCTGGTCAGCTCACCGTTCAACCGGGTCTCGCCGAGGCCGGTCTCCCGATCGGCGAGGCTGACGATCGTCGTGCGGTCGGCCTCCAGCGCGTCGGCCAGCGCCCGCAGCAGCCCGGCCCGGAACGACCGGCCGAGCGAGTCCAGCCGGGGTGCCGCAGCCGCGGCCAGCGATACGACCTGGTCGACCTGCTCTGCTGTCGTCTCATCGGCGACGGTCGCCACGATGTCGCCGGTGCGGGGATCGGTGCTGGTCACTGCCGTCATAGCTTGACTGCCGTCATAGCTTCACTGCCGTCATCGCTGGCGTGCTCCTCAACGGGGATCGGGTTCCGGGTTGTGGCCCGCGCGGGCCAGGAAGTCGAAGTCGCAGCCCTGGTCGGCCTGCGTGATGTGCTCGGCGTAGAGCGCGCCGTAACCACGCTCGAACCTCGGTGGCCGGGGCGTCCAAGCCGCCCGGCGCCGGGCCAACTCGTCATCGGCCACCAGCAGGTCCAGCCGGCGGGCCGGTACGTCCAGCGTGATCAGGTCACCGTCCCGGACCAGGGCGAGCGGACCGCCGACGAACGATTCGGGCGCGACGTGCAGCACACAGGCACCGTAGCTCGTGCCGCTCATCCGGGCATCGGAGATGCGGACTATGTCACGTGTGCCATCGGCCAACAGCCGGTCCGGGATGGGCAGCATGCCGTACTCCGGCATACCAGGGCCGCCGAGCGGACCGGCGTCGCGCAACACCAGCACCGAGTCGGCGGTGATCGGCAGGTCGGGATCGTTGATCCGGCGCTTGAGGTCCTGGTAACCGTCGAACACCACCGCGGGACCGGTGTGCGTGAGCAGGTCCGGGGTGGCCGCGATGTGCTTGATCACCGCGCCGCTTGGCGCCAGGTTGCCGCGCAGCACGGCGACCCCACCCTCCGGCGCCAGTGGCCGGTCGGCCGGCCGGATCACGTCGTCGTTGTGCACCTTCGCGTCGGCCAGGTTCTCGCCGAGCGTGCGCCCGGTCACGGTCGGGCGGTCGAGGTGCAGCAGGCCGAGCGGCGCCAGTCTGGACAGCAGGCCGGGCAGGCCGCCCGCGTAGTAGAAGTCCTCCATCAGGTACTCGCCGCCCGGCCGGATGTTGGCCAGCACCGGCACCCGCCGGGCGATCCGGTCGAAGTCGTCCAGGGTCAGCGTCAGCCCGCACCGGCCTGCCATCGCGATCAGGTGGATCACCGCGTTCGTCGAACCGCCCAGCGCGAGCACCGTGGTCACCGCGTCGGCGAACGCCCGCTCGTCCAGCAGGCCGGACAGCCGCACGTCGGCCCACACCAGGTCGACGATCCGCGTGCCGGCGGCAGCGGCCATCCGGTGGTGTGCCGAGTCGACCGCCGGGATCGCGGCGGCACCGGGCAGGGTCACGCCCAGTGCCTCGACGGCCGACGTCATGGTGGACGCGGTGCCCATCGTCATGCAGGTGCCGGGCGAGCGGGCCAGGCCACGTTCCAACTCGGCCAGCTCGGCATCGCCGATCAGCCCGGCCCGCCGGTCGTCCCAGTAGCGCCACATGTCGGTACCGCTGCCCAGCGTCTCGCTGCGCCAGTGGCCGTGCAGCATCGGACCGGCCGGCACGAAGATCGCCGGCAGGTCGGCGCTGGCCGCGCCCATCAGCAGCGCGGGTGTCGTCTTGTCGCAGCCGCCCATCAGCACGGCGCCGTCCACCGGGTAGGAGCGCAGCAGTTCCTCGGTCTCCATCGCCAGCAGGTTCCGGTACAGCATCGGCGTGGGCTTCTGGAACGTCTCGGACAGCGTGGCCACCGGGAACTCCAGCGGGTAGCCGCCCGCCTGCCACACCCCGCGCTTGACCTGCTCGGCCCGCTCCCGCAGGTGCATGTGGCACGGGTTGATGTCGCTCCACGTGTTCAGGATCGCGATCACCGGCTTGCCCAGGTGTTCCTCGGGATTCAGGCCGAGCTGACGGGCACGGCTGCGGTGACTGAACGCCCGCAGACCGTCATCGCCGTACCAGCGGTGGCTGCGCAGATCCTCCGGCCGCTTCATAGCTAGGATGCTAGCCGCGACGAACCGACGCTGGTACCAGGCAATCGTTCCACTGTAGACCCAACGGAGGCGAGCGGGTGAGCAACCACAACCGGCTGGACGCGCACACGGCCCTCGCCGAGGCGCGCGAGACCGTGCGGCGGGTCGACTTCCGCAGGGCGATCGGGTGCGGAGTGGTCGCACTGGCCGCGCCCGGCGTGTACTACGAACTCGGTGGCCTCGCGGCGCACGGCGGCCAGCGGATCGTTGTGTTCGTCTCGATCGGCGCGTGCTTCGTGTTCGGCCTGGTCGCGGTCCGCAGCACCGCGAACGAGGTGGCCAGGCTGGTCGGCCTGAGCGGCGGTGTGTCGGCGGCCAACGTGTTGCGCTGGGTGATCACCCTGGCCGGTTACATCGTCGTGGCGGCCGAGGTGATCACGCTGTTCGGCGTGCCGATCGACCGGCTGCTGCTGTCCGGCGCGATCACCGGTGTGGTGGTCGGCATCGCGGCCCAGCAGTCGCTCGGCAATGCCTTCGCCGGCCTGGTGCTGCTGTTCTCCCGCCCGTTCGTGGTCGGCGAGCACGTCACCGTGCGCTCCGGCGCGCTGGGCGGCCAGTACGACGGCGAAGTCACCGCGATCACGCTGATGTACACCCGGCTGCTCACCGAGGACGGGCCGATCACCCTGCCCAACTCCGGCGTGCTCAACTCGGCCACCGGGCCACGGGCGGCACCGCCACCGGAAGTGGAGCCGGAGCCGGTGGTCCGGCCCAGGTTGCGTCTGGTGCCCACCGTCCCACTGGGAGCACACCGGCGGCGCCGCGCGGGCTGAGCACGGCAGACGTAATGTGGAGCGATGTCTCGACTGTCGAAGTCAGCGTACGAGAACGAACTGCTCCGGCTGCAGACCGAACTGGTGAAGCTCCAGGAATGGGTGCGGGCCGAGGGTGCCCGGCTGGTCGTGGTGTTCGAGGGCCGGGACGCGGCCGGCAAGGGCGGCACGATCAAGCGGGTGTCCGAGCACCTCAACCCCAGGGTCGCGCGCATCGCGGCGCTGCCCAAGCCGACCGAGCGGCAGCGCACCCAGTGGTACTTCCAGCGCTACGTCGAGCAACTGCCGGCGGCGGGCGAGATCGTGCTGTTCGACCGCAGTTGGTACAACCGGGCGGGCGTGGAGAAGGTGATGGGCTTCTGCACGCCGGACGAGTACCGGAGGTTCATGTCGCAGTGCCCGATCTTCGAGCGCATGCTCGTCGAGGACGGCATCCTGCTGCGCAAGTACTGGTTCTCGGTCAGTGACGACGAGCAGGCGAACAGGTTCCGGGCCCGGCTGGAAGACCCGCTGCGGCGGTGGAAGCTGTCCCCGATGGACCTGGAATCGTTGGTGCGCTGGGAGGACTACTCGCGGGCCAAGGACGAGATGATGGTGCACACCGACATCCCGGAGGCCCGCTGGCACGTGGTGGAGAGCGACGACAAGCGGCGGGCCAGGATCAACATGATCGCCCACCTGCTGTCCACGGTGCCTTACCACGACGTGGCCGAGCCGTCGCTGAAGCTGCCCAAGCGGCCCAGGAGCACCGGTTACCAGCGGCCACCGAAGGACCTGCGGAGCTACGTGCCCGATCACGCGGCCACACTGCCCGGGTGAGCGGGCTCCCCGCGCCGGTCGGGTTCGTGCTGGGTGGCCGGTTCGGGATAGCCGGTGTTGAAGTGCGGCCGGCCGCGACACGTCTGGCCCGGCGGGAAGTCCACCGTGCAGCCCAGCCGTTCCAACAGCCGTACGACGGCCTTGGCCGTGCTCGGATAGAACGTGTCCGTCAGGCACGTCGCGAACAGCGCCACCCGCAACTGGTCACCTCCGATGATCGGTGCGCTGGCGTAGTGCTTCGTAGAGGATGATCGCGGCCGACGTCGCCACGTTGAGTGAGTTCGCCCGGCCGAACATCGGTATGCGCACTCGCACGTCGGCCGCTGTCAGGAACTCGTCGGTCAGGCCGTGCTTCTCCGAACCGACCGCGATCACGGTGGGGCCGGTGAAGTCCACGTCGGTGAACACCGTGTCGGTGTCCGGGGTGGCGGCGACGACACACATCGACCGTTCCCGGGCCCACGCCAGCACGTCGGCCGAATCGGCTGCGGCCACCGGCACCGAGAACACGGTGCCCTTGCTGGCCCGCACGATGTTCGGGTTGCCCCAGTCGGTGATCGGCCGCGCAGCGACCACGGCGTCGACACCGACCGCGTCCGCCGTGCGCAGCATCGCGCCCAGGTTGCCCGGCTTCTCCACCGACTCGCACACCAGCGTCAGCGGGTTCTCGCCGACCCGCAGCGCGGCCAGGTCGGTCGGCACGGTGTGCACGACGGCCAGCCAGCCGTCCGGCGACTCCCGGTAGGCGACCTTCTCGAACACCCGGTCACTGACCTGCACGACCTCACTGCCCAGGGCCGTCACCTCGGCCACCGTGGCCAGATCGCTCTCCTGCCGGACCAGCTCGGGGCAGTAGTACAGAGTGACCGGCACCACACCGGCTTCCAGCGCGAGGCTCAGTTCCTCGTAACCCTCGACCAGCATCAGGCCCGACTGGTCACGCTGGCGGCGCCTGCGCAGCCCGACCAGGTGCTTCACCCTCGGATTGCTGACACTGGTCAGCTGCTGGGACATGCGGCAGATGGTAATCGACGCCATCGGTGCGCCAGGTTGCGGCCGAACGAGTAACAGCTCTCACCCGGTGGTGGGATCACGGGCGCTGTCGGCCCCGGGGTCGGTCGTTCGGTCCTAGAGTGACAGTGCTGCAACGGGATCGTGAGGAGCGGGGGTCGGTACTCGATGGGTTCGGCCGCGCGGCACCTACCTGCCGCTGTGTTGCTTTCGTTGCTCAGTACGGGTTCCGCGTTCCTCGGCGCCCAGAGTATCCATAATGGACATTCTGCGAATACGTTTTCCGTTGTGCGGCTGATATCTCCGTACCACTGTCCACCCCGGTCACCGTCCGGCTGCGGGCCGGCGACCACCCGACCAGCACTCACGTCGGCCGCGGCCCGACCGGTGCCACCGCCGCCCGGCTGCCCGGTGCGGTCCCCGGCCGGCTGTGAGCCGACAGTACGGCCCGGCCCGCCGCCAGTGCCGGTGGCGACCCCGAATCCCGCGCCGCCACCACCCACGACGCGGCCCGAGTCGACCACGGTGGCACCGAAACCGGCGCCCGTCGCGGCGGTTCGCGTACCGTCGCCGACGGTCACACGGGCGGTTGTCGTGCCGTCGCCGCCTCGGCCAGTGCCCACGACAGCTGTGCCGACGACGACGGCCCCGATCACGACGACGCCGCCCGCGCCCACCACGACCGTCGTGCCGCCACCCACCACACCACGCGTAGCCGCTGTGCGGCAGACCGAACCGCCGAAGGCGAGCCCGCCGCAACTGCTGGACAATCCGGTTGTGGTGCTGGTCCTGGTGATCGTCGTCGTGGCGGCCGGTATCGCGGGCGGCAAGGCAACGATGGGCAGTAGCCGGTAGCCCTGATCAGGTTCTGGCTGCGAAGTGCGCGATGGCCAGCCGGATGTCGTCCGGGGTGATCTCCAGTGCGCCGTGATAGGGCCTGCGGACCACGAACACGATGCACACCGCGCCAGCCACCATCGCGCCCTCGATCGCAAGCGGGATCAGCGACGACGCCGTGTGCGGCAGGCCGGACAGCACGCCGTGGCCGAGCGCCACCACGGCGGCGATCACCAGGCAGGCCAGCAAACCGGTGGGCAGCCTCGTGTGGGTGTCGCGCAGGCGCTGGTCCCGCGCGTCGCTGACGGCGTCCAACTCCTTGATCGTCTCCGACCGGGTGGCCTGCACCGAGTCCTGGTCGGTGGGCACGCCGAGGATCTGGTTGGACATCATCCGCAGCTGCTGGTCAGCGGCCTCCGTCGACCCACCGGCCGGCAGCAGCGGCCATTCCTGATTGAGCACGGTGTCCGCGTAGTCCCGGATCTCGCCCTGCAACTGGGCACCGTTGGGCAGCCCGGCCACGTCGTCGTACAGCGAGATCAGGGCCGACGACTCGTCGGCGGTGTCGGCGGTCGCGTGGTTGTACGCCTGCCACGCGAGCACGACGGACAACGCGAACGCGGCCAGGAACAGCGCGTTGAACATCGCGCCCGCCGGGCCGGTGGTCTGGTCGTGCCATTTCTCCCGGCGCTCACCGAGCCGCGCGGCCTTGAGCGCGAGGGCGGTGCCGCCGACAACGACGGCGCCCCCGATCGCGACCGCGACGCATACCAGAAACGTACCTGTCACCGTCGGCGCCTCATCGTTGTACCGGGAGTCGGTCGAGGAAGACGTGGAAGGCGTCCGGGCTGACCGCGACCATGCCGCCGAAGGGATGGCTGAGCTGGTCGATCACGATCAGCGCGAGCACCACCATCACGCCAAGTGGCGCCGAGATCAGCAGATGCGACCAGAAGTTGGCCAGTCCGAACAGGAACGAGTAGCCGACCGTCAGCACCGAGCCGAGGATCAACACCACCCAGAGAATCGACGGCACGCTCTCCGAACTCTCGTTGATCCGTTCCCGCCTGGCCGCGGCCAGATTGTTCACGTGGGTCAGCGACTGGGCATAGATCGTCTGCTGTCGTTCGGTCGTGGTGGGCATCGCGTTGATCTCGTCACGCATCGCGTAGACGAGCTGGGTGGCCGCCGGGCTGGACTTGCCCTCGGCCATCATCGACCACTCCGTGTCGATGACCGCGTTCGCGTAGTCCTTGGTGGTCTGCTCCAGTGCCCTGCCCTGTGCCGGTGGTAGGGCTCTCGCGTTCCAGTAGAGTGAGCCGAGTTCGTTGGCCTCGGTGAACGTGTTGCTTTTCACCGCTTCCAGGCTTTCCCATTCGTTCACGACGACGAAGCCGAGCATCACCCCGTACAACACGCCGAGCACGGCGTACACGAATCCGGCGACGTCATTGTGTTCCTGGCGGATACCGTGTGGCACCAGCATCTGAACGGCATACAGCAGGGCGGC
This sequence comes from Pseudonocardiaceae bacterium, assembly GCA_036279295.1. Lineage (GTDB taxonomy): Bacteria > Actinomycetota > Actinomycetes > Mycobacteriales > Pseudonocardiaceae > DATEPR01. The sequence goes on along the minus strand of DASUJK010000246.1, from coordinate 1,232 downwards.
GACTCCGAGTGCGACACCGGCCAGGATGCCACTGACTTCCAGCACTATCAATTCAACCTCCGCATGATGGAAAGGCGGTCAGCCGATTACCTGGACGCCGGATTCGACCAGATTGTTGGCCGGTACCGGGTCGATGTCGGTGGAGCCTGCCGACCGGTCCGGGAACACACCGGCCACACCCCAACTGGTCTGCACCGGCGAGCCGAACACCGGGGCCAACGGCAGCCGCACGGTCGTCGATGTGCCCACCGCCAGCGGCGCGATCGAGCACCGCACCAGTTCGGGTGCCGCAGGGTCGGGACTGTCGTAGACGAAGCCGCAGCCTGCCGGCATGGGCTGGTCGGTGGCCAGTCGGACCAGCGGGGGAGTGACCACCACCAGTCGGATCGGCTCGTTCGCGGGCTGCGGTCCCCGATTGCCGACGGTCAGCGTCTCGACAGCTGGCTGCCCGGTCGCGACAGCCGGCAGGTCGGTGGTCACGTACAGGTCTGTGACCTGGCCGTTCGTCGGCGCGCCGACCGATGTACCCGGGTTGGTGACGACCACCGACGGCCAGCCGAGGTTGTCCGCCACATGCTGGTCGACATCCGGTGACCCGGGCTCCGGCAGCACCGTCGCGGTGCCGAACGTGTCGCCCGCCGCTGCTGCCTCGGCCACCATGAGCGGCAGCGTCACGGCCGTCGAGTCGTTGTGCTCCAGCGGCGGCAGCACACACCGGACCACCTCGGGCACCGTCGCGTCCGGGTCGCCGTCCTGGTAGAGGAAGCCGCATCCCTTGGGCATCCGGCCTGCCGGATCGACCGCCACGAACACGCCCGTGGTGACCGTCAGGTCGATCGGCGTGGTGCCGTCCGCGCCGGAGTTGGTGACGGTCAACGTCTGGATGCCGATGCCGCCAGCTGCGATGACCGGCTCGTCGTAATAGAGATTGAGGTCGATCCGCGCGCCTTCCTGCGCATTCGCGAAAAACGCGGGTGGACCGACGAGTACCGAAGCCAATACTCCGACCAGTAGGCATGCGGGCAGCACCGAACGATTCATCGACAAGCCCCCGAATTCCGAAAGATGTACGATCTGGTGCGGTTTGCGGATTCCTCATTCCGCCGGGTCGCTGGCAACCATTGTTTGCAGCCTACCGGCCACCCAACTTCCGGCCAGTGCGCAGCGGTATCGCTCACCCCGGGGTGGGCAAAGCTACCCCGGCCGGCCCAGCGCTATTCCGCTCACCATGG
>DASUJK010000245.1:0-17224 GCA_036279295.1 Pseudonocardiaceae bacterium | reverse complement strand
ACCGCCGCCGCGTGGGTTCCGCAGATGCCTGCAAAGGGAGGTGCCATGGACACCAGTGAAGTCGTGACCCGCTACTACGAGCTCGCCAACGCCGGTCAGTGGGACGCCTGGTGCGACCTGTTCACGGTCGACCAGGTGATGGACGAGCAGCTCGCCGGGCACGTCGAGGGGCGGGAGTCGCTGCGTCGCATGATGGCGGGCTTCCCCGACATGTACGCGGCGTTCCAGAACGTGCCAAGGCACGTCGTGGTCGACGGCGAGCAGGCTGTCGTCGTGTCGCACATCTCGGCGTGCACGCACGCGGGTGCGGCGATCGAGTCGGACGTGGCCAACTACTTCCGGGTCGTCGACGGCCACATCGGCTACATGGCCAACTTCCACGACTCCGTGCCGTTCCAGCCCGTGCTCGCGTGAGGTGACCACGATGGACGAATACGACTACGTCATCATCGGCGCCGGGACCGCGGGTTCGGTGCTGGCCAACCGGCTCACCGAGGATCCGGACGTCCGGGTGCTGGCGCTGGAGGCGGGCGGCCGGTGGATACCGTCCGAGGTCGATGTCGCGGCACAGTGGTTCATGCTGTTCGGCTCGGGCGTGGACTGGGGTTACTCCAGCGTGCCGCAGCCGGGCCTGCGCGGCCGGCAGACCTACGAGCCACGCGGCCGGATGCCCGGCGGCAGCAGCAACATGTACATCATGATGCACGTCCGGGGGCATCGGCAGGACTTCGACGACTGGGCCTACCAGGGCGCGGCCGGCTGGTCCCACGACGACCTCGCGCCGTACTTCGCCAAGCTGGAGTCGCAGGAGGACCCGGTCGCGGGCGTGAGCGGCACGAGCGGACCGCAGCCGGTGACGAACGCGGGCCGGCATGGTCCGAACCCGTTGTCCCGCACGTTCATCGACGCGTGTGTCGAACTCGGTCACCCGGAGATCGGCGATTTCAACGCGGGCGACATGGTGGGCGTCGGCTGGCACCATCTCGACGTCGACAACGGCCGCAGGCGCGGTGCGCTGACGTCGTTCCTGGAGCCGGCGCTGAGCAGGCCGAACCTGACGCTGCGGACGAATGCGCAGGTCAAGCGGCTGGAGTTCGACGGCACGCGGTGCACGGGTGTCACCTACCGGCAGGATGCGGAAGCGGCACCGTCGGGTGACGGCAGGCTCGTCGGCCCAGCCCCGGCCGAGCCGGGTGAGTACACCGTGCGGGCCGCCCGCGAGGTGCTCGTGTGCGGTGGCGCGATCGAGTCACCGAAGACGCTGATGCTGTCCGGGATCGGTGACTCGAAGTTCCTGCGCGAACTCGGTGTGCCGGTGGTCGCCGATGTGCCGGGTGTGGGGGAGAACTTCCACAACCACGTGCTCACCGGCCTGATCGCGGAGACCGTCGAGCCGGTCGCGCCGCCCAACCAGAACCTGTCGGAGTCGGTGCTGTTCACGACGTCGCAGCCGGGCATGATCGTGCCGGACCTGCAGATCGCGTTCGTGCACGTGCCGTTCGACATCATCGTCGGCCAGCAGCATCCGAACGCGATCAGCATCCTGCCCGGTGTGGTGCGACCGGCATCCCGTGGCTGGGTGCGCCCGGCCAGTGCCGACCCGTTCGCCAAACCGCTGGTCAACCCGAACTACCTCGGCGATCGGTCCGATGTGGACCGGTTGGTGCAGGCGGTGAAACTGTCCAGGGAGATTTTCGGGACGGCTGCGTTCCACGACGTGCTCAAGGGCGAACTGCTGCCCGGTGAGGACGTCCGCACGGACGCGGAGCTTGTCGATTTCGTCCGGACCCGCGCGGACAGCTACCACCACCAGGTCGGCTCGTGCCGGATGGGTATCGACGACGCGTCGGTGGTGGATCCCCGGCTGCGCGTGCACGGCGTCGATGGCGTGCGGGTGGTGGACGCGAGTGTCATACCGACCGTGCCGTCCGGCAACTGTCACACGGCCGTCGTCGCGATCGCGGAGCGGGCCGCGGACCTGATCAAGGCGGACAGTCATGGCTGAGCCGGCGTTGCAGTGGTCGCATGTCGGGTTGAACTGCCGTGATCAGGTCACGACGGAGGAGTTCTACCGGAAGTGGTTCGGCTTCCAGCGGGCCAGGGTGGTGCCGCTGGGTGATGACAAGATCGTCTTTCTGCGGCAGGGTTCGGTGTATCTGGAACTGTTCAGTTCAGCTCGGGAATCCGTGCCGTCGAGTGCGGACGGACCGCAGGAGCCGGGCGTGGCCAGGCACCTGGCGTTCCAGACCGACGATCTGCCGGCGTTCCTGGCGCGAATCGGTGACGCGGTGCCGATTTCGCTCGGCCCGTTGGATTTCGACGATTTCATCGACGGCTGGCACAGCGTCTGGCTCACCGATCCCGACGGCGTGATCGTCGAGGTGAGCGAGGGATATCACGACGAGTAGCACTACGTGAGGTCGGAGTTGCGGTCCCGCCCGCAGGCCCGGTTGCCTGGTAGCAGATGTGTGTGTGAATAGAGGAGATCCATGCGATACACACTGCTCGGCAATTCGGGTCTGCGGGTTTCCGAATTGTGCCTCGGCACGATCACCTTCGGCGACGAGCGCAGTTTCGGCACACCGGCCGCCGATGCCAGGGCCCAGCTGGACATGTTCGCCGAGGCCGGCGGGAATTTTGTCGACACGGCCAGCAACTACGCGAAGGGCAACTCGGAGAAGGTGCTCGGCGAGGTGCTGCCGGCCGACCGGGACCACTGGGTGATCGGTACGAAGTACACGGTGAGCGCCCGCCCCGGCGACCCGAACGCGGCCGGCAACCACCGCAAGAACCTGGTGCGGTCGCTGGAGGCGTCGCTGCGCAGCCTGCGTACGGACTACATCGACCTGCTGTGGGTGCACGCCTGGGACGACCTGACGCCGGTCGAGGAGGTCATGCGGGCGCTGGACGACCAGGTGCGCGCCGGCAAGGTGCACTACATCGGGATCTCGGACGCACCGGCCTGGGTGGGTGCCTACGGGCAGGCAGTCGCGCAGTTCCGAGGATACAGCCCGCTGGTGGCGCTGGAGGTGCCGTATTCGCTGGCCAAGCGGGACATCGAGCGGGAACTGCTGCCGATGGCCCGCGCGATGGGGCTGACGGTGTGCGCGTGGGAGGCGTTGGGCGCCGGGCTGCTGTCCGGCAAGTACGTGTCGGGTGCGGTGCCGAACGGTGCCCGGCGGATGGGTGACCAGCCCGCCGAGCGGGTGCGGTTGGCGGAGGCGGTGGCCGATGTGGCCCGGCAGGCGGGCGTGTCGTCGGCGCAGGTGGCGTTGTCGTGGCTGCGGTCCCGGGGCGGTGTGATCCCGATCGTCGGGGCACGCACACCGGAGCAGTTGGCGGACAACCTCGGCTGCGTGGACGTGGCGCTCGACGAGCAGGCGCTGGCGCGGCTGGACGAGGTGTCGGCCATCGATCTCGGCTTTCCCCGGGCGTTCCTCGACGCGATCACCTCACTGGTGCACGGCGCAGGCGTGCGGGAACGCATCGACGTGCCGCGGCTGTTCCGCCGGTAGCCGGGTGGCGCGGCGTCGGACTGCCGTCGCCGCGCCGCGCCCCTACACGAGCACCACCGCTGCCCGCCGCCGCTGCGCGAGCCCGGTGAGCACCGTGACCACGGTGCAGCACACGGCAAGACCGAGCCACACCACGGTGGCGCTGCCGGTCAGGGCGAGCACCACGCCGATCGACGGTCCTGCGAAGTTGCCGATGCCCATCATCGAGTTGACCAGCGCGTTGGCGCGGGTCAGGTCGCGTTCGGCCACCAGCGAGATCAGCCACGGGTGGAACGACGCCGAGTAGGCACACTCGCCGAGCGCGAACATGGACGCGAACACCAGCAGCCCGGTGAGCCGGATGCCGTACGGACCGAACGCGGCCAGGCCGGCCACGACGTAACCCCCCGTCCACAGCAGCATCGCCGCACGCAGCCCGAAGAACTCCGACCGCTTCTCCAACAGGCGGGTCACGAAGCTCTGCAGTGACGTGATCACGAGAACGTTCACGATCAGCAGCAGGGACACCGTGGACAGACCCATCGACATGAGTTTGTCGGACACGAGTGGCGCGGTCGCCTCGAACTGGCTCATGCCGAACATGAACACCGCGAGCTGGAACAGCGCGATGAGGATCGTCGTCTTCCACAGTTCCAGCACCGGCGTCCGGCGATCGGCCTGTTCGTCCGCCTGCTCCTCGTCGGTCTTCGCCGGCAGATGCTTGCGTGCCGCGAGGATCGCGAACGTGAGGGGCAGGATACCGATCGCGTTGGCCAGGAACAGATACGGGATGACCGTGCTGGACAGGGTCAGTGTCAGCACGCCAGCGACGAGCGAGCCGAGCGCGAGTGTCCCGTTGAGCACCGCGTAGCGCCTGCCGAAGACCCGACGGCGTTCCTCCGGCGCGACCAGCGAGTTGACGATCGGGATGATCGCGGCGAGGAAACTGCCCTGGCCGACACCGATCACCAGGCCCGCCGCGACGACCATCGCGTACGAGCCGCCGACGTGCAGCGCGACATAGCCGATGACCCACAACACCGTGCCGAACACGCCGAGCGGCACACCGCCCACCTTCAGCGCGCCGGTGCTGAGCAGCAGCGCCACCCCCAGGTTGGCACCACCGGTGCATGCGTAGAACAACGCCACCCCGGGGGTGCCGACACCGGGCATGTCGGACAGGTAGATCGCCGTGTACGGGAACACCAGGCCGAGACAGAACGACGACAGGCCGTGGGTCAGGATCAGGCGGTCGACGGGCCGAAGCCTAGGCACCGGGCACCTCCGTCACGTCGATGCCGACCAGGGGAGTGGCCGCGTCCAGCGCCGCCCGGCACCACGACTCGTCCTCTGCCACGGCGATGAGTGCCGCGAGCCGGGGGATGGCCTGCTTGGGCGGTAGCAGCAGGGTCGTGCCGGGCTCGGCCAGCACCGCGACGTGCGCGATGCCCGGCACGGCGGCGGCATCGGCGAGGTCGACACCGCGCACGATCGCGTCGTGCCTCGGGTAGACGAACCGCACCTCGGCGGCCCGGTGGTGCCGCGGTGTGACGTCGGGCGTCCGGCCGAGCGAGAGCTCGGCCGCCGCGATGACCAGGTCGACGCCGGTGGACAGGAATCCGGCGTACGGGATGAGGTCGCCGCCGAGCCTGCCGTTGAGTTCCACCAGCCTCGGCCCGACCGGGGTGAGCCGCAGCTCGGCGTGGGTGACGCCGAGCTCGATGCCCAGCGCCTGGTGTGCGCCGACCACCAGGTCACGCACGTCATCGGCCCACGGCTCGGCACTCCAGTCGGCCAGCAGGTGGCCGACCTCCTCGAAGTACGGCTCGAAGCCGAGCCGCTTGCGAGCGACGTGCACACACGTCACGTCGCCGTCGCGGACAACGCTGTCGACGCTGATCTCCGGCCCGTCCAGATACTCCTCGACGAGCACGCCGTGGCCGGTGGGCAGGGTGCCGAACTCCGCGCCGCTGGCCAGGGCGAACGCGTCCCGCACCGCGGCGACGTCGGTGGCCAGCACAACACCGATGCTGCCGGCCAGCGCACGCGGCTTGACCACAACGGGGAAGCCGAGCCGCTCCGCGATCGAAGCGGCCTCGTCGGCACTGTGGGCGAGGCCGAAGCGCACGGCGGACAGGCCGTCGGCCGCCAACAGCGACCGCATCCGGTACTTGTCCCGGCAGCGGGCCGCCGACTCGGCGGACATGTGCCGCAGCGCCAGTTTCTCCGCGGCGCGGGCCGTGCTCTCCAGCGCGGTCTCGTCCCACGTCAGCACGCCCGACTCGGGCTCGGCCAGCGCGCTGAGGGCTTCGGCGACGGCGGCGTCGTCTGCGATGTCGGCGACCCGCCAGTCCACGAGGTACTCCTTCGCCCACGTCGGCTCGGCGGGCAGCACGGCCGACACCCGGTACCGCTGGGCCAACGCCGTGAGCGCGTACTCCCGGTACGGTTGGCCACCACTGCCGACCACGATCACGTGTGCCGGTCTCCCGGCGTCAGCCATCATCGCGGACTCCATTCGAATTCTTGGGGCGCAACGGCTCCAGGGCCTCGGCGACGCGGTACAGCTCGTCGAGCATCCCTTCGGCCGCCTCGTCCATCGCGTCGGTCCCGATGAACGAGCCGTCCGCGTCGATGTGCTGGCCGATGAAGTGGATCGCGACCGATTCGGGCACCGGCACCATCTTCAGCGTCGTGACGACCTGCTTGGTCATCTGCGCCGCCCGCAGGCCCGCGGACGTGTTGCCGTAGCTCACGATGCCGACCGGCTTGTACTGCCATTCGTGGTACAGGTAGTCGATCGCGTTCTTCAGCGCCGCGTTGATCGAGTAGTTGTACTCGGGGGCGACGAACACGAACGCGTCGGCAGCGTCGACCGTGGCACTCCATTCCTTGGTGTGCTGCTTGGTGTAGTTGCGCTCGGACGGGTGGTGCGGCTCGTCCAGCAGCGGCAGGCCGACCTCCACCAGGTCGATGAGCCGCACGTCGAACTTGCCGAACTTCTCGGCGATCTCGGTGAACCAGCCTGCGACCGCCGGTCCGGCGCGGCCGGGTCGGGTGCTGGCGATGATGACGTTCAGACGAGGCATGACTGCCTACCTTTCGTGGTGACGGGTGAGTTCGAGCAGTTGGAATTCCGGCGCGGTGGCCGGGGCGCGGTGGTTGGCCTCGGATCGCACGACGTCGACGCGCAGGCCGGCTTCGGCGCAGATCTCGGTCAGCAGGGTCGAATTGCCGATGCTGGCGAAGCCGAGCAGGACCCGGCCGCCCTCGGTCAGCCGATCGGGTGCCAGCGCCACGAACCGGCGGTGTGCGTCGTAGCTGGGGTCGAAGAAGGCGTGGTGCAGGTCCGTCGAGTTGACAAAATCCGTTGGCGGCTCGGCGAAGTTCGAGTTCCAGAAGATGACGTCGAACTTCTCGTTGCCCTCCAGCGCGTCGAACATGTCGCTGCGCAGCACGCGGACCCGGTCGCCGACACCGTGTCGCTCGACGTTGCGTCGGGTGTTGCGGACCGCGGCCGGACTGATGTCCAGCGCGGTGACCGCGCGGCAGCCGGACTGCGCAGCCACCACCGATGTCACGCCGGCGCCGCAGCCCATCTCCAGGAACGTGCCGCCCCTCGGGTACGGCAGCCAGGACGAGAACAGCTCCGTCACCGGGGTGTAGGTGGGGCTGAACACGTCGTCCAGCAGGTCCCAGGTCCGGCCGAGCAGGGTGAACTCGGTCGGCCGCTGGTCGTCCTCCATGTGCCGGCGCAGCAGTGCGCTGCCACGCCGGAACCCGGCCCTATCCACGGTGGTCCTTCCGGTCGACGAGTGCGAGCACCCTGGTCGGGCTGCCAGAACCGCCGACGATCGGCAGCGGCGACGCGATGACCACCGCGCCGGTCGCCGGCAGCAGTGCGAGGTTGCGCAACTGCGTGAGGCCGTACTTGCCGGCGCCGTGCATGAACCAGTGACACGGATACGGCTGGTCGAACCCACCGGCCAGGCCGGCGTCGGTACCCACGGTCTCCACACCGATGCCGATCACCGGGGTCTGCTCGGCGAGCCAGCACGCGCAGTCCTCCGACACGCCGGGCGTGTGGCCGCCGTTGAGGAACGAGGTCGAGTCGGTGTTCCGCGCGTCCCAGCCGGTCCGGTACAGCAGCCAGCCGCCGTCGGGCAGATCGCCGTGCTCCGCGATCCACGCCTCGACGTGTTCCCGCCGCAGCAGGAAGTCCGGGTCCCGCTTCGCATCGGCTGACATGTCGAGTACCGCTGCCGGCGCGATCAGCCTGGCGGGCGGGACCTCCGAGACGTCCTGGGTGTCCTTGCCGGACAACCAGTGCGACGGCGCGTCGAAGTGTGTTCCGGTGTGCTCGGACAGCCGCATGTTGTGCCAGTGCACCGTCGGCCCGGCTGCGTCGAAGTCGCTGATCACCTCACGGGAGAACGGCCACGGCCGGCCACGCTCGGGCGGCAGGCTGATGATCGGGGTGTCCTCGGACAGCGGTGAGGTCAGGTCGATCGCCTCGACGTCGCCGGACCGCAGGGCCGTCATCAAATCGGTGAGCACGCTCATGCGCTCACCTGCTCGCGGACGGGCACCACGGGCGTGCACCATTCTGGGTGCTCGCCACGGGCGCGGACCACGTCGTCGTAGTGCTGCTGCAGAACGGTGGTGAGCGGGCCGCGGACGCCGCCGCCCACCGGGATCCGGTCGACAGTGGTGATCGGCAGCAGCTCGGACATCGTGCCGCACAGGAAGAGTTCGTCGGCGACATAGAGTTCGGTGCGGTCGACCTCCCTGCGGCGCAGCGACAGGTCGAGCTGTTCGGCGGCCAGTTGGGCCACGGTCGCGACGGTGATGCCCTCCAGCACGCCGCTCGTGCCGGGTGGGGTGATGAGCTGGCCGTCGCGGACCATCACGACACACGAGCCGGGTGCCTCGGCCACCGTGCCACGCTGGTTGAGCAGCAGCGTGGTGTCGTAACCGTTGCGCACAGCTTCGTGCTGGGCGAGGCGGCTGTTGTGGTAGTTCGCGCCGGTCTTGATGCGCGGCGGCATCGAGTCGTCGCTGATCCGCCGCCACGACGAGATGGTGGCCGCGAGACCGGTTTCGGACTTCGGTGAGCGCGGTGCCGGTGTCGACGTGATGTGCACGCCGGTCGATGTGGTGTGCGCCAACGGGTCGAAGTTCGGTCCGAGATCGAAGTAGGCGACGACGCAGATGTGTGCGTCGGTGGTGAACCCGTTGGCCAGCACCAGGTCCAGGCAGGCCTGCTTGAGCTCGGCGTCGCTGTGCGCGATCTCCATGTGCAGACTCTTCATCGAGCGGCGCAGCCGGCCGAGGTGCTCGTCGACACGGAACGCGTGCACGGCACCGGTGTCGGGGTTGACGTAGGCACGGACACCCTCGAAGACGTTGGCGCCCCAGAACGCGCCCTGACTGCGGGCGTGCACCACGCAGTCGTCCCACGGGACGAGACGCCCGTTCTGCCAGGCGAAGTCGGGCGCGGTCATGAGCTGGTTCCCTTCACGAGAGTCCGGTGGTTCGCTGTCCCGACGCCGGCCGCGGTGCGCAGCGCGGTGGCAAAGCCGTCGCCGTGTTCGCCACGGGCGGCGAGGTGGCCGTCTGGCCGTGCGAGCCACCAGGTGCCGCGCTCGATCCCGTAGCGGGCGAGCAGTTCGGTGTCCTCGGACCGCGCGATCCGGACGTCGGCCGGCAGGCGGTCCGCCGACACACCCGAAGGCAGCACGACGACCAGTCCGGCCGGCGCGTCCCACTTGCCGGATCGGGCCTGCTCGACCAGTTCGGCCGCGCGGGCCGCGGTGGCTGCGAAGCACAGGCCGACGAACCGCCTGCCCAGCAGCCGCCGCAGCCGGGTCGGCCCACCGTCGAACGTGACACGCATGTCCGGTGCGAACGAGCCGAGCAGGGGGTCGTCGCCCGCGGGCTGCACGATCGGTGAGTCGGTGTACACGTACGGTTCGGCCATCCGCCCGCTGTTCACGTGCTTGCGTGCGAAGCCAAGGGAGTGCGACAGCCCGAGCAGCAGTGCGCGGGTCCAGCGGCGAATCCGGTTGGGCGGCACCATGAACTGGATCGTCGCCTCGGTGACCCGCAGGTTCTCCGCCGCCGCCGCGTACCGCTCAAGGTGGTAGCTCTCCAGCAGTTCCTCGTCCGCGTACCCCGCGATGACGAACGCGAGCTTCCACGCCAGGTTGTCCGCGTCCTGGATACCGCTGTTCATGCCACGCGAACCGTAGGGCGGCAGCGAGTGTGCCGCGTCGCCGGCGAACAGCACCCGCCCGACCCGCAGCCGCGTCACGACACGCTGGTGGAAGCGGTACGTGCTGACCCAGTCGATCTCGTACGGGACGTTTCCGATGACGGCCCGCACCCGCTGGTCGAACCGGCCGTCGGCCCGCTCCGCGTCGATGTCGGCGTCCGGCGGCAACTGCCAGTCGATGCGCCAGATGTCGTCCGGCTGCGGGTGCATCACCAGTTGGCGACCGGGGTTGCACGACGGGTCGTAGTGGAAGTGCCGTTCCTTGGCCAGTGGCAGTTCCGCCTTGATGTCGGTGATCAGGAAGCGGTCCTGGTGGGTGTAACCGGACCACTCCACGTCCATCAGCTCACGCATCCTGCTGCGCACGCCGTCGGCCGCCACGAGATGGCCGAAGCGCAGGTCCACCTCGCCGTCGACGGTCGCCGCCCGCAGGGTCACGCCGTCGGCGTCCTGGGTCACCGCGAGCGCCTGGTGGCCCCAGCGCAGGTCGCAGCGCGGGTTCGCCAGTACCGCGTCGACCAGGATCTGCTCGATGCGGTACTGCGAGATGTTCACGAACGGGCCGAAGCCGATGCCGCGCGGGTATTCCGTCGAGCGGATCACCTCGTCGTGCACGTAGGTCCGTGCGACGGTCCACGTCACGCCCTCCGCACCGATCTGCTCCGCACAGCCGAACTTGTCCAGGATCTCCAGCACGTCTCCCTGGATCAGGCAGGCCTTGGAGCCCTGTTTGACCAGGTCGGGCTTGGCGTCCAGCAGCACACTGGACACGCCGAGATTGGCCAGCCGCAACGCGGTCACCAGGCCGACCGGGCCCGCACCGACGATGCCGACGGGAGCGTCGAAGTCGTTCATCGTGTCCTCGCGGTCTCGTCCGTGTCGTTGTCGGCCACATCCACGGCACGGAACACCGGGATGTTGCGCGCCTTGTCCAGGTAGGGAGTGCCTTCGGTGTAGCCGGTGCCGGTGTTGTCGCCGAGCATCCGGATGGCAAGGCGGTAATGGGTGTTGCGCCATCGCAACAGCGCGCGGGCGAAGCCCTTCATCCCGTCGGCGACGTGCGCGCGGTCCTGCTCGTCGACGTCGCCCGACTCACACAGTTCGAGGTAGGCGGTGTCCAACGTGTCCTGGCCGGCCGTCACCCGCTCGTGCACGTCGGGCACCGAGAGGTAGGCGGGTGAGTCGCCTCGGTCGGGGTCCGGTTTCCGGCACAGGGACTCGACGAACTTGTAGTTGCGCGACTGGATCGCGCTGGCGCCCTCGGTGAACTGGCGGAACGTGCGGAACGACTCGATCTGCATGGTGGCGAGCATCGAGAACAGCGGCGCGGCATCCCGCAGCGCGCTCTCCGAACGGGCCAGCAGGTGCACCGCCCTGTCGATCTCCCGGTCGGCCAGCGCCGCGATGACAGCGCGCAGCTGCACGGCGAGCAGGGCGAACGTCGTCTCGAACGTCTGGAGCACGCGCAGGAACATGTACTCGTCGTGCGCGGTGTAGACCGGCAGCACACTCAGCTCCAGCGCACGTTCCTCGCTGAAGGACATGTCCGCCCGCACCACGGAACACACCTGCCGCGCCAGCTCCAGCGGTTCGGTCGCGGTGAGTCCACCGTCCAGGGACATCCGCGCCAGCGCGGGCCTGATCGTGCGCAGGGCGTGCTTGCAGCGCTTGACCGTCAGCTCCGGCTCCGGCCGCAGGTTCGGCAGCAGATTGGTGGTGCCGTCGGTCACGTCGATCTCGAACGCCAGCGCGTCGGCGATCAGCTGCGCGACCAGTCGGTCGCACCGGGACCTGGCGAACAGCGCCTGCTCGACCGGATCGTCCACAGTGGGCAGTTGGAGCAGCGAGAGCGCCAGGTAGGTCGGGTAGTCGTACCGGTTGTCCGGCTTGTCCAACGCGGTGCCCAGAAATGCGGCCAGGGTCTGGATGTGCTGCCACGGGCCACGCATCGACGGCAGCTGGTCACGGACGTCGTCGAGGAGTTCGAGCAGTTCCGGTTGGACGAAGTGCTTGCCGACCAGCTGGTAGTGCCGGACGACAGCGGCATATGGGAACTTCTTGGGGTCCGGCTCGTGGAGCCAGGTGCGTAACTCGGCTGTGGACATGGAACCTGCACTCGTTTCATGATCTGGGGTGCGACGTGGCGGGGCGACGAAAGCGATGTTCATGACGACGTCTCCAGGTGGTACCGGCCCATGGGGCCCGTGTCGGTCAGCTCGGTACGCACGCGCCAGAGTTCAGGAAAGAACTTGTGCTCGATGAGCTTGGCCAGCACGTCGGTCTGCGTGCCCTGGGTACCGATGACCTCGTTGCCGATGATCCTGGTCAGCATCTTGTAGTGCCGCACCCGCCACAGCGACACGCGCTCGTCGAACTCGATCAGCGCTTCGGCCAGGCGGTGCCGCTCGCTGTGCACACCACTGCGGTACAGCTGCGCGATGTCGACGTGCTCGGCCGTGATGAACTCCGTGAACGCCGTGGCGAGCCTGCGGACCTGCGAACGCACCGAGCGCCAGCCGGGCGAGTCCGCGCCGGACCCGTGCCCGAGAACCGTGCGCATGGTCTGGAAGTCCCATGGCGACAGGTGATGCATCATCTCCAGCTGCTCGGTCACCAGCACCATCGCCAGCGACGCGCGGTCCAGCATCGCGATCGCGGTGTCCAGCGCCCGGGAGCGGATGTGGTCCGTCGCGGCGACCAGCTCGGCGTGCGCCAGCTTGAGCCAGAGCTCGGTGGTCTGGTGCACGACCTGAAAGAGCAGCTCGTCGCGGTGCACCACTTCCTCGGGACCGCGTTGCAGGGACAGCAACGTGCCCGTGCGCATGTAGCGCTCGTAGTCGTTGGTGCCCTCGCCGTCGAGGATCTGTTCGGAGTAGTCACGCACTATCCGGGTGTTCACAGCGCATCCACCCGTTCGACGGGTTCGGCGTTGACCCGGAAGCCGTTCGCCGTGGCCACGATCGCCGTCTCGACCTCGGCGCTGGTCGCGCCGCGGAAGCGGAACCGGCCGCCGACGTGCTCGTAGTAGGCAGCGGCGTCGGGCAGCACCTCGCCGACGTCCAGGAGCGCCTCCGCGTACGGTCCGGGCTTGGTGCCGACCATCGACGTCACCTCGGTGATCCGGCACGGGCGCTGGGCCGGCGTCGGGATCAGCAGCCAGCCACCGACCTCGCCACGGCCGGCGTCGGCGGGCGGACCTGCCGGCTCCCGGCACAGTTGGAGGTCGAACGCGGCCCGCACCAGGTCGTAGCCGTGCAGATCGCGCCAGATGAACGGGATCTCCGCACCGCCGACCCGGGCGCCGACCTCCAGGAACGTGCAGGTCACCCCGTACAGCGTCACCTCGATGAACACTTCGAGGTGCACCGGCGTCGGCTGGTTGGTCAGCGCACGGAGGAAGCCGCCTGCCGCGGTGCGGACGGCGTCGACTATCCGGTGGTCGTCCACCTCGACCGAGCCGAGGAACGTGCCGGTCCGGAACGCGAGGCAGGTGTTGACGTAGCGGGACACCGTCAGGCTCGCCATCGACCTACCGGTGAACAGCCCGTCCACGTGGTAGATCGGGTGTGGGTTGTAGGCCTGGACGAGCATCGGTTCGTCGGTGAACGAGATCTCGGCGAGGTCGGCGGGACCGTTCAGCAGTTCGACGCCGGCACTGGAGCTGCCGACCCTCGGCTTGAGCACGACCGGCCAGCCGTTGGCGTCCGCGAAGTCCAGCACGGCCCGAGGCCCGCTGACCGCGGCGAACGCCGGGACACGCTGGCCGGCGGCCTGGACCGCCTGGCACATCCGGTACTTGTCCCGGAACCGCACCAGGTCGACCGTCCACTGGCCGGGTACACCCCAGTCCTCACGCAGTTGGGCGCCGACCAGCAGGTCGTCCTCCTTGAGCGCGACGATGCGGTGTGGCGCGCCGTGGCGGCGCACCAGTTCGGCGATGGCGACCCGAACCTCGGCGATGTCGTCGGTCGCGTCCACCAGAACGGTGTCGGTCGCGACCGAGGGAACCGAGCCGAGGCCGACCTCGGTGCTGATGTAGGTGACGCGATGAGTCGCGTGGTCGATGTACTGCTCGTATTCGGCGTAGTGCTCACGCCATCGGTTGATCACAACGACGTGCGGGCGCGCGCCGGTACCACTGTCATGTGCGGTCATTTCTTGGCAGTCCTTTGTTGAGCGCGGCAAGCGTCAAGGAGTGGTGAAGATAGCTGTGCCTCGGGTACCCGGATTCGAGTACGACACGACCGATCCGTCATTCGGCCGGAGTGCTCGGACGAACCCGCCGGCATATCCGGCGGAGTCGACGAATATTCCCCAGTTCGCCGTCCATTCTTCGACGACACCGGTATCCGCGTTGAGCACCGGTTCACCCCGCGGTCGAACCCGCCGCTGCACGACGTGATCGCCGGTCCTTCGGTCGAGCAGGGCCTGTGCCCACTGCTCGTCGGTCACGGAATGTCCGACCACAGTGCCGACGCCGCCGTAACCGATACCTGGCTTGAGCACCAGGTTCTCCCGGTCGGCCTGGCACCGCTCGAACAGCTCGTCCTGGCCGTCGCGCGTGCCCAGCGGGCGGGTCCACGGCACGACGCGGTCGACCACGGCCCGCTCCCGCGCGGTGAATGTCGCGCGCACGGCCGGATCGTGCAGCATCGCGAGGCTGCCCTTGCTGGCGAAGATCGCGCCCTCCAGCGGGGTGTACAGCGCGGTCCGGCCCGCTTCGTGCGCACGGACGATCATGCTTAGCTTCGCTCGGTCGTCGACCAGCTCGCCCGCGACGAAGTAGCGCAGCACCACGTCCAGCGGCGTGCCGCGCAGCGTGAGTTTGCCGTTGTCGTCGCCCAGTTCGTGGATCTCGCCGAGCAGCAACGAGATGCCCTGGTCGCGCAGTGCCTCCTGGATGGCCGCGAACACGTGCTCGTGGGCGGCCAGGCCCCCGGTGCTCTCGATCAACGCGACCACCGGCTCGTCGCTGGTGACCGCACTGCCGATCCGCCGCAGCTCCGCGGCGAGGCGGACCAGGGTGTCGACGTGGCCGAGGTGGTGGCGTTGCGCGAATTCGGCGAACGCCGGCACGGCGAGGAACGCCCGGTTGACCTGGGCAGTGTCCACACCGCCCAGTTCGCTGCCGACGTTGAGCTCCAACAGTTTGAACGACGTGCCGTCGTGATAGGCGTCGGCTCGCGCGTACAGCGGCGGTGCGCCGGTGGCGCCGAGACACATCAGCTCGGCGAGCCGGCCGTCCATGTTGAGTGCGGCTGTGTAGCGTCGGAGGTCGCCGTCGAACAACCGAATGGGCAATGAGACGAGGATCTCAAAGATTGAAGCGAGATCGGCGGCGAATGCCGTGATCTCCGGTTCGGACACGAACAACGGCTGGTCGAGTTGCACCAAGCCGTACGATTTCGCGAATGCCTCGGGAAGTGGGAGGTCGTGCGCGGCGTTGCGCAGGTCCACTGACGAGGCCGACTCGATCAGGTACTGTTTCGTGACGATGTTCTGCATGTTCGCCAACCCCAATTGCGCTGTGGCCGACGTGCTCGAACCGGCCGTACTGCCATTCTGGCGCGCGTGCAGGGCGATATCCAGCGAGAATGTCTGAACGGAAACGTGCAGAAATACTGAACAATGGGGAGGGTCAGGCTATGTCGCGCTGGCCCCGGCCGTCGATGACGCTGGTCAACGTGTCGAGCACGACGGCGATGTGCGGCGCCTGCTCGGTCCCGGTGCGGGTGATCGCGACGACGTGGTGGCGCAGCGGCTCACCGATGGGAGTGCGCGCCACGACCCCGGGCGGCAGCTCGGTCAGCATCAGCCGAGGCACCAACGCTACCCCGAGACCCATCCGCACGGCGGCGAGTGTGGTGGCCCAGTCGCCGAGTGCGTGCGCGACGGTCGGCCGGAAACCGGCCGCCTGACAGGCGGCCAGGCCGATCTCGCGGCACATGCTGTCGTTGACGAACACCCAGGTGTCCATGGCGAGATCGGTCAGTCCCACGGTCGGCGCACAGGCGAGCCGGTGGCAGGCCGGCAGCACCAGGTCGAACTGGTCGATCACCACCGAGGTGGCCAGCAGCCTGCCGTTGCCCACGATGGGCTCGAAGCCGATCTCGGCGCCGAGCAGGACGTCGACCTCGCCACGCAGCAGCATCGCGACCGACTGGTCGGGGCTGACCTCGTGCAGCGACACGAGCAGGTCCGGCCGGACCTCCCGCAGCCGCACGGCCACGTCGAGGCCGAGGCCACCGAGTACACCGTCATGGCCCGCGATCCGCACCTGTACCCGGTTGCCGGTGGTGTAGCTGGTCAGCCCGGTCCACGCCCGCTCGACCTCGGCCAGGATGTTGTGCGCGTGCTCCACCAGTACCTTCGCCGCTCCGGTCAGCCGGACCCGCCGACCGTCCGGTTCGATCAGTTGCACGCCGACCTCCCGGCCGAGTGCCGCGATCTGCTGGGACACCGCGGACGGCGTCATGTGCAGTGACGATGCCACCTCGGCGACGGTTCCGCGCGCGTCCAGCTCGCTGAGCAGTCTGAGCTTTCGAACGTCCATGTCGCGCATCTGACGAGGCTAACGCCGTGATCGGCGTCTCGACTGGGCAACCAAACGGAGTATCGGCCTTGGCCCCGTTCGTCGGCGGTATCGGGACTCCGCGATTTACCACCAGACGGGTCCGCACATCACTATTGCCCCGATACCGCGTCAAGTTCGCATTGTCGTCCGCTGTTGATGGAGGGGGCGGCGACGGCCCGACAATCATGACGCCGTGACCACGCCTGGACGCCGGAGCACCGGGTTGGCAGCCCGCATTGCGGCCCGCATTGTCGTCGAGGACGTCCGGCCGACCGTGAGTGACGGCCGATATCCGGCCAGAGCCGTGGTCGGTGAGCACCTACCGGTGTCGGCCACGGTGTGGCGGGAGGGCCACGACGTCATCGCGGCCCGGGTCGTGTGGCGGCCACCGGGTGACGGCCGGACGCGGTACGGCGACATGGTGCTCGCCGAAACCGGCATGGACCTGTTCTCCGGTGTGTTCCTGCCGGATGCCGTCGGCCAGTGGTGCTTCCGCGTCGAGGCGTGGAGCGATCCGTGGGCGACCTGGCTGCGGAAGATGACGGCGAACATCGTCGCCTGCCGGTGCCCCGACGAACTGGCCAACGACTTCGAGGACGGCGCCCGGCTGCTGGAGCGGGTGGCCTACCGACCAGATCGCAGTGCCGAGCGGGATCTCCTGCTGGACGCCGCGGTACGCCTGCGTGACCACTACCTGTTGCCGAGGGAGCGGATGGCGGGCGCCGTCGCCCGGCCGGTCGCCGACGTGCTGCGTGAGCATCCGGTCCGGGAGCACGTCACGTCGAGCCGGTCGTACGCCGTGTGGGTCGATCCGCCGAGGGCGGCCGCGGGCGCGTGGTACGAGATGTTTCCCAGGTCGACCGGCGGCGTCGACGCGAACGG
>DASUJK010000244.1:0-21722 GCA_036279295.1 Pseudonocardiaceae bacterium | reverse complement strand
CGGCAGACCGTCAGCCGTGTCGTCGGCCACTCAACTCGCCTGGTCACGCCGTCCACCATGTGCACGGTCGGCCGGGTCACCTGGAAGTCGTAGTAGTCGTCCGGGTCGATCTCGGCCAGCGGTGTGGCGTCCCAGCTCAGTTGCAGGTGCTCGATCGCGGTTGTTGCGGCATCACCAGCGTCGTTCCAGCCTTCGAATGCCGCCACCAGGATGGGAGCGGTCGGCCGTGCTGGTGCGGCGTCTGTGCTATTCGGGTCGCGGTCGGTCACGACAGCCAGCCTACGACCGACCCGCCCTCCCCGGAGATCGCAGGCTGGCGACCACGCCCGATCGCGTGTCGCAGCGGTCGCGACCGGCGGGTTCCGGCCGAGTTCTGCCCGAGTTCGGCTGACGTTTGTCCTTGATCGCCCTGGAGCGAAATACTCACCCCGTGAGCCAACTACGCGCCGTGCTGTGGGACATGGACGGCACGCTGATCGACTCGGAGAAGGTCTGGACGGTCGCCCTTGAGGAGCTGATGGTCCGGTTCGGTGCCGGCCTGTCCGACGCCACCCGCGAGGCGATGATCGGCTCGAACATGCGGCACAGCTCGCTGCTGCTGCTCGCCGAGGCCGGTATCGAGCCGACGCCGGAGGCGATGGCGGACGTCGAGTCGTGGCTCAACGAGCGGATGAAGGTGCTGCTGCGGGGGCCACTGCCGTGGCGGCCCGGCGCGTTGGAGGCGTTGCGGTCGGTGCGTCAGGCCGGCATCCGGACCGCGTTGGTCACGTCCACCGAGCGGATGCTGACCGAGA
Source organism: Pseudonocardiaceae bacterium (assembly GCA_036279295.1). Lineage (GTDB taxonomy): Bacteria > Actinomycetota > Actinomycetes > Mycobacteriales > Pseudonocardiaceae > DATEPR01. Next base: position 20,928 of record DASUJK010000244.1, on the reverse strand, counting down.
TCTCGCTGGACTCGATCGGCAGGGAGTTCTTCGACGTCACCGTGTGCGGGGACGAGGTGGACGGGCAGAACAAGCCGTTGCCACGGCCCTACCAACTGGCCGCCCAACTGCTCGGTGTCGACCCGGGCGACTGCGTCGCCGTCGAGGACTCGGTGGCCGGCGTGACGTCGGCTGCCGCGGCCGGCTGCACCGTCCTGGTGGTGCCGGCCGAGGCGCCGGTGCCGCCCGGGGAGCGCCGGGTGCTGCGTGAGTCACTGGTCGGTGTGGACGCTGAGCTGCTGGCCAGGTTGCTCACGGTGGCCCCGGGTCCGGACGGCGCAGCGCGGGATGGGACAATTGCCTGGTGAAGACGTTCGACGAGTTGTTCGCCGAACTCCGCGTTCGCGCGGATCAGCGTCCCGAAGGATCAGCCACCGTCGCAGCACTGGACGCCGGGGTCCATGCGCAGGGCAAGAAAGTGCTCGAAGAAGCAGGCGAGGTGTGGATCGCCGCCGAGCACGAGTCCGACGACCGGTTGGCCGAGGAGATGTCCCAGTTGCTGTACCGGATGCAGGTACTGATGCTGGGCCGTGGTCTGACGCTCGACGACGTGTACCGGTACCTCTGAGCCATCCGTCGATCACCCCGGGAGTAGCAGCATGTTGCGGGTAGCCGTGCCCAACAAGGGCGCCCTGGCCATCGCGGCCTCCGAAATGCTCGATGAGGCCGGCTACCGGCGCCGGCACGACCAGCGGGACCTGACCGTGTTCGACCCGAACAACGAGGTCGAGTTCTTCTTCCTGCGCCCCAAGGACATCGCCGTCTACGTCGGCTCCGGCGAACTGGACCTCGGCATCACCGGCCGGGACCTCGCGCTGGACTCCGGCGCTCCGGTGCACGAGCGGCTCGCACTCGGCTTCGGCAGCTCGACCTTCCGCTACGCCGCGCCGGTCGACTCCGGGTTCACCTCGGTCGCCGACCTGGCCGGTAAGCGGCTGGCCACGTCGTATCCGAGGCTGGCGGCGGCGGACCTGGCCAACCACGGCGTCGAGGCCGACGTGATCCGGCTGGACGGGGCCGTGGAGATCTCCGTGCAGCTGGGCGTTGCCGACGCGGTGGCCGATGTCGTGGACTCCGGACGCACGCTGCGGCAGCACAACCTCGCGGTGTTCGGCGACCCGATCTGCACATCCGAGGCCGTGCTCGTGGAGGGCACGCGGGCTGACGACTCCGCGGCCAAGGCACAGCTCACCGCGCGGCTGCGGGGTGTCGTGTTCGCGCAGAACTACATGATGTTGGACTACGACTGCCCGAGGTCGCTGCTGGACAAGGCGATCGAGGTCACGCCAGGCCTTGAGTCGCCGACCGTGGCGCCGCTGGCCGACCCGGACTGGGTCGCGGTGCGGGCGATGGTGCCGCGCAAGGCCACCAACCAGGTGATGGACGAACTGGCGGCGCTGGGCGCCAAGGCGGTGCTGGCCTCGGACATCCGGTCGTGCCGGCTGTGACCGTGCGCGCGGTGGTGTTCGACTACTTCGGCACCCTCACCCCGACCGTGCTCGCCATGATCACCGACGCCGAGCGGTGGACGCTGGGCAAGGCGTTGGGCGTCGACGCGGAGGCGCTGGACACCGCGTGGGCCGAGAGTTTCGTCGAGCGGTCCACCGGCAAAACCGGCGATCTCCGTGCCACGCTGCGGTTGTTGGCCACCCGGTTGGGCGGCGACCCGAGCGAGGCCGGGCTGACCGAGGCCACCGCGATCCGGTCGTCGGCCTACCGGCGCTCGGCCCGCCCCCGCCCGGACGCGCCCGCCGTGCTCGGGCAGCTGCGGGCCAGCGGCTACCGGCTGGCCGTGGTCAGTGACTGCTCGGACGAACTCGTCGGGATGTGGCCGGAGCTGCCGGTGGCGTCCGCGGTGGACACCGCGGTGTTCTCGTCCGTCGTCGGTGTGCGCAAGCCGGACCCGCTGATGTACCGGACGGCCTGCGAAGGCCTGGGTGTCGAGCCCGCCGAGTGTGTCTACGTCGGTGACGGCGGCAGCGGTGAACTGACCGGCGCCGCCGCGATGGGCATGCGTGCCGTGTTGCTGGCCGATGACGACTGGGCCGTCGGGCACCGGTACGACGCCGACGACTGGCATGGTGAGTCGATCCACCGGCTGGCCGACGTGCCCGGCTTGTTAGCGGTGGCGGACCAGTAGGGCCTGCGCGCCCCGGCCGACCGGGCCGGCCGTGTCGTGCAGGGTGCTGGTGGCCAGGCCGACGCCGTTCGGGCCGATCGTGGTGTCGGCGTCCAGGCCGATCCACTCGCCGGTCGGCACCCGCCACAGGTGCACGGTCAGCTCGGTGTTGATGAACAGCCACTGCCGCAGGTCGAGTTTGCTGGACGCGCCGTTGCCCGAGTCGGCCACCGCCATCAGCCGCTGCAACGACGTCGGCGCCTCGCCGTCCACCGTCAGCACGCGCTGCCGGCCCCACAACGTTGCCGGCCCGTCCACCCCGAACTGGCCCTTGATCGACAGCCATTCCATGGCGTCCAGGTAGCCGTTGTTCCAGCCGGCCGGCGCTTCCGGCCGAACACCGGATTCCGGCGGTGGCAAGGCTTCCGGCAGGCCGGCCACCACAGCTGTGGTGTCACCGGCCGCGATCCACCACGACCAGGCCCGCGCCACCGCTCGTCCGCAGGCGACCATTTCCGCACCGGTGAGCTGGACGGAGCGACCCGGCCGCTCCACCCACGAGCGCAGCGTCAGGTCCGCGACCGGCACCGGCCCGAGGATCTCCACCGTCATCCGGGCGAGCACACTGTCCACCGCGGGTGCCGAACGCTCCAACTGCCTGGCCAACAGCGCCGACGGCGGCCCCATGTGCTGGCTGTCCGGCGACCACGGACCCACCGTGTGCCCGGTGGCCCGGAACTCCTCGTCACCCAGTGGGACGTAGAACGCGTCGGCCATCAGTCGACCCTCTCCAACGGGCTTTCCAGCGCCTCGCTCGGCTCTGGCCAGCCAGGATAGGGCGGCGGCGTACCACCGAACTCCGGGCACCGGACCTTGTGGTCACACCAGTCACACAGCCGGCTGCGGTTCGGCGGGAAGTTGCCCGTCTTCCCGGCCCGCAGGATGGCCTGCCACACGGCGTCCAGCGTGCGCTCGAAGCGGATCAGCTCGTCCTCGTCCGGCGAGTACGCCAGCGACTGCCGATCGGCCAGGTACATCAGCCGTAGCTGCCTGGGCACCACGCCACGCAGCCGGTAGAGCACCAGCGCGTAGAACTTCATCTGGAACAGCGCCTTCGCCTCGCCGAACTCCCTCGGGGCGGCGCCGGTCTTGTAGTCCACGATGCGGATCTCGCCGGTCGGGGCCACGTCCAGCCGGTCGACGAAGCCGCGCAGCAGCACCCCGGATGGCAGTTCGGTCTCCACCCGCAGCTCACACGCCTCGGGTTGCAGGCGGGTCGGGTCCTCCAGCTCGAAGTAGCCCGAGAGCAGGTCCTGGGCACTGGCCAGCCAGTCGGCCAGCACCGGGTCGTCCGGCCCGGCGAACAGTTCGGCCAGTGCCGGCCGCTCCGCGGTCAGCTCGGCCCACGCCGGTCCGACCAGCTCGTCGGCCCTGGCCGGCACCCGGTCGGCCATCGGCAGCGCGAACAGCTTCTCCAGTACCGAGTGCACGACCGTGCCGCGCACCTGCGCCTTGCTCGGCGTCTCCGGAATCCGGTCCACGGCACGGAAGCGGTACAGCAGCGGGCACTGCTTGAAGTCACCGGCGCGCGACGGCGACAGCGCGGGCCGACGGACCTCCGGTGCTGGCCGGTCGACCTCGATCGTGTGCATAACCGGATCCGCCCGGACGGTGTCGACCATGTCCGCAGCGTAGGCGACGGTGCTGACAGCGCTCGGTCACGGTGGCTCGACACGCGGCGATCACAGCCCTGGCTCTAGCCTGGACCCCGTGACTACCAGAACAGCCAAGCTCAGGTCGGCCGACGAGATCGGCGGGCTGCTGCTGTTCCGGGTCCGCGGCGTGCCGGTGCTGCTGGCACCGTCCTGGTGGGTCGGGTCCATCGTGGTCACACTCCTGTACGCGCCGCTGGTCGGCCGGTTCCTGCCGGGCACCAGCGGCCTGGCCTCGATCGGCCTGGCCGCCACGTTCGCCGTGCTGCTCGGCGCCTCGGTGCTCGCCCACGAACTGGGCCACTGCCTGGTCGCGATGAAGCTCAACATCCCGGTCCGCAGACTGCGACTGTTCCTGCTCGGCGGCCTGTCCGAGGTCGGCCGCACGCCCCGCCAGCCCAGCCAGGAGGGCTGGGTCGCGGCCGCGGGACCCGCCGTGTCGCTGCTGCTGGCCATCGTCTTCGGGGCCGGCATCCTGCTGGTGCCGAACTCGGGTCCGGTCCGGCTGCTGGTGATCGAGTGCGCGGTGGCCAACGCCGCCGTTGCCGTGTTCAACCTGCTGCCCGGCCTGCCACTGGACGGCGGCCGGATGCTGCGGGCCGGCGTGTGGGCTGTCACCGGGAAGCGCCGGTTCGGCACCCGGGCCGCCGTCGTCGGCGGTGGCGCGGTGGCGATCGCGCTGATCGTGTGGGCGCTGTCCGGGCTGGTCGCCGGCAGCCCGGACCAGTGGCTGCGCCTTGGTGTGTGCGTGCTGACCGCGTGGTTCGTGGTGGTCGGGGCCAGCAGTGAGCTGGCGGCCGAGCAGCGGCACAGCTGGCCGGAGGGGATGAGCCTGAGCGAGGTCGTCCGGCCGATCCTGCAACTGCCGGCGGAGAGCCCGGTCGGGGACGCGCTGTTCGCGGCGGCGGGCCGGGGTGTCGTGCTGGTCCGGGCCGACGGGGTGGCCGTCGGACTGCTGGACGAGGTGACCGCCCAGCAACTCGCCGGGTACTCGCCGTCCTCGCCCGCCGAGGACGCGGCCCAGCCGATCCGGCCGGACACCGTGCTGTTCGACACCGAGTCCGGCGAGGACATCATCGACCGGGTCCGGGACACCGCGGCCTGGCAGTTCCTGGTGGTCAACGACGACGGCAGGCCGGCGGGCGTGCTGCGCCGGGAGGACCTGAACGCGGCCCTGGCGGCCCGGCGCTCGGGCTGATCCCGCGCTCTGCGACGATTCTGCGATCACGCCGGTGTTCTTGTTGTGTTCCCGCGCGTCCGGCCGCGCTTCGATCAGGAGGTACACCGGCTTGTCCAGCGCCAGCGGCCCGTTCCAGGCCGGCGACCGTGTGCAGTTGACCGATCCGAAGGGCCGGCACTACACGCTCGTGCTCGAATCGGGCCAGACCTACCACACGCACCGGGGCGCGTTGGAGCACGACAAGCTGATCGGTCTGCCCGAGGGCTCGGTCATCATGTCGGCGGCCGGCACGTCCTACCTCGCGCTGCGCCCGCTGCTGCCCGACTACGTGCTGTCCATGCCCCGCGGCGCCCAGGTGATCTACCCGAAGGACGCCGCGCAGATCGTCATGTGGGGCGACGTGTTCCCCGGCGCACGGGTGCTGGAGGCAGGTGCCGGTTCCGGTGCGCTGACCTGCTCGCTGCTGCGGGCCGTCGGCGAGTCCGGCACGGTGACCTCCTACGAGGTCCGCGACGACCACGCGGTGCACGCCGTGCGCAACGTCGAGCGCTTCTTCGGTGCCACACCGGACAACTGGACGCTGCACGTGGCCGATGTCGCCGAGCACACCGGAGAGGTGGACCGGGTGATCCTGGACATGGTGGCGCCGTGGGAGGTCCTGCCGACCGTCAGCGCGAACCTGATCCCCGGTGGCGTGCTCGTGGTCTACGTGGCGACCGTGACCCAGCTGTCCAGGGTGACCGAGGCGCTGCGCGAGCAGCTGTGCTGGACCGGGCCGCAGGCCTGGGAGACGTTGATGCGCCCGTGGCACGTCGTCGGTCTTGCCGTCCGCCCGGAACACCGGATGGTCGGGCACACGGCGTTCCTGCTCACCGCCCGGCGCCTGGCCGACGGCGTGGTGGCACCGAAGCCGCAGCGCAGGCCCAGCAAGGGCTGAGCGCGCCACGCCACTAGTTGCCGGAGAGTGTGTCGCAGACCAGCCACTGGTCGTTCTGCTTGACCAGGGAGCCCTTGTCGGTCTGCGGCTGTGCGCCCTTGTCCTGGATCACCAGGTTGAAGCTGCCCAGGTTGCCGTTGGTCTTCGTGCCCGACGCGCTCAGCGAGAACGACGAGTCGGCGCCGCCGGTGGCCTTCTCCCGGTCGTAGATGCTCTGCACCGCGGTCTGGTCCTTGGGACACAGGTAGGTCTTCACCTTGGCCAGGTCGTTGGCCGACATGGTGTGCGCCAGCGTCGTGTACGAGTGCGCGAACCCGGAGACCACCTGATCCGGTGATGCCTGGGCGGCGCCGCGGAAGAACACGAAGTACGCGCCGGTGCCCAACCCGATGGCCACGACGATCGCGATCACGAAACCGACGACCCGACCGTTGTGCCGGGTCGGCATCGGCAGTTGGTCGGCCTGCCGGTACTCCGGTGGCAGATAGCCCGGCGTACCGAACTGACCCGGCTGCTCCGGGTACTGGGCAGCAGCCGGGAAACCCGGGTCCCGCTGCGGATACTGCGGCTGTTGGTACTCCGGTTGTGCGTACTGGGACTGCTGGTACGGACCCGGCCGGCCGTACGGGTCCGGCGCACCGAACGGCTGCTGGGGAGGCTGTGTCATCGCCGCGGCTCAGTTGGTCGGCGGGGAGACGTCGGTCGGGCCACCGTCGCCACCACCGTCGCCGGGCAGGTCGGTGTCCGGGATGCCGTTGTCGCCGGAGCTGCCGCTGGAACCCGCGCCGCCGCCGTTGAAGTCACCCGGGTCCTGGCCGTCCACCTTCATCGACTTGGTGTCGGGCTGGAAGCCGTCCGTCGGCACGCACCACCTGCCGCCCTGCTGCTGCATGTTCAGGATGCCGTCGATGTCGACGGTGTGGCCCTCCTCCTGGAAGTTCAGGTGGATGGTCGCGGTGGCCTTGGTGCCGTTGACCTGAGCCTTGCCGGTCACGGACGCCTTCACCTTGGAGTCCTTGAGCTGCTGCAGGCTCTCGTTGTCGGTCGGCGAGTCCTTGCCGTCACAGGAGATCGCGTCGGCCTTGGCGTTGTTCTGCGTGTTCAGCGCGTCGGCCACGGCCTGTGCCACGGCGTCCGGGCTGCCCGTGCTGCCCGAACCGCCACCGCCGAACACGCCGAAGACGAACAGCAGCACCACGACGACGCCGACCACGACGACACCGCCGCCGGCCAACAGCCACGGCATCGCCTTGTTCTTCGCGGGACCACCGGGACCGCCGGGACCACCCGGGTAGCCGCCGAAGCCGGCGGGGGGATAGCCACCTGGCTGCTGGCCTGGGAAACCGCCGGGCTGCTGGCCGGGAAAACCACCCGGCTGCTGGGGCTGCGGTCCGGTCTGTGGGAAGCCCTGGCCGTAACCGGGCTGCTCGTAACCAGGTTGTTGTCCAGATTGTTGTCCGTAACCGGGCTGGCCGTAGCCGGGCTGCTGACCGGGTTGCTGCCCATAACCGGGCTGCGGCTGGCCGGGCTGCTGGCCGTAACCGGGCTGTTGTCCGTAACCGGGCTGTCCGAAGCCCTGACCAGGCTGTTGGCCTGGTTGTTGGCCGTAGCCGGGCTGCTGACCGAAGCCACCGGGCTGCTGGCCGTAGGGGCCTGGCTGGCCTGGTTGCTGGGGTGGCACGGACATCGAATTCTCCCCTTGAGAAAGACAGACTGTGGTGAGCGTCACCAGGTGAGCACGCTTGGATTAGCCGTAGGACGCACGGTAGCGGTTGGCTGGTTCCGAAGGACACCGGTATGGAGTAGTTCAGCCCGCCGAGCGGGGGGTTGGTCCGCCTGGCCAAGCAGGTGACCATCTAGATACCCCCGATTGACGGTGATCGCCGGTACCGTGAAGCAGACGACCGCGGGAGGAGGGTGCCGATATGCAGCACGACCGTCCCGGCAGCCTGCCAGATGAGGGCAGCGAGCGGAACAACGGCCAGAGCAACGCCGAACTGTCCGCGCAGATCCGGTTCCTGGAAGACGAAGTTGCTCTGCTCCGCCGGAAGATAAACGACGCACCACGGCACACCAGGCTGCTGGAACAGCGCCTTGCCGAGGCGTCCGAGCGGGTGAGCCAGCTCACCGAACGGAACGCCAAATTGGTGGAGACCCTGCGCGAGGCGCGCGGCCAACTTCTCGCATTGCGGGAAGAGGTCGATCGGCTCGCCCAGCCACCAAGTGGTTATGGCGTATTCCTGCGCCGGTACGAGGACAGCACTGTTGATGTCTTCACGTCCGGCAGACGGATGCGTGTCGCGGTGTCCCCAGCCGTTGAGGCGGACACGCTGAAGATCGGGCAGTCGGTGCGGCTCAATGAGGCGCTCACCGTGGTCGAGGGCGGTTCCTTCGAGCGCACCGGCGAAGTCTGCACACTGCGCGAGGTGTTGCCCGCGGAATCCGTCGGCGGTGCGCTGCGCGCGCTCGTCGTCGGGCACGCCGACGAGGAGCGGGTGGTGTGGCTCGCCGATCCGCTGTCCGACGCGCCGATCAAGCCGGGTGACTCACTCCTGGTCGACGGCAAGGCCGGCTACGCCTACGAGCGGGTGCCCAAGGCCGAGGTCGAGGACCTCGTGCTGGAGGAGGTGCCGGATGTCAACTACGAGGACATCGGTGGCCTGTTCCGGCAGATCGAGCAGATCCGCGACGCGGTGGAACTGCCGTTCCTGCACGCCGACCTGTTCAACGAGTACGAGTTGCGGCCGCCCAAGGGTGTCCTGCTCTACGGCCCGCCCGGCTGCGGCAAGACCCTGATCGCCAAGGCGGTGGCCAACTCGCTGGCCAAGCAGGTCGCCCTGGCCAGGGGCGACGACGACGGCCAGGCCAAGTCCTACTTCCTGAACATCAAGGGCCCGGAACTGTTGAACAAGTTCGTCGGCGAGACCGAGCGGCACATTCGGCTGATCTTCCAGCGGGCCAGGGAGAAGGCATCCGAAGGTACCCCGGTGATCGTGTTCTTCGATGAGATGGACTCGATCTTCCGTACCAGGGGCAGCGGTGTCAGCTCGGACGTGGAGACCACGATCGTGCCGCAGCTGCTGTCCGAGATCGACGGTGTGGAGGGGTTGGAGAACGTCATCGTGATCGGCGCGTCCAACCGCGAGGACATGATCGACCCGGCGATCCTGCGGCCGGGCCGGCTGGACGTCAAGATCAAGATCGAGCGGCCGGACGCCGAGGCGGCGAAGGACATCTTCACCAAGTACCTCACCGCCAACCTGCCGATCCACACCGACGACCTGGCTGAGTTCCGCGGTGACCGGCGGGCCTGCATCGACGCGATGATCCAGCACACCGTCGAGCGGATGTACGACCAGAGCGAGGAGAACCGGTTCCTGGAGGTCACCTACGCCAACGGTGACAAGGAAGTCCTGTACTTCCGTGACTTCAGCTCGGGCGCGATGATCCAGAACATCGTGGACCGGGCGAAGAAGTCGGCCATCAAGTCGGTGTTGGACACGCAGCAGCACGGCCTGCGCGTGCAGCACCTGCTGGACGCCATCGTGGACGAGTTCACGGAGAACGAAGATCTCCCGAACACCACCAACCCGGACGACTGGGCTCGGATCTCCGGCAAGAAGGGGGAGCGGATCGTCTACATCCGCGCCCTCGTCACCGGGAAGAACCAGGGTGCCGGGCGGGCGATCGACACGGCGACGAACACCGGTCAGTACCTGTAACGCCTGCTCTGCGTCACCACGGGCACGACAACACACGGCAACACGACACGCGAAGCCGCCCGAGGCAGTCACTCGCTCCGGGCGGCTTCGCCGTGTCATGTCGTCTCGTGTGGGGGTCGTGTTCGCGTGGCCGTCAGGTCCGCACGACCGGAACTGCCACTGCCCGTAGGCTGGAGGCATGCGGCGGATCATCGGCACCGAGGTCGAATACGGTATTTCGGTACCAGGGGATGCCACGGCGAACCCGGTACTGACCTCCACCCAGGTGGTGCTCGCGTACGCCGCGGCGGCAGAGGTACCGAGGGCTCGGCGGGCCCGCTGGGACTACGAGGTGGAGTCACCGCTGCGCGATGCGCGTGGCTTCGACCTCGGGGCGCCCGGCATTCCCTCCGGTGACCCGGACGTGGACGACCTCGGCGCGGCCAACGTCATCCTGACCAACGGCGCCCGGCTCTACGTCGACCACGCCCACCCGGAGTACTCCGCACCCGAGGTCACCAACGCGCGCGACGCGGTGATCTGGGACAAGGCCGGCGAGCGGGTGATGGAGCAGGCCGCGCTCAAGGCGGCCACCGTGCCCGGTCAGCCGCGCCTACAGCTGTACAAGAACAACGTGGACAACAAGGGCGCCTGCTACGGCACCCACGAGAACTACCTGATGGCCCGCAGCACCCCGTTCACCGCGGTGATCGGCGGGCTGACCCCGTTCTTCGCGACCCGCCAGGTGATGTGCGGCGCGGGCCGGGTGGGTATCGGGCCGACCGGGGACAAGGCCGGTTTCCAGCTCTCCCAGCGTGCTGACTACATCGAGGTCGAGGTCGGCCTGGAGACCACCCTCAAGCGCGGCATCATCAACACCCGCGACGAGCCGCACGCGGACGCGGACAAGTACCGCAGGCTGCACGTGATCATCGGGGACGCCACGCTGGCCGAGACGTCCACGTACCTGAAGGTCGGCACCACGGCCATGGTGCTGGACATGATCGAGTCCGGCATCCGCTTCGACCAGCTGCGACTGGCCGACCCGGTGCGCGCTGTGCACGCCATCAGCCACGACCCGACCCTGAAGACGACGGTGGAACTGGCCAACGGCCGCAAGTTCACCGGGCTGGACATGCAGTTCGCCTATCTGGAGCTGGTCACCGCCTTCGTCGAGAAGGAGGGCACCGACCGGGTCTCCAGGGACGTGCTGCGCACCTGGGGCGACGTGCTCAACGACCTGGCCACCGACCCGATGAAGTGCGCCGACCGGCTGGACTGGCCGGCCAAGCTGCGGCTGCTGGAGGGCTACCGGTCCAGGGACGGCCTGAACTGGGCGTCACCCCGGCTGCACCTGGTCGACCTCCAGTACACGGACGTGCGGCTGGACAAGGGCCTGTACAACCGGCTGGTGTCGCGTGGCTCGATGAAGCGGCTGGTCAGCGAGGAGGAGGTGCTGGACGCGGTGACCAAGCCACCGGAGGACACCAGGGCCTACTTCCGGGGCCGCTGCCTGGAGCGCTACCCGAACGCCATCGCGGCTGCCTCGTGGGACTCGGTGATCTTCGACCTCGGTCGGGAGTCGCTGGTCCGGATCCCGACCCTGGAACCGCTGCGCGGCACCAAACAGCACGTCGGCGCGCTGCTGGAGGCGGCGAACACGGCCGAGGAACTGGTGGACGCGTTGACCAGGGGATGAGCCGATCACCCGATGGGACAATCGGGTACGGCCGCCATGCCGGGGCGAGTGATGTTCGCTCTGCGTCGGTGTGGCTGGGTAATCTTCGATTAGGCCAAGCACGATCGAAGCCTCAGGAGGCGAAATGGCCCAGGAACAGACCCAGCGCCAGGGTGGCGGCGACGGCGATGACGGTGACGAGGGTGGCGGCCCGGCCGGCCAGGAACGCCGTGAGGCGCTGAACGAGGACGTCGACGCGATCCTCGACGAGATCGACGACGTCCTGGAGGAGAACGCCGAGGACTTCGTCCGGGCCTACGTGCAGAAGGGCGGCGAGTGACCGACGGTCGCTCGCCCTACCGAACCACCGGATCAACCGCAGTAGCCATGTGATCAGGAGACCACACAAGTAATGGAACCAACGTCCCGTTTCCAGCCGGGCGTCGGCCTGACGCCTGCCCATCTGTCGATGGGCACGTCGTCGTTCACCGACTTCCTTCGTGGGCACGCGCCGGAACTGCTGCCCGGCGGCACCGTCGGCGCACCCATGCCGACGGCACATGGCCACGCGCCGCTGGACCTGGCGCACGCCACGACGATCGTGGCGCTCGTGTTCAAGGGTGGCGTGCTGATCGCCGGTGACCGCAGGGCCACCTCGGGCAACCTGATCGCCTATCGGGACATGGACAAGGTGTACGTCACCGACGAGTACTCGGCGGTGGGTATCGCCGGTGCCGCCGGTGTCGGCATCGAACTGGTCCGGCTCTACCAGGTCGAACTGCGGCACTACGAGAAGATCGAGGGCGTCGGGCTGTCCCTGGACGGCAAGTCGAACAAGCTGGCCACGATGGTCCGCGGCAACATGGAACTGGCCATGGCGGGCCTGCTCGCGATCCCGCTGTTCGTCGGCTACGACGTGAACGCGGCCGACCCGGACCGGGCCGGCCGGATCGTGTCGTTCGACGCAGCGGGCGGCCGGTACGAGGAACTGGCCGGGTACCACGGGATCGGATCGGGTTCGCTCTTCGCGAAATCGGCCCTGAAGAAGCTGCACAACCCCGACCATGATCAGGACGCCGCGGTGCGCAGTGCCGTCGAGGCGCTGTACGACGCGGCGGACGACGACTCGGCGACCGGTGGTCCGGACCTGGTCCGCCGGATCTATCCGACGATCATCACGATCACCGGGGCGGACGGCGCCGTGAAGCTCTCCGAGGAGCGCTGCCAGGCGGTCGCCGAAGCCGTGGTGGCCGACCGTATGTCCAGCTGACACCCGCACCGCCATTACCTGACCCACCGCAGTCCTGAACCACCGCAGTCCTGACCCACCGCAGCCGCGTAACCAGCACGAATCCAGGAGTCGAAACCGTGTCGATGCCGTTGTACGCCTCGCCCGAGCAGTTGATGCGCGAGCGGTCCGAACTGGCCCGCAAGGGCATCGCCCGGGGTCGCAGCGTGGTGGTGTTGACCTACACCGGTGGTGTGCTGTTCGTCGCCGAGATCCCGCCGAAAAGCACGCTGCACAAGGTTTCCGAGATCTACGACCGGATCGGCTTCGCTGCGGCAGGCCGGTACAGCGAGTTCGAGAGCCTGCGCCGGGCCGGCATCCGGCACGTCGAGCTGTGGGGCTACGCCTACGACCCCCGGGACGTGTCGGCGCGGCAGTTGGCCAACGTGTACGCGCAGACGCTGGGCGCCATCTTCACCGAGCAGCTCAAGCCGTTCGAGGTGGAGATCTGTGTCGCCCAGGTGGGGGCGAACCCGGGTGAGGACCAGCTGTTCCGGCTCACCTACGACGGGTCGATCAGTGACGAGCCGCAGTACGTCGTGATGGGCGGCCTGCCGGACGTGATCAACTCGGCGCTGAAGGACAGCTACGCGGAGGGCATGGACCTGGCCACCGCGTTGCAGGTCGCCGTGCGCGCTCTGAGCAACGCCGTGCCGGCAGGGGCCAGCTCCGCGAACAGCGCCAACAGCGGTGCGGACCGGCCGATGCTGGACGTGGACCGGCTGGAGGTCGCCGTGCTGGAGCGCAGTAGGCCGGGCCGGGCGTTCCGCCGGATCAGCGGTGCAGCGCTGGCCGCCCTGCTGCCCGCCCCACCCGCCGCCCCGGAGGACGCGAAGCCCGAGGAGGCCGCGCCGGAGGGCACCAACGGCGAAGGCTGAGCCCGCTGGAACAAGCGGCGACTCCGCGTGGTTGTGCCAGGCATGAAGGTGGAGATCTACTCGGATGTCGCGTGCCCGTGGTGCTACGTCGGGAAAGCACGGTTCGAGCGCGCGTTGGCCGCGTATCCCGGTGGCAAGGACGTGGACGTCAGCTTTCGCCCGTACCAGCTGAACCCGGCGACACCGGAGCAGGCGCAGCCGCTGTACGACTACTACGACAAGCTGTTCGGTCCCGGCTTCCGCAGCAAGCACTCCAGCGTGACTGACGTGGCGAAGGCCGAGGGCCTGGACTTCCGGTTCGACCGCGCGCTCGCGGTGAACACGTTCACCGCGCACCGGCTGCTGTGGCTGACCCAGCGGGACTACGGCGACGCCGTGCAGCGGGACCTGAAGGACGCCCTGCTGCGCGCCTACTTCACCGACGGCGGCGATGTCGGTGACCACGAGACGCTGGTCGGGCTGGCCAAGGGTGTCGGCGTCGACCCGGACCGGGCGCGGGCCTGGCTGTCGTCGGCCGAGGGCACCGACGAGGTCCGGGCCGAGCTGGACGAGGCCCGCCAGTTGGGCATCAAGGCGGTGCCGACGTTCGTCTTCGAGGGCAAGTACGCGGTGGAGGGCGCCCAGGAGGCGTCCACGTTCCTGCGGGTGCTGGAGCAGGTCGCGGCCGAAACAGCCGCAACGCCGACCCCGACCGACGGCGCGTGCGCAGACGGCAGTTGCGCCGTCTGACAAGGCGTTTTTCGAGCGAAGTAGGCCCCAGTCGGGGGATTGCGAACTCGACACGAAGAGTCATCCCCGAACGGCGCACGGATGAAGTCGGTGGAAACGCCTAGGGTGGAGGAATGCAGCGGCGGATCTTCGGTATCGAGACCGAGTTCGGGGTTACCTGCACGTTCCACGGACAGCGCAGGTTGTCCCCGGACGAGGTTGCCCGGTACCTGTTTCGGCGAGTGGTGTCCTGGGGGCGTTCGTCGAACGTGTTCCTCCGTAACGGCTCCCGGCTCTACCTCGACGTGGGTTCGCACCCCGAGTACGCCACGGCCGAGTGTGACGACCTGGTGCAACTCGTCACGCACGACAAGGCCGGCGAGCGGATTCTGGAGGACCTGCTCGTCGACGCCGAGCGGCGGCTGGCCGACGAGGGCATCGGCGGGGACATCTTCCTGTTCAAGAACAACACCGACTCGGCCGGCAACTCCTACGGCTGCCACGAGAACTACCTGGTGGCACGGGCGGGCGAGTTCTCCAGGATCGCCGACATCCTGTTGCCGTTCCTGGTCACCCGGCAGCTGATCTGTGGCGCGGGCAAGGTCCTGCAGACGCCGAGGGGTGCGGTCTACTGCCTGTCCCAGCGGGCCGAACACATCTGGGAGGGCGTGTCCAGCGCGACCACCCGCTCCCGGCCCATCATCAACACCCGCGACGAGCCGCACGCGGACGCCGAGCGCTACCGCAGGCTGCACGTGATCGTCGGCGACTCGAACATGTCCGAGGTGACGACGCTGCTGAAGGTGGGCAGCGCGAACCTGGTGCTGGAGATGATCGAGCAGGGTGTGCAGTTCCGGGACTTCAGCCTGGACAACCCGATCCGGGCGATCCGCGAGATCAGCCACGACCTGACCGGCAAGCGGCCGGTGCGGCTGGCCGGCGGCCGCGAGGCGTCGGCACTGGAGATCCAGCGCGAGTACCACTCCAAGGCCGCCGAGCACGTGGCCCGGCGTGGCCCGGACCCGGTGGCCGACCGCGTGATCGAACTGTGGGGCCGCACGCTGGACGCGGTGGAGAGCCAGGAGCTGTCCAAGATCGACAGAGAGATCGACTGGGCGATCAAGTACCGCCTGGTCGAGCAGTACCGGGTCAAGCACGGCATGGAGCTGTCCAGCGCCCGCGTCGCCCAGCTGGACCTCGCCTACCACGACATCCGACGCGGCCGGGGCATCTTCGACCTGCTCCAGCGCAAGGGTCTGGTCGAGCGGGTCACCAACGACGAGGACATCGAGGCGGCCAAGGACATGCCGCCGCAGACCACCAGGGCCAAGCTGCGCGGTGACTTCATCGCGGCGGCGCAGCAGGCCGGCCGGGACTTCACGGTGGACTGGGTGCACCTCAAGCTGAACGACCAGGCGCAGCGCACCGTGCTGTGCAAGGACCCGTTCCGGGCCGTGGACGAGCGGGTGGAGCGGCTGATCGGCTCGCTCTAGGCCGAGTAGGCGCTGACCCTGGTGTAGTAGTCCGGGTGGGTGCCGCAGCCGATCCGCCAGGACACGATGCCGGCGAGCTTGCCGTCGATCACCAGCGGGCCGCCGTCGTCCCCGATGCAGGTGCCCACGGGCTGTGTCGGGTCACCGGCGCAGAACATCGCGGCACTGTCGTAGGGCGAGCCCTCCACGAAGTCGTCGTAGGTGTCCCGGCATGTCTGGTCGGCGACCACCGGGACCTGCGCCTGGTGCAACACCGTCGTGGTGTCGGCTGGCGTGCCGCCGACCCGGCCCCAGCCCAGCACCGTGCCCACGGTGCCCGGCGGGAAGTCGGCCGTGGCCAGCGGCAGCGTCCGGTAGGGGAACGCGTCCCGCAGGGTCAGCGTCGCGATGTCCTCACCGCGCTGGGCGGCGAGGAACGTGGGCGGGATGGCGACGGCACTCACCCCGGTGACGCTGTCGCCGTCGGTGATCTGGCCGAGGTCGGTCCGGCCGCCGACGACCTCGATCGCGCCGGTCGGCCGGCCCAGCACGCAGTGTGCCGCGGTGACGACCGTGGTCGGGCCGGTCAGCGTGCCGTCGCAGAAGGGAAAGCCGGCCTGGTCGGCCAGTGCGACCACCCACGGATGGTCGCTGATGCTCGCCATCTCGCCGCCCACCACCGCCGGGCTGGTCGCCCCGGTGAGGGCGACGGCGACGGCCATGGCACACGCGGCGACGATCATGGAGTCTCCCTGCGGATCGATGGCTCTCGGTCATCCGCCAACGAACTCCGCGTCAGGTACCGCTGCAACTCGGATCGTCACTCATTACCCGCACGAGTGGTCGGCGCAAGAGCAAGCGGTTATGACCAATCTCGCACGGCCGTGATCGAACATCTGTGCGACGATGTGCTGGTCAGCGAGCCGGGGCGGGAGTACCGGCCCGCCGACGACGTGCGACCCGCTTCCTCCGGAGGCCACCTCCAGGGCTTCCGGCGGAAGCGGGGCACTGGCGCGCCAGCGGCGCGGGAGTGCCAGGAGCGAAGCGACTCCTGAACGCTCCCGCGCTCAACTGGTCAGTGGTGCTGGTGCGCCGAGTGATCGTGTGCCGAGTGATCGCTGTCCGGGTTGCCACCCATCATCTTCAGCATCGGCCAGCCGCCGGTCCGCGCGAATCGCACCACCAACACGCCCGCCACCAGCAGGAACGCGATGTTGAGCCACGTCGTGTAGTTCCACGAGACGCCGTCGTCGGGCAGGTGTGCGCTCGCTCGGTCCGGGATCAGGCCCAGGCCGCCGAACACCACCTCGACCAGGTAGCCGGCCAGGACCATCGTCACGTAGAACGAGCCGGCCACCAGCAGCGCCATCCGGGTGCCGTAGTAGCGCCGGTAGATGTTCAGGATCGGCAGGATCAGCAGGTCGGCGAAGATGAACGCGACCACGCCGCCGAAGCTGATCCCGCTGGTCCACAGCACGACGGCCAGCGGCACGTTGCCGATCGAGCAGACGAAGCTGAGCACGGCGACCAGCGGTCCGATCACCGGCCCCCACAGCTCGGCGGCCAGCGGATGGCCGGTGAGGAAGAAGTCCCGCCAGAACGAGTCCGGCACCCACGTCGCGATGACGCCCGCGATGACCAGGCCGATCACCAGGTCGCGCAGGATCGCCGCCCACTCCATGACGAAGTTATGGCTGACGGAGGTGAAGCCACGCGCTGAGAACAGCTGTCGCCAGAAGGTTCCCGGTCCGGTGACGCTCATGTCCATCGCGGCGTGGCCCTCCATCGAGCCCGCGACGCCCCGCTCGGCCTGGGCCGCAGCTGCCGCCACCACGCGATCGCGCAGCACCAGCCGGAACACCACGGCCAGCAGCACGATCATGATCGGGCCGCCGACGAACTCGGCCGCGGTGAACTGCCAGCCCATCAGCAGCGCCAGGATCACGCCGAGTTCCACGACCAGGTTGGTGGACGCGATCTCGAACGCCATCGCGGCGGTGAAGTTGGCGCCCTTGCGGAACAGTGACCTGGCCAGCGCCACGGCGGCGTAGGAGCAGGACGACGACGCGATACCGAAACCGGTGGCCAGCGCGATGCTCCTCGGCTTGTCGTCACCGAGCAGGCGGACCACCGTCGACCTGCGCACCAGGGCCTGCACGACGGCGGACAACGCGAAGCCGAGGATCAGCGCCCACAGGATCTCCCAGGTCATCGAGCCGATCGTGGTCAGCGCGGCGCCCACCTGTGCCATCGCGCACCTCCTCCGTCATACCCCCATCGGGTATGTGATCTGTCAGTAATACCCAGTGGGGGTATCTACGTCAAGCCGATGCCTGTGTACACCGCTACTTACTGTGATCAAGAGCGATTCGATCGGCCGGTCCGCATGTGCTGGCACACCCGTCGGCATTAAGGTGCGGGGCGTGTCCACCGCGCGCGCGGAGCGTCTCGTCAATCTTGTGTTGTGCCTGCTGTCCACCCGGTCCTACCTGACCGCGGAGCGGATCAGGGGCATCGTCGCCGGCTACGCGGACGCCCCGTCCGACGAGGCCTTCTTCCGCATGTTCGAGCGGGACAAGGCCGAACTACGCGACCTCGGCGTGCCACTGGAGACCGGCCGCAACTCGGCGTTCGACGCCACGGACGGTTACCGCATCGCGCGGCGCGACTACGAGCTGGGTGACATCGACCTGGAACCCGACGAGGCCGCCGCCGTGGCGCTGGCCGTGCGGCTGTGGGAGGCACCCGAGCTGACCGGCGCGGCTCGGGGAGCGTTGCTCAAGCTGCGGGCCGCCGGGGTGGACGTGGACGAGGTGTCGGCGTCCGCGGTGGAACCGAAGGTGCGGGCCACCGAACCGGCGTTCGCGCCGCTGCTGGCCGCGGTCGGCTGCGGCCAGGCCGTCACGTTCGACTACCGCAGGTCGCCGCCCGGCGAGGTGCTGACCAGGACGGTGGAGCCGTGGGGCGTGGTGTCCTGGCGGGGCCGGTGGTACGTCGTCGGTCGGGACCGGGACCGGGACGCGCCACGCTGCTTCCGCCTGAGCCGGGTGGTCGGTGAGGTCCGGCCGGTCGGTGCGCCGGGCGAGTTCGAGCGGCCGGCCGGGATCAACCTCATGGAGTACGTGCTGGGCAACCAGCAGCAGGACGCCCGACCGACCACCACGGCCCGGCTGTGGGTGGCCGACGGGCGGGCGCACGGCGTGCGGCGGCAGGCCACCGTGGTCGGCAGGCGAACGCTGGACGGGCAGGAGGGCGACGAGGTCACCGTCGAACTCCGCTTCCCGGAGTCGGCTGCGGGCTGGCTGGCCGGGCACGCGCACGACGTCGTCGTGCTGGAGCCGGACGTGCTGCGCAAGACCGTCCGGGATCGCCTGCTCGGCGTGCTGGAGTCGCAGGCCAAGATGAGTGACGGGGACGCGGGGGACTGGGGACGATGAACGCGGTGAGCAAGCCGGGTTCCGGTGCGGCGACCGATCGGTTGCCCCGGCTGCTGGCACTGGTGCCGTACCTGATCGCGCGGCCGGGCATCCCGGTGGACGAGGCGGCGGCCGACTTCGGGGTCACTCCGAAGCAGTTGCGCAAGGACCTGGAACTGCTGTGGATGTGCGGCCTGCCCGGCTACGGTCCCGGCGACCTCATCGACCTGTCGTTCGAGGGCGAGACCATCACCGTCACCTACGACGCCGGCATGCGCAGGCCGCTGCGACTGACCGCTGCCGAGGCCACCGCGTTGCTGGTGGCGCTGCGGGCATTGGCCGGTACCCCAGGTGTGGTGGACACCGACGCGGTCCGGCGCAGCCTGGCCAAGATCGAGTCCGCCGTCGGCCAGGCCCAGCCGGCCGGGGTCGTGGTCGGTCTGGCCATGCGGGAGACCGAGGCCACCGAGCGGACCCGGCAGGTCGTGGTGGCCGGGCTCCAGCGTGGTCGCGCACTGCGCATCCGCTACTACACGGCGTCCCGGGACGAGATGACCGACCGCACCGTGGACCCGATGCGGCTGCTGCTGGTCGAGGGACGTAACTATCTGGAGGCGTGGTGCCGGCTGGCCGAGGACGTCCGGTTGTTCCGGCTGGACCGGATCGACCAGGTGACCGAGCTGGACGAGCCGGCAGCACCGCCGCCGCACGCCACGCCGCACGACGTGTCCGAGGGCCTGTTCCGGCCCGAACCCGACCAGTGCGAGGCGGTGCTCGTCCTGCTGCCCGACGCCCGGTGGATCGCCGAGTACTACCCGGTGGACGACCTGACCGAGCTGGACGGCGGCCGGGCCAGGGTCCGGATGCGCTACGCGGACACCTCCTGGATGGTCCGGCTGATCCTGGCCCAGGCCGGTGAGGTGCTGGTCGAACAGCCGGCGCAGCTGGCCGACGCCGTGATGTCACGTGCCAGCCAAGCTTTGGCCAGGACTGATCACCTGCCGGCAATCTGACCCGGCTACGGTGACGAAGTGCTGTTTGTGGGGATCCTGATCGGGCTGCTCGTCGTTGCGGTGGTCGTGCTGGCCCTCGTTGGCCTGCGAGTTCGCGGTGCGGCGCGGCGGTTCAGCGCGGTGCGCGGCCTGGCCCAGGGCCACGTGACCGACCGATCCGGCCTGCTACGCGCCCGTTCGGCCGCACTAGGTGTGGCCATGTCGGAGTTGCGACCCCCTCCATTTGGCAATAGGTCGACGGCGGGTGTGCCGCGTACGATCGGGAACAGCAAAGAACGGGAGGACAACCGTGCTTAACGGATTCGGCTGGCCACATCTGCTGATCATCGCCGTGCTGATCATTCTGTTGTTCGGCGCGAAGAGGCTGCCGGACGCCGCACGCGGCATCGGCAAGTCCATGCGCATCTTCAAGGCGGAAACGCGTGGTCTGCAGGACGACGACGCGGCGGCCGCCGGTACCGCGCCCGCTGCCCAGCAGCCCCAGCAGCAGCTCGCGCCGCCGCAGCAGCAGTACACCAGCGCGCCTTTCCCCACGCCCACCACGGCTGACCAGGGCAACGGCCCGACCGACCAGCAGCGCTGAGCTGCTGACGACGAACGGACAGACAGGTGGAGCAGAACCCGCTCCGCCCGGCTGGCGGACGCCGGGACGCACGTCAACGCCGTAGCCGCCGGGTGAACCCCGATGGCACGATGACTCTCGTCGAGCACCTCTACGAGCTGCGTCGACGGCTCGGTTTCGCAGCGCTGGCGGTATTGGCGGGCGGAATCGTGGGCTTCCTGTGGT
>DASUJK010000243.1:0-20458 GCA_036279295.1 Pseudonocardiaceae bacterium | reverse complement strand
CCTCGACTCGAGTGCGGTCACCGCACTCGCCGCGAGACAGCTGCGCAGCCGGGGCGCGCAGGTCCGGACCTTCGCCGTCGACTTCGTCGGCCAGACGGAGAACTTCACCGCCGACGACATGCGGCCCACCCAGGACACGCCCTACGTGCACGACGTGGCCAAGCACGTCTCGTCGGAGCACAGCGACATCGTGCTGGACCACGCCGCGCTGGCCGACCCGGATGTGCGGCGCATCGTGATCGCGGCCAGGGACATTCCCACCGGACTCGGTGACATGGACGCGTCGCTCTACCTGCTCTTCAAGGCGATCCGGGAACACTCCACAGTGGCCCTGTCCGGGGAGAGCGCCGACGAGGTGTTCGGCGGCTACCGGTGGTTCCACCTGCCGGAGGTGCAGCGGACGAACATGTTCCCGTGGATGGCCGCGATCGACACGTCGGCGCCGAACAACCAGCCAAGCGGGTTGATCGAGCCCGGCCTGCTGTCCGCATTGGACCTGCCCGGGTACATGCGGGACACGTATTCCTCGGCCGTGGCCGAGGTGGAGCCGCTGGCCGGTGAATCCGAGCACGAGCGCCGCATGCGGGTGATCTGCTACCTGCACCTGACCCGGTTCGTGCGGCTGCTGCTGGACCGCAAGGACCGGATGAGCATGGCCGTCGGCCTTGAGGTGCGGGTGCCGTTCTGCGACCACCGGCTGGTCGAATACGTCTACAACACGCCGTGGTCGCTGAAAACCTATGACGGCAGGGAGAAGTCGCTGCTGCGTGGTGCCGCGCGGGACGTGCTGCCGCAGTCGGTCGCCGAGCGGGTGAAGAGTCCCTATCCGTCGACACAGGACCCGCAGTACCCGGTGGCCCTACAGCAGCAGGCCAAGGAACTGCTCGCCGAATCCGACAACCAGCTGTTCTCGCTGGTCGACCGCAACTGGCTGGTGGACACCGTCGGCACGGACGCCACCCAGCTCGGGTTCGCCAGCCGGCACGGGCTGGAGCGCGCACTCAATCTGGCCACCTGGCTGGAAATGTACCGCCCGGAGCTGCGAACGTCATGAGAATGACCGACACGGTGGCCGACCTGGACGGTGCCGACACGGATGCCGCCCTGCAGCTCGTGCTCGCGTTGCACCGGCTGGTCCGCAGCGTGCGCAGCAACACGACGACGTCCGGCCCGCACCCGACGCAGTTGCTCGTGCTGGCCCAGCTGCTGGAGGCCGGCCCGCTGCGGATCGGCGAGCTGGCCGCCCGGGTGCCGTGTTCGCAGCCGACGGCGACCACCGTGGCCAACAGCCTCGCGCTGGACGGGCTCGTGCGGCGGGTCCGGGACACCACCGACGGCAGGGCGGTCCGGCTGAGCATCACCGATGCCGGCCGGGCCGCCATGCTCCAGGTCGTCCGAGGCCAGGCCACCGTGCTACGGCAACGACTGGACGAGCTGCCGGCCACCGACCGTGACCTCGTGCTGGCCGCGGTGCCGGTACTCCGCCGAATGACGTCAGGCTGACCTCAGGATTCGCGGTGCCGGCTGGCAGTGCGGACAGAAGAAGGACGAGCGGTTCATGAACGCCTGCCGCACCACCAAGGTGCCGCAGCGCGGGCACGGCTCGCCCGCCTGCCCGTACGCGGCCAGTGAGCGGGAGAAGTAGCCGGACTGGCCGTTCACGTTGACGTACAACGCATCGAAGGACGTGCCGCCGACCGCGAGTGCCTCGGTCATCACGTCGGCGGCAGCGGTCAGCACGGCGGTGGCCTGCGGTCGGGTGAGCCTGGCCGTCGGCCGGGACCAGTGCAGTTTCGCCCGCCACAGGGCCTCGTCGGCGTAGATGTTGCCGATGCCCGACACCAGCGACTGGTCCAGCAGGGCACGCTTGACCTCGGTGTGCTTGCGTCGTATCGCGGCCACCACGGCGGCCAGGTCGAAGCCGTCCTCCAGCGGGTCCCGGGCGATGTGCGCGATCGGCTCCGGCACCCGGCCCGCCGGCCCGTCCACGAGTTCTTCCATGGACAGCCCGCCGAACGTGCGCTGGTCCACGAACCGCAGCTCCGGTCCGTCGTCGGCGAACACGATCCGGATCCGCAGATGCTTCTCGTCCGGGTGGCCGACCGGGTGGACCAGCAGCTGCCCGCTCATCCCGAGATGGGCCAGCACCGCTTCGTCGTCGCCGAGCTCCAGCCACAGGTACTTGCCGCGCCGCCGCGCCGCGGTCACCGTGCGACCGGCGAACCTGCCCTCGAAGTCGGCGGCACCGGGCAGGTGCCGGCGGATCGCCCTCGGATGCAGTACCTCGACCTTGGCGATGGTGCGGCCGAGCACATGCTCGGCGACACCTCGCCGGACCACCTCGACCTCAGGAAGCTCTGGCACGACTGGATTCTGGCCTCTCCCACCGACAGTCCGACAGGGCCGGCCCGGTCAGTCGACCGGGCCGGCCTCGTCGGGCTGTGGGTCGTCGGCCGGCTGGTCGACGGCCAGTTGGTCGACCGCTGTGCCGTCGCCGTTCTGCTCCGGGGTGGCCAGCGTCGTGTACAGCTCGTTGTAGGCGGCCTCGGCAGCCTTCTGCTCGGCTTCCTTCTTGGTCCGCCCGTCGCCGGCGCCGTAGCTCTGGCCGGCCACGACGACCGTCGCCGTGAACTCCTTGCGGTGATCCGGGCCGGACTCCTCGACCTGGTACTCGGGCACCCCGAGGCCGGCAGCAGCGGTCAGCTCCTGGAGGCTGGTCTTCCAGTCCAGACCGGCACCCCGCCGGGGCGCCTCGGCCATCAGGCCGTCGAACAGGCGGTGCACCAGCGCGCGAGCCGGCTCAAGGCCGTGGGCGAGGTACACAGCCCCGATCACGGCTTCCAGCCCGTCCGCGAGAATGCTCGCCTTGTCCCGACCTCCGGTGAGTTCCTCACCCCGGCCGAGCAGCAGATATGCGCCGAGCCCCCCGTCGCCGAGGCCTCGCGCCACGCCTGCCAGCGCGTTCATGTTGACCACGCTGGCCCGCAGCTTCGCCAACTTGCCCTCGGGCAACGTCGGGTGGGCGCGGTACAGGTGATCGGTGACGACGACGCCCAACACGGCGTCGCCGAGGAATTCCAGCCGCTCGTTGGGCGGCAGGCCACCGTGCTCGTACGCGTACGAGCGGTGGGTCAGCGACAGCGTCATCAGCTCGGGGTCCAAAGCGACACCGAGCGCGGCGACCAACGGGGCGCGGTCCGTGCGCTCGCCCCGGACACCCTTACCCCCCATGGTGATTCACCACCGAGAGGCCAACCGGTCAGGCCGGGGAGACAACTTGACGGCCGTTGTACTGCCCACAGGTGGGGCATGCCACGTGCTGCAGCTTCTGCGCACGGCAGGCGCGGTTGCTGCACTCGACCAGGTTGGCGGCCGTGGCCTTCCACTGGGACCGGCGCGCGCGGGTGTTCGAGCGGGACATTTTCCGCTTCGGGACGGCCACGACTAGTTCTCCTCGTCACACAAGTTCGATCAGGTGTTTACAGCGGTTTCGCCGGGGCGACAGTCAGCCACCAGCACCGAACCGGTCACGCAGACCGGCCCAGCGAGGATCTATCGTCTCATGCCCATGGTCCGGGCCGAGATCGGCCCACCGGCCACCGCAGCCGGGACACAGGCCCTGGCAGTCCGGCGAGCACAGCGGGGCCTGCGGCAACGCGAGCACGATGGCGTCGCGGACCACGGGTTCCAGGTCGATGAGGTCGTCCACCAGGCGGAAGAACTCGTCCTCGTCGGTGGTCGAGTCGGTGGCGCTGTCCGGGTAGGCGAACAGCTCGGTGAACTCCACCTCGACCCGCTCGACCAGCGGATCCAGGCAGCGGGCGCACTGGCCGTCCAGGTCGGTGGCGGCGGTGCCGGACACCAGCACGCCCTCGACGACGGACTCGACCAGTACCTCGAACGTGACCTCGCGGCCGGCCGGCAGCGACACGACGGGCTCGAAGCCGATGTCGTGGCTCAGGGCCGCGGTGCGTTCGTAGCGACGGCTGTAGCCCGGCCGCCGACCGAGGTCCCTGGCGTCGATCACCCAGGGGCCGGCCACTGCCGGGCGCGCGGAAGAAGAACGGTTATGTGCCATGGTTTGTGTGCTGGCGCTTCGTTTCTGGATCAGGTGCCGAACTACCAGTCGCGTGCGCGGGACTCTCCCACGCACAGCCGTTCCAGGGTACGCGACTCATTCCCGGTAGTCGAACTGCCTGCCGTTGGCCGCCGCCAGCTCGGGCCGCAGCTGCGACCTGCCCTTGTTCACCGTGCGCAGGGTGTGGGCCAGCAGTTCCTCGAACTCGCCGAGCTTGTCGTCGACGTAGGCGTCGCACTCGGTGCGCACCCGGTCGATCTCGGTCTGCGTCTCGTCCAGCACCCTGGCCGACTCGACGTGCGCGGCCTGCACGACCTCGGTCTGCGAGACCAGCCGGTCCTGCTCGGCCTGGGCCTCGTCGATGGCCCGCTCGTAGGCCAGCCTGCCGGCCTGCAACATCCGTTCGGCCTCGTCCTGGGACCGGCCGACCAGGTCCTCGTATTCGGCACGGCCCGCGTCCACGGTGCGCTGCGCCTCACCCTCGGCCTCGGCCACCATCCGCTCGGCCTGCGCCTTCGCCTCGGCCAGCACCCGGTCGACCTCGGCCTGGGTCTCGGTGACCAGTTGCTCGGCCTGGGCCTCGGCCTTGTTCAGGATGACGTCGGCCTCGTGCTGCGCCTTGCCGACCAGCTCGTCCTTGGTGTCCAGCACGTCCTGGGCGTCGTCCAGCTCGCCGGGGATGGCGTCGCGCACCTCGTCCAGGAGTTCCAGCACGTCCCCGCGCGGCACGACGCAGCCGGAGGTCATCGGGACGCCCCGTGCCTCTTCCAGGATGGTGACCAGCTCGTCGAGAGCCTCGAACACCCGGTACACGGCTACTCCCCGGTCGCGATCCCCCGTCCGCACGGACGCTGCTGCCGAACAGTTTGCCCCGCCCGGGTGCCCCGGTCCCGGACCACGGCCCGACCGGCGTGTCCGGTTACGGTGCGGGCATGACCGACGCAGCGGTGATCCGGCGGGCGACGCGAACCGACGTGCCCGCCATCGTGGCGATGCTGGCCGACGACCCACTGGGCGCCCAGCGTGAGCAGCCGGGCGATCCGGCGTATCTGGCGGCGTTCGACGTGCTCGACGCCGATCAGCACCAACTGCTGGTGGTCGCCGAGGTGGCTGGCGATGTGGTCGGTACGTTGCAGCTGACGTTCCTGCCCGGCCTGTCCCGGCGTGGCGCGACCAGGGCGCAGATCGAGGCGGTCCGGGTGCGCGGTGACCAGCGTGGCGGCGGGCTGGGCGGGTTGTTGATCAACTGGGCCGTGGACACCGCGCGGGAGCGTGGCTGTGCCCTGGTCCAGCTCACCACGGACGCGTCCAGGGCCGACGCGCACCGCTTCTACCAGCGGCTCGGCTTCGCGGCCAGCCATGTCGGGATGAAGCTGGCCCTGTAGTCAGTCGTTGGCTCCGCAATCAGTCGTTGGAGGCCGCGCGTTGTTCGGCGAAGCGGTCCAACATCCTGCGGTGCACCAGGTCGGGCACCAGGTGCGAGACGTCGCCGCCGTACTTGGCCACTTCCTTGACCAGTGAACTGGACAGGAAGCTCCACAACGGATTCGTCGGCATGAACAGGGTTTCCACGCCGGTCAGCTGCTGGTTCATCTGCGCCATCTGCAACTCGTAGTCGAAGTCGCTGACCGCGCGCAGGCCCTTGACGATCACCGAGATGTCGTGCTGGCGGCAGTAGTCGACCAACAGGCCGGGCCACGAGTCGACGCGGACGCCGGGCAGGTGCGACGTCATGTCCCTGAGCATCTCGATGCGCTCGTCCGTGGTGAACATGCCCTTCTTGGTCTTGTTCACCAGAACGGCGACGATGACCTCGTCGTAGAGACCGGCCGCTCGCTCCACGATGTCGATGTGGCCGTTGGTGACCGGGTCGTAAGAGCCAGGACAGACCGCACGCCTCATGTGCCGGGACCGTAGCAGGACAACCAGCGACAGCCGACTGCGTCGTGGTCCCCGTCACTCTGTTCGGGGACCCCCTTCAGTCCCACGCCTGCGTCCAGCCGATCCAGTAGGTGACGGTGTCGCCGTAGCGGCGGGAACGGATCATGGTCAGGCCGGCCGGCAGCGTCGGCTCGGCGGCCCGGGCGGCCCGCTCCAGCACCAGCACGCCGTGCCCGGCCAGCCAGCCGTTGCCGGCCAGCCGATCGAGCATCGTGGCCACCTGTTGCTCGGTCAGCGCGTAGGGCGGGTCGGCGAGCACGATGTCGAACGGTTCGGTGGCGCGGTCGGCGAGCACCGACTCGACGGCACCGGGCAGTACGACAGTGCCGGGCAGGCCCACCGAGGCGGCATTGCGGCGCAGCACATCCAGGGCCTTGCGGTCGCTCTCCACGAACGTGGCCCGTGCCGAGCCCCTGGACAAGGCTTCCAGGCCGAGCGCGCCCGAACCGGCGTAGAGGTCCAACACGTGGGCGCCATCGATGTCGACGGCGGCCTCCAGCGCGCTGAACATCGCCTCGCGCACCCGCTCCGATGTCGGCCGGGTGCCCTTCGCCGGCACCAGCAGCCGCCGTCCACCGGCGACGCCGGCCACGATCCGTGTCACCGAACCATCGTCTACTACTACGTTATCCGGGGTCTGTCCGGCACACATCCACCTGCCGCCTGATTTCTCGCCGATCGGGACGGCGTACCGTCTCCATCTGGCCATTTTCGTTTTCAGACAGACCGGGAGCACGGGTGCCGGAGGACGCCGTCAGGCAAGCCGAGATCGCCATGGAGCAGCGGCACGTCGATCGCGTGTACGCCCGACTCGCCGAGGTGCGATCGGAAACCGAGGCCATGCGCGACCGTGGGTACCAGCTCGCGCACGGCGCCGACCGGGAGGCCATCTTCGAGCAGGCGCAGATGCTCATCGAGCGGGACGTCATGGTGCAGTACGCCAACAAGGTGCTGCAGGCGTTGGACGCCGAGCACGAGGGCCTGGTGTTCGGTCGGCTCGATGTGGGGCCGGGGCCGGAGCAGCCGACGGGCGAGGTGCTCTACGTCGGGCGGCTCGGCCTGCGGGACGTGAACTTCGACAACCTGGTGCTGGACTGGCGTGCCCCCGCTTCCGCGCCGTTCTACCAGGCTACTGCCGAGTACCCGATGGGTGTGCTGCGGCGCAGGGTGATCCGGTGCTCGCGGGAACAAGTACTGGACATCGACGACGACGTGCTCGCGCCGGACGCACTGCCCGAGGACATCAAGATCGTCGGCGAGGGCGCGCTGATGGCGTCACTCGGCCGGGCGCGCGGCGACACGATGCGGGACATCGTGGCGACCATCCAGCGGGAGCAGGACGAGGCGATCCGGGCGCCGTCGGCCGGGGTCACCGAGATCACCGGCGGGCCGGGCACCGGTAAGACCGCGGTCGCACTGCACCGGGCCGCATACCTGCTGTACCGGCACCGTCGGACGATGACCGGTGCCGGCGTGTTCGTCGTCGGCCCGTCGCCGGTGTTCACGAACTACATCTCGCGGGTGCTGCCGTCCATGGGTGAGGACAGCGCCGAGTTGCGTGCCCTCGGCGAGGTGCTCGACGGCGTGTCGTCGACCCGGCTCGACGATGCGCGGACGGCGGCGGTGAAGGGTTCGACACGGATGCTGCGGGTGCTGCGGCGGGCCGTGCGCCAGACCCCGCCGGACGTGCCGACCGAGTTGCGCATCGTGTACCGAGGTGAGGTCCTGGTGTTGGCCGGGGCGGAGTTGGAACGGGTGCGGCGGTTGGTGCACCGTCGCGGCGGAATGCCGAACCGGTCACGGGTGGATGCGGCTGAAGCATTGCTGGAAGCGTTGTGGCACAAGGCCGAGTCGTACATGGCCGACGATGCTCCGGGTGCCCGCTTCGCTGCCGATCACGACGCGCTGGTGACCGATCTGGGTGAGCGGATCGAGTTCCACCGGTTCCTGGTGCAATGGTGGCCGGTGTTGACCCCCAATGGAGTGTTGGACTGGTTGGGCGACCGGGATCGGCTGGCGCAGTCGGCTGGTCGGACGTTGTCGCCAGCTGAGCTGGACTTGCTGGCAGCGTCGTGGTCGGCGCATCCCGGCGACCCGTCGGTGGCGGACGTGGCGTTGCTGGACGAGTTGCGTGGACTGCTGGGTGAGCCGCGTCGTCGTCGGGGTGCTGGTGCTCCGTCCGCTGGTCGGTCCCGGCCCGCGCACTACGACGAGTACGCGCACGTGGTCGTGGACGAGGCGCAGGACGTGTCGCCGATGCAGTGGCGGATGGTCGGGCGGCGGGGTCGGTACGCGAGTTGGACAATCGTCGGCGATCCGTTGCAGAGTGCGTGGCCGGAGCCCGAGGAGGCGTTGGCGGCGCGTGAGGCGGCGTTGCGTTCGGTGCGGACGAAGCGGCAGTTCGTGCTGCGGACGAACTACCGGAACTCGGCGGAGATCTTCGAGTTGGCTGCTGGGGTCTTGGCCGGGCAGTCGGTGCCGGACGATTTGCCGGTCGCGGTGCGTAGGACGGGTGCGGCGCCGGAGGTGCGGGTAGTGGCGGCCGATCGGTTGGCTCTCGCTGTTCGGCCGGCGGTTGAGGAGTTGTTGGCGGCCGTGCCGGGGACGGTTGGTGTGATCACGGCGATGGCGGCGGTGGAGTCGGTGGCGGCCTCGTTGGCGACAGTCGGGTCGGACCGGCTGCGGGTCGTGGGGAGTATGGACGCCAAGGGGTTGGAGTACGACGCGGTGGTCGTGGTGGCGCCGGAAGCGTTGATCGAGGAGGCGGCGGTGCCGGCCGCCGGACGACGATCGGTGTATGTGGCGCTGACGAGGGCGACGCAGCGATTGACGGTGTTGACGGCGGACGAGTCGGTCCTGCACTGAGTTCGTCGGGTGGACTCCACTATCCGCTGGGCATGGGTAGGTCGGCATTGATGTCCATGCTGCTGCTGTACTCGACCGCGATCTGACGGATGCACGTTCGCGAGTCCACCGGGTCCCACTCATGGATCAGAACCGTCCACATGCCCGATCGGGACCGGTCACTCAGATCGACCAGACAGATCCGGTACCCACCCCACGACATGGCCACGTCCGCAGCCATGTCGGTGGCGTCGGCGACTGCCGCTGTGTACGCCGGTGTTTGCATGCCCCACGGCACCATGGCGGGAGCGAACTCCACGATCTGGCGGGCCTGGCGGGTGTGTTCCCGCAGGCTGATCCACCGCTGAGCCCCGTCCAACCGCAACAACCCCGGCGTGTGGTCCTGCCGGCACAACGCCACGATCTCCTCCCGCTGGGCGGCGGTGACACCGCACATCGTCAGGAATGTCGCCACTTCCGCGGGATCGCTGGCGCGGTGGCCGGTCAGCATGCGCGAAATCTGGCTGGGTGTGACACCGAGGCGTTCGGCCATCTCCTGGCCGGTCAGGTCCGCTGCCCGCATCGCTGCCCGCAACCGCCACCCCAACTCCCGCCCCAGCAGGGTGGCCTGTCGCTGAGTCACGACCGACCCTGCTTTCCCGCTGCTGGCTTGACCGTGTCCGCCGCGCTGCTCTCGTCCTGTTTGTTGGCGGACGCGGTCGCCCAGCTCGGTTGGAACTGGCCGGTGGGGTCGACCCGATCAGCCATCAGCGTCGCCGAATGTGCCAGTTCCCGCAGGAACCGGGCCATCGCCGGGCGGTCGGTGGGCTGGGGTGGGGTGGTCAAGGCCAGTGCCAGGGGATCGAGCAGCATGATCAGATGTTCGTCGCCGGGTTGATCACCGAAGACGCCGGCTGTTGCGTCCGGCCCAGGCCAGCAGATCAGCATTCCAGGCGAGCCGATCACGTCGATGTCGAGTCCTCTGTCAGGCATGGTCGCGCCGCCTTCTCGGTGGGTGGGATGCAGTGTTGGTAGGCGCCGGGGCGAGTGGGTTGGCCGACTCGCCACGGCGCCGGCTTCGGGGGTCAGTCGGACGCGGTGGCCTGCGTGGACGCACCGATCTGTTCGGCTATTGCGTGGGCTGCGTCGCGGTCCTGGTGCGCCCAATAGCGGGCCTCGTGCTGGTGGGCCGGGTCGATCTCGGCGATTCGGTCGTACAGGTCGGCCGCGTCCAGGTGGTAGTCGAGCAATGCACGCGATGACGGATGGTCGCCTGGCCAGTGGCGGTGCAATAGTTCGTGGGCGGCGCGTAGTGTCTGCACCGATTCCTGGCCAGTCAGATTTGCTCGATGGGACACCACTGCACCGCCTTCTTGTCGACCGGTTCTTGTCGTCAATTCACCTCGTTACTGCGTTCCCGTACGTAACCACTCAGCAGCGGCAACTTGCCTCGCCGCAGGTCAACCGTGCGAGGATCAGGGTGTGGGTCGATGTGATGTCTTCCCGTGTCCCGCAGATAGTTGTCGTGCTGGGTTCGTTCCCGCGCGACACGTTCGGCCAGGGTGTACGGGGAATACATGACATCGGTGCGGGCATGCCCGCCACGATGAGCGCGGCCCGTGAACAAATGCCAAACGACCTGTAGGCCGACGCAGCTTACGAGTGATACGAGTATCGCGTTGAACATTGCCGTCCGTCCCATCTCGGTTGCGCGTTCGGCGGTCCGAGTCTCGGAGAGCCGCCTCCACGCCGCGCCGGCGAGCAGTCCCGAACGCTGTGCACGTAACCCAGTCGCGTCTGGAGACCGGGGCTGCTCACAGGTCGGGCCGGCTCGTGGTGCACCATGTCCATCCGGCTGACACATACGAGAGTAGCGTTTGAGAGTCGCAAATGAGAGTTACCAAACGAGTGAACTTGCGGCTCTGTCCAGCGACAACGGGTGACTAGGATCGACGCCATGGCAGTGGGGACAACACGCGGCAAGCGGCGACTCGGCCGGTTCGTGAAGCCGATCCGGCTCCGCGCAGAGTTGTCGGCCGAGCAGGTGGCTGAACGAGCGTCATGCTCGGCGCAGACCGTGTACCGCTTGGAAGCCGGCGAGGCTCTGCCGAGTCGGACTCGGGTCGCTGCCATCCTCGCTGTTCTCCAAGCCACCAGCGACGAGCGCGAGGCAGCCTTTCAACTGTGGGAGGTTGCTGACGTTGACGGCAGCGTGATCGAACACGCGGAAGACCTGCCTGTGAAGTACCGCCGGTTCCGTATGGACGAGAATGAAGCCGTCAGCGAACGAACCCTGGACATGGTCGTGGTGCCTGGGCTGCTGCAAATCCACGGCTACACTACAGCCATGTCCACCGGCTCGCGCCCGTTGATCAAGTCGGGCGATTGGGAGGATCGAGCGGGTGCCGAACGGGCGGAGCGCCGCGCTTTGTTGACCCGAAGTGAGCCTCTGGCGTACCACGCACTGATCGGCGCCGCAGTGTTGCGGACAACGGTAGGTAGCCGGTCAGTAATGGTGGAGCAACTTGACCACTTGTTGACCATGACCGAGTTGGAGAACGTCACAATTCAGGTTCTGCCGAGCGACTTCGGTGCACACGGCTTGATGACAGGACCTGTTCAGCTGCTCCGCTTCGTTGACAACGAAGACGCCGCGTATGCCGAGAGTGTGTTGGGTACCGAACCCGTGCAGGACGCCGACGCTGTCGCTGCGCTCTCGGCCCTGTGGGGTGACATAGCAGCGGCAGCTCCATCACCCGAACAGTCACGAGAAATGATCAGGACGGAGAGGAACCGGAAATGATCAACGAAATCGATGGCCGAACGTGGCGCAAGTCGAGCAGGAGCGCCAGCAACACCCAGTGCGTTGAAACACATCACACGCTGACCCAGCTTCGGGACAGCAAGAACGCGGACGGCCCCGTCTTGCGTGGAGACGTCACTGCTCTTGTGGCGGCGGTCAAGGCAGGACGGATCGGCCAGTAGTTAGCGGGACCAGTTCGTCGTACTGGACTTCGACAGAGCCTGGTAGACCGCCTGGCCAAATCCAGGACGGGTGACTGTCTCTCTCTCACACCGAGTGACTCCATCGGCTTCATCGTGGACCTGATCAAGAGACTCTGAGGAGCGACCGTGCAGACGCTACGTCTCGCCACTGCGTGGCGAAAGAGCACCTACAGTGCGCAAAATGGATCTTGTGTAGAGGTCGCGTTCGCTAAACAGCGACCGGTGTTCGCGACTCGAAGAAGTCAGACGCCGGGCACCTGGCCCTTGGCTCCACCGGATGGCACACGTTTGTAACCGCCGTAAAGGCAGACAAGCTCAGTTAGAGCAATCAGCTGACCGAGGAGATCTGCCAATGATCACCCAGCTCCGGGACAGCAAGAACGCGGACGGCCCTGTCATCTCACCGGCACCCACCAGCACATGACGCCACCTACACTTGGCGCACCCGCTACCCGTCGCGCCTACTGACCTGATCTTGTTGAGATCACGTAGTTCGGGGATCAGTTCGTCGTCCTGGACTTCCACAAGGCCCGGACGATCGCCTGTACCGAAGTACAGAGGGGAGGAAGCACCTGATGGGACTGGATTTGCGAAGATCGAGTCCAAGGACCAGGGCTCCCCGTGATTGCCTGTAATGCAGGCTTTCACCGACTAGCACGGGTCACCGGAGCGGGGCCGCACTCAGGGGGTGGCCAGGCTGTTGTCCGGAGTCAGGGTCGCCGGTCAGGTAATACTCCAACCGGCCCCACACCGACGCGCCGGTCCTGGAAGTACTGACGGAGCCGCTGTGCATAGAGGTGACGTTCGGCCGTCGTCACGAAACCGGGAATCGGTTGAGAGGAATAGAGTTCATCTCGGGGAAATCGGGGAAAGGCGTGCGCATGATAGTGGGGAACGTCTTGGCCACCGGCCGGCTCGTTATGCTGGCGGATCGACACGCCGTGGCAGTCGTACGAGTTACGGATAGCGATGGCGACTTCCTGGATCAGATCTTGGGCTGCGTGCCCGTGTTCCTTGGGCAGATCGTAAATGCTCTCGAAGTGAAACCTCGACACGATCAGCACATGTCCCTTGTTACGTGGCCACCAGCGGGGGCAAATTAAGGCGATCGCTAATTCATTTTGCCTGACGATGTCGCCTTGGGTGTTGAAGGGAGTCTCGCCACCGGCGGCGATGGTGCAGAACGGACAGCGGTAACCTGCGGCCTGATCCGCGCCGGATGCGCCAGGGCCTGCCGGCGTCGGGCGAGCATCTGACGAAGAGGTCAGGACATCAACGCTGGCCAGGGCGGAGGCAGTAGGTGATCGATGCACCGGCGCAACCTACCCGCCCGGGGGTAGGCGCCCGTCGCCGCGGTGGCGGGCGGTGCGGCTTGTACTCTGGGCGGGTGACCGCGCCTGTAGCCGTCGACTGCGTTGTTGTCGCCTACAACAGCGCGG
Organism: Pseudonocardiaceae bacterium; assembly: GCA_036279295.1. Classification (GTDB taxonomy): domain Bacteria; phylum Actinomycetota; class Actinomycetes; order Mycobacteriales; family Pseudonocardiaceae; genus DATEPR01. The sequence goes on along the minus strand of DASUJK010000243.1, from coordinate 7,150 downwards.
AGGACCTGCCGGCGTGCCTGGCCTCGCTGTCCGACCAGCGGGACGTCACGGTCGCTGTCACCGTCGTCGACAACTGTTCAAGCGACCAGAGCGCTGTCGTCGCTCTTGAGCGTGGTGCGCGGGTAGTTGTCAACTCCTCCAACCGTGGCTTCGCCGCGGCCGTGAATCAGGGACTTCGCCAGGGCGGCGCCGCGTGGGTTCTCATCCTGAATCCGGACGCGCGCATCGAGCCTGGCGGTGTCCAGGCCATGCTCGGTGCGGCGACCCGAGAACACCGTGTGGGATGCGTCGGTCCCAAAACCACCGAGCCGTCGGGTGCGACCTATCCCAGTGCCCGATCCTTTCCCGGAATAGCCACGGCACTGGTTCATGGAATCCTGGGGGTGATCTGGCCGGGAAATCCGGCGACGAAACGGTATCACGCAACTGCTGGTGCCACTGGTGAGGCCAGCCAGGTCGACTGGGTATCGGGGTGCTGCATGCTGCTGCCTCGTCAAGCGTGGGACGACGTGCACGGTTTCGACGAGCGCTATTTCATGTATGTCGAAGACATGGACCTGTGTTTTCGATTGCGCAAGGCCGACTGGCGGACCGTATTCGAGCCAGCGGCGACGATCATGCACGTCGGCGGCCGGTCCTCTCGACGTCGGCCCGTGCGGTCGATCTACCATCACCACCGTGGCGCGATCCGGTTCTACTGGCGTTCAGCGGCTGCATGGCACCGGCCCGTGACCGGTCCGCTGGCGACGATCGCGCTGGTCGTGCGCGGTGTGGCGGCAAGTCTGTGGACGACACTGACACCTCGTCGATAAGCAACTGGCGCATGCCCGTCCGGGCTGCCGTGGAGCGGCACCTGAGTGGGCAGCCCGGCGAGGAGGACCGGCCACGGTCCGTCGCGGTGGCGGTGGGTCAGGGTGTCGGTGCGGGCATGAGGGTTCGCAGGTAGGTGAGCTTGGATTCGCCGGGTTGGTGGGCGATTCCCACGTTGTCCAGATAGGTTCGGGTCGCCGCGGTGAGCGTGGCCAACTCGGTGTCGACCGCGTCGGCGGCATCGTCGTTCAGCGTCCTGCTGTGCAGGTACTCGATCTCGACCTGATAGAGGCCAGCAATGTCGGGCCGGTCCGGCGGTCGGCTCCAGTCGACCATGAACCCATACACGTTGCCGGTGCGGGTGAACTCGCACGAGGTGTCCAACCGGGTTCGCCGGAACGATCCCCGGTACCGTGCGTCGCCGTCGACGTGGGAGCGTAGGTAGCCGGCGAAGCTGGTGGTGCTGGTCGCGATCGGGACGCCGCGCCAGCGGGTCTCCCGCCGGCGGGGCGCGTCGTGGGTGAACCACTTGCGCTTGACGATGACCGTCCCCGTGGAGTCCGGGATGAACGAGACGTAGCCTGCTTCCTCAACGGGACCGGTGATCTCGTAGAGGTAGTTGTCGAAGTCCCAGATCTGGTAGTCGTCGCGGTATTCCCAGATCGTGCCGGGCAGGTGAGGGCCGCCGACCAGATCGCGCAGCCCGGTAACCACCGCGTGCAGGTCAACCGGACCCCGCATGGTGATCTTGTGTTCGAGTTCTTCGTCCGGCCAGAACTTGCGTAGGCAGCATTGGTGGTTGTTCAGGAACTCCCGGTGGGCGTTCGTCGCGGTGAGTGCGGCGGACAGCAGTTCGGCGAGGTCAGCCAGTCCGGTGGGGTGGTGATGCTGCGGGATTCGGATGAACAGGCCGTCCTGTGCGCCCAGGCGCACCAAGGCGTGCGTGATGAGATCGGCGCCGCGGCGGCCGAACAGGAACAGAGGCGCGGCTGACAGGCCGCCCCACTGGGCGCACGCGGTGTCCTCGACCGCCCAGCCGTGGATGAGACTGCCCAGCCGGGGCGGTGCCACGGGGACGGGGGCGGTGCCGGTGGAGCTGATCAGGCTGGCCGGCGCGTCGACCAGGTCTTCCCACCGCAGCAGGATCGTGTTGTCACTGACCGTCGTCCCCGTGAGGTCGACCGCGACGAGCGGCCACGCATCGTTCCACTGTGGGGTGAATCGCCCCATGGCGGGGCCGACCGTGAGAATCTGCGAGCCCTCACGCTCCAGCATCATGGCGTGCCTCCCTCGGCATCGTGCTCGTGCGGTGAAGGTGGCGCAGGATGCGGTGGACGCTATGCGCCGGTGTGCTCTGGTGGGTGTCCAACACCAGGTCGGTAGGGATCTTGCGGAGACTGGGTCCGAAAACGACCGGTTCGTCGACGATCGAGCGGTCGTGACGGCCGGCCAACCGGGTCAGCCGGACCTGCTCGGAGCACTCCAGTCGGATCACGGTGAATCCCGCGTCCCGCAGGTGGGCTGCGTCCGGATCGGCCTCCCGCAGGTCGTCGGTGATGACCGCGGCGCCGGGTGGCGCGGTGGCCAGGGTGGCCAGGAACCGGGTCACCAGCGCGGCTGGGTCGACCCGGCGCAGCTGCGTGGCGATCTCGACCATCAGTTGTTGGTCCTGGACGTCTGGTGGTAGGTCGGTGCCGGCTTCGGTGTAGTAAGCCCGCTGGAGCCGATAGAGCGGCGCGGACAACTTGATCAGGCGTGCATCCTGACCTAGACGACGGAACTCGTCCAGCAGCAACGTGGCCACCGTGGTCTTGCCGGTACCGGTGAACCCAATCAGCGCCACCCGCGGGCCGCTGGCGGTCATCACGCGTCGCCGCCGTGGGTGAGGTCGGTGTCCAGAACACCGGCGCTCGACCAGCGCAGCCACTGCCCGTCGTCGGGGAGCTTGTGTCCGGGTCGGCAAATCGCGGGGGTGCCGTGTTCGCGCAGCAGGATCGCCAGATGGCATAGGCGGGGCGCCGACCGGGTGAACACGAACCCCGCGACGTGTGGGATCAGGGTGGCCAGCACGGCATAGGGCCGGTCCACGACCACCACCGGCGGGTGCGCCAAGGAGCCGATCTGGTTATGGACACTGGCGACGCGAGTGTCGCCGGGATCGGGCAGTGGCATCCCGACGGACACCACCGGCGCGACGCTGTCGTCGATCAGGGTCTGCGTCCACTCCTCGGACAGCACCAGCGCGGGCCCTGCGCACGCGCCGCCGCTGATGACCGTGCCCTCCGTGGTGGGCATGGTCGTGGCGCCGGGATGCAGCAGGGAGTAGTCCACCAGCACGAGTCGCTCGCCGCGCAGCACCCACTCGATCACGGCGTCGCCGTGTCGCTCGGCGAACTGGCGTGTCACGGCGCGCAGTACGGCCACGGTCGAGGCCGGCCACCCCGGCGGTAGCGCCGGGTTCGGGCTGGCGCCAGGGATGAGGAAGGTGTCGGTGTGCGCGACACCCCGGTTGAGCCCCAGCAGACCGTCGGGGCTGAACTCCACCCGGATGTGTTGGCCGGACACGGTGCTGAGCACACCGCAGTCCCCGCTGACGAACTCGCGGATCACCATGGTGTGCAGGGTCTGCGGGCCGTCCGCGCACAGGTCGATCAGGTAGCGGCGCAGGCCGCTGGTGGCGAGGATGACTTGCCGTTCGATCGGCGAGATGTCTAGCACGGCGGTGGGCCCCAGCCGCCCGACCAGGTCGGACCAAGGAGTGTCGTCGAGCAGTCCTAGTTCGTTGAAGTGCACGACCAGCGCCGCCCCCAGGTCGCAGTCGTGGTCGGCGCATAGCGTGTACAGCAGCCGTCGTTTCGTGCGGTAATGGCCGACCACTTCGGCCAATGCCCCCAGCGGCACCAACTCGCCCGGTACCGCCTCGGCGTACAACTCGACGGATCGCAGGGTCGGCTGCGTACAGGAGTTGACCCAGTCCAGGGCTTGGGTGGTCGGTGGCCGGGTGGCCAGTGGCCGGGCTTGGACGATCCACACCCGAGTGTCGTCGGCGGCCCATTCCACATCCAGGTCCTGTGCCGGTTGCCGGTCGTGCAGGGTGGACGCCAGGGCTGCGGCCCGCCGCGCGGCGACAGCCTGGTCGATGGCGGCGGCCTGGTCGACCGGGCTGGGGCTGGTGGGATGATCGACCGGGCTGGAGAACAGGTAGCGGTGCGGCTCGGCCGTGCCGTTGACCAGGCGCTCGCCGGTGCCGTGGACGGCTTCGATCTCGATCGTCGTGCCGTATACGATGGCGACGCCGGCTTGCTGGGCGTGCACCATCCGTTGCACCACCACGGAAATCGCTGGTTCCTGCCAACTCGTGGTGGCCCGGTGGGTGATGGCGCGCACGGAGAACCACGAGCGCCAGACGGTGAGCACGGCCTGTTCGAGAGCGCCGTACCCCACGTCCAGGACACTGTCGTACAGGCCGGCGAAGCTGCGCCGGTCACCATCCTCGCCAGTGGCCGACGAGCGCACCGAGAACCGGGTGACGCCGGGTAGCGCGGCTTGAAGCTGCGTCCCGAGTGCGTCGCGCAGGACGTCGGTCAGCCGTAGGGTGGCCAGTTCACGCAGGCTCTGTGTGCTCTGCTGATGCGGGGATGCCCACTGGTCCCAATACGTCGCGATGCGCGCCAGATGGTCGTGGGCGGCTTGGCCGAACCAGCTGGGTGGGATGGTCACGAACTTGGGCACGGCGACGATGGGGGTAATGTCCCACAATGACCGCGCCTTCCCGCCGCACTGCGTGGTCCGGGGGTCGTCGGCGGTGGTGATGAGTGGTTCAACGGGCAACGAAGTCATGACGAATCCTTGTCGCACACGGTCCGGAACTACCCTGATATTTCCCGTCATACAATTTGATCTCGCCCAGCGGCTTCCACCACATGATCTGGCCGATTTCCATGCCTGGATAGATGCGGAGATTCGTCGCGGGGAACAGTTGCAATGTCCACTGGCCCAGATATCCGATGTCGCCCAATGATGCCGATAAGTTGATGAACAGCCCCAGCCGTGCGACCGACGATCGGGCGGCGAATGTCGGGGCATAGTAATCGCTGCCCATGACTTCCAGTGTCGAGGCCAGATACAGGCGGTGTGCCTGGAGTATGTACCCGCCGTCGGGCATGGTCACCAGTTCGGTGTCCGGTCGACACCGCGGATCGATGACCTGGTCGCGGTACACGCGCAGCGTGTTGCCGACCCGGAAGTTGTAGCTGTTCGGGTTGACGTTCTCGGGCAGGAACGGACGGATGACGATCCGCCGGTGCGCGATCTCCGAAGTGATCTCGTGGCCGGTGAGGATCATCGTGTTCTCGCGCGGTGAAAGAGTCGATCGTCGCGCAGCGCCGAACGGCGCACGGTGGTCGAGTCCTGGTACCGCCCGCGATAACGGACGGGCTTGCCTTGCGTGTGCCAGAACGCGATCTTCCCGATGATCATTCCGGGATAGACGACGATCCGCTGCGCGACTCGGATTTCCAGTGTCCAGCGAATCACGGCACCGGTGTGGCCCAGAGGTGCGCTGAAATGCAGCCACATCCCGATCGATGCCAACGACCGGGTGGCGTACAGGGTCGAGGCAAATCGCGTCGAGCCCAGGATTTCGCCGGTTTCACCCAGATAGAACCGGCCCGGTTCCAGAACGCGCCCCACGTCGGCCAGGACCCTGGGGGCCATCGGCGGAACGGATCGGGCGTCCAGCATGTCGGTAGCGCAGTCCAGCAGGCGCGATCCGAGGGTGACGCGATAGCTGTTGGGTTCGACGTACTCCGGGATGAACGGGTCGATAGTGATGTCCCCGGCGCTCACGCCGGTCGCGATCCGGTGTCCGGTCAGAATCATCGTGCTCCCCGATGTGGCTGCGGCGGGCGGGTGCCCTGCTCACCAGCAAAGCCGCGTGTCGGGGATCGCGGCAGGCTCACGCGGGGGGCTCACGGATCGCACGCAGGGTTCACGGACGGAATACGGCGGCATACCCTTTGTGACAGTGAGACTGGAAAGGTCAAGCGAGGTGGGTGCGATGCCCGACCCAGGGCCGCCGACAAACCGACCCAACACGTCACTGGGCGCGCTCATCGACGCCTCGGGCGCCAGCCACAAGAGCCTCGCCCTGCGCATCAACGAGTTGGCCGCCGGCGCCGGCAAGCACACCGCCTACACCCACACCAGCCTGGCCAACTGGACCCGACGTGGCATGATCCCCGACCGGGAGATCCGGCCGTTGATCGCGCAAGCCTTGGCCGAGCGCCTGGGCCGACCGGTGACGCTGGCCGAGATCGGCTTGCAGGTGCAGGATCTGGACGACGACACGGTGGGGTTGGATTTTCCCCGCGCACTGCCCACGGCGATCCTCGCCGCGACCCGCTACTGGAGCCTGGTGGACCGACGCGATTTGCTCACCCACGCCAGCCTGGCCATGGCCGGGTGGACCACACCGGTCCGGCGTTGGCTGACCACACCCGCCGAGTCGGCTGCGGCCCACACCGGCACGCACCGCCGCGTCGGCGCCGCGGATGTCGCGCAGCTACTCGCCGCGGCCCAGGACGCTCGCCAGTGGGACTCGCGCTACGGAGGAGGGCACTGGCGGTCCTCCGCGTTGCTGGCCTGCCTGCGTGAGCAGGCCGGGCCACTGTTGCAGGGCCGCTACACCGACCCGATCGGCCGCCAGTTGTTCGCGGCGACCGCGCAACTGAGCCGTCTGGCCGGGTGGACGGTGTTCGACGCCGGCCATCACGCCGCTGCCCAACGGCACTACATCCAGGCGCTGCGGCTGGCACGCGCTGCCGGCGACGTGCCCTTCGGCGGCTACGTCCTGGTGTGCGCGGCCCTGCAAGCGTCCCTGCGCGGGTTTCACGACGACGCGATCGACATGTGCCAGGGCGCCTACGAACGCGCCCGGCATACCGCCACGCCCCGGGTGCTGGCGTTCTTCGCACTGATCGAGGCCCGCGCGCATGCCCGCGCTGGCCACGCCGCCGCGGCGGGCCGTGCGCTGGGCGCGTCCGACGCTCTGCTGGGCCAGGCCGACAACCGCGTCGGGGAGGATCCGGACTGGATCGACTTCTACACCCATGCACGCCTGGCCGCTGATGCCGTCGAGATCCATCGTGACCTCGGGCTTCCCACCGCCGCGCTGCGGTGGAACGTCGAAGCCGCGTCCGGGATGCCGCCCGACACGTTCGCCCGCTCCAACGGCCTTCGCTTGGTGGTCCTGGCCGGGACTCGCCTGCTGGGCCAACGTCCGGATCTGGATGCCGCGGTGATGCAGGGCAACCAGGCTATCGACATCCTGACGCAGGTG
>DASUJK010000242.1:0-2978 GCA_036279295.1 Pseudonocardiaceae bacterium | reverse complement strand
CACCGACGGAACGATGACCGGGGCGTGGGCGAAGATCATCGAAATCACGAAGCCGAGGAAGACCGCGTGCAGCATCGCGTCGTACGCCGACCCGTGCGCTGCCCGGCCTAGGTCGGCGAAGCTCATCCGCCCGATGTCCAGCCACAGTGCGCCGCCAACCGCGAGCCACGCGTAACCGGTGAGCAGCGCGATGGCCATGTAGCGCGTGATCCCGTGGCCGCGCACGGTGCGCCGCGCGATGTCGTAGCGGGCGAGCCACGCTGCCAGGCAGCACAGGCCCGCGCCGGCGATGCGCACCCCGGTGGCCTCGGCGAACAGGGAGACGATCAGGCCGGCCAGGAACAGGCCAGCCGCGCCGACGAACAGCACCTCGGCCCGGCGGCTCCGGCCGATCAACCGGGACAGCTCCAGGCGCTCGCCGGTGATGGTGAGCACGAGGAAGCCAGCCAGCCACGGGATGAACCGGGGAATATCCCAGTTCGCCACCCAAAGTACGCCGGCGACCACCCAGCACATCGCGCCGGTGGCAAGTACCACGTTGTGGAGCGACGCCTGGATGCGGTGCACCGCCACAAAGATCGCCACTAGGATCATCCCGCCCAACGTCACCACGGCCTGGCCAACGCCGTTGGGCGTGTTACAGATGACGGCCAGGCCGCCGACCGCTGCCCCGGCGGGCGCGAGGTAGGACCACGCCGGCCCGAGCGCGACCGCGCGCTCCAGCGCGATCAGCGTGCCGAGGAAGCCGAGCACCATGAGCGGGCCGTGGTCGACGTGCAGGCTGTGCTGACCGGCCGCCAGCGGCAACCCGAGATAGACCAGCCCCTCCCACAGGCCGCCGATCAACAGCACGACGGCGACGGCCATCAGCGGAGGCACCCACCTGGCACGCCGCCTGCGCGGGGTCGTCAGTCCGATCGCGGGAGCCGTCCCGGCCGGGCGGCCCGCGACGGGCGCGGTCACGATACCCATCCCAGCTGCCGCTTGGCCTCGTAGCTCATCATGTGCGGCCCCCAGGTCGGCTCCCAGACCAGGTTCATATGGGTGTCGTCCACCTCGGGAACTCGGGTCAGCGTGCACCGGATCGCATCCTCCATGTACCCGCCGAGCGGGCAGCCAGGCGTCGTCAGGGTCATCCGCACGTCGGCCAGCCCGTCGGCCAGCGTGACCTCGAAGACCAGTCCCAGGTCGACGATGTTCACACCCACCTCGGGGTCGATGACCTCATGCAGCATGTCGTAGAGCTGAGCGGCGAGTGCCCCGGGGTCGTCGGATTCCTGCACGGTCGCGATCGCGCCGTTACCTTCCGGATCCTGACCATCGGGCCGCTGCCCCCTGCGTCGCACGAACATTGCCTGACCTCCATGACGTCTCGCTCGGGCGGGACACCGAACAGTGAAAAGCCGCTCCGACCAGCGTCAGTGCGGCCCGTCCTCCGATGCCGGGTCTCCCAGGTTGCCGAGGAACACCAGCGGTGACGTCGCACGCACCAACCTGCGCGTTCCCGATGCCGCGACCACGGTCGCCCCGGCCGACACAGGGTGCTCCACCTCGTCAATGACGACCGCGCCTGTCCCCGACAGGATGTGGAAGCTGGCAGTTGGCCCTGGGTGGGGCGGCAGCCCCTGGCCGGCGGCCAGGGCGACGAGCACGACCTTCAACTCGGCCGACTCGTGCAGCACGGCGACGTCGGGGCCGGAGTCCCGAGCGGCGACAACCGTGCGCCAGTCCGGCCACAGCGTCGCCGTCCCGCCCGCCTGGGTGCCCGGCCGCGGGCTCTGGACCTGGCTCACGACGACGGTGCCCCGGGCGCGGCGGTGCGACCGATCCTGACCCGCCACACCTCCGGCCCCTCCTCGAGGTACTGCCAGCTGAACTCGCCGGCGTTCTCGGCCTCGAACTGGTAACGCAGCGGCTTGGGGTCGTGGTCGTTGACCAGCACGTAGGTCTGGCCGACGGGCAGATCGGTGAACGTCTCGAAGATGAGTTCGTGGCGCCGCTTGGGCTCCTCGGTGCGGACGTCGAGCACGCGGTCTTCTGTGGGAGCGCTGGACATGGATCGTTCCTTCCTGGTTGGGTCGTCGGCGGCTGGTGGTGACGTCGTCGGCCGATCTTCACTGCGCTGTTCAAGGCGGGCGATGTGGTGCATCGCCCCGTCGAGGTGTTGGGCCTGGCGGGGGTGGGTGTGTCGCACGGCAACCCAGGCGTCTGCGGCCAGCAGACCCGCTCGGTGCGGCTGCCCCGCTTCGGCGAGCGCGCGGCAGGCCCGCACCAGCACCCGGGTCAAGGTGCCGACGGCGTCGGGATCATCCGGCACGGCTGATCGCCACACGCCAGATCTGCGGCCCAGCCTGCAGGTAGGACCAGACGAAGCGGTCCGGCCACATCGCCGCGGTCTGGTACCGCAGCGGCTTCGGGTCGTGGTCGTTGACGATGACCAGCGCCTGGCCGGGCTGCAACTGGTCAAGCCGGGCGAAGATGATCTCGTGCCGCTGACCGTGCGGCAGGGCCCGGACATCGAGGTCGCCAGCTGTTTCTTCGGGCTGTGTACTCATCGGCAGCTCCTCAGGTCGTGTACTGATCTGCAGCGGTGCATCTTGCGCCTCGCCAGCGTCGTGATCACAGCCGCAGCCGCAACCGCAACCGTCGTGTGCTGCGCCGTCGTGCGGGTGGCCAAGGATCTCGTGCATGCCGTCCAGGGTTGTGGGCAGGTTCAGCCCTGCCTGGTCGAGTGCTGGTAGCAGTAGCTCGTTCTCCTTGCCCAGGTGCACCGTGAAGACGGCTTGCGCGGCTACGGCGGTGGTGGCCACCTGAAACGGGTCGGATGTCAGGGCCAGGTCGGCGATCAGGCTCACCAGGAACCGATGCTCGGCCAGCATCCCGGAGACCAGCAGCCGGGTGGCGCCCAGCTCGGAGACCGGGCTGTAGAGAGCATGTTCCTCGGCCACGACGTGCGGCATCAGTTCGGTGCGGTACCA
>DASUJK010000241.1:0-20037 GCA_036279295.1 Pseudonocardiaceae bacterium | reverse complement strand
GACATCAGCCGACGGCGATAGTGAAGACGCACAGCTGACCTATCCAAATCCCTTCGGCCATCCGGTTCTCTTGCCCACAGAATGTTAGCGCTAACACTCCATCGACAGGGCCTGATGGAGTTCCAGTGGCGCGCTCACGCGTGATTTGTATTGCAAATTGTTAGCGCTAACATATCGCCCTGGATCGGCCGATGACGTGATTTACCCGCAGATGCAACAAATCCTCTGAAAAGAAGGGAAGGTTCGCCATGACTCCTCGGTTATGGCTGCGGCGTGCTCGACGTGCGCTGGTGGTGGCCGCGGCAGCGGTCGTCACCGGCGGTGTCGTGATCGCCGGCAACGCCGCCCCAGCGGCCGCCGCGGGAACGGGGCCGTGTGACATCTACGCGGCAGGCGGCACGCCGTGTGTGGCCGCGCACAGCACGACCCGCGCGCTGTTCGGCGCGTACAGCGGCCGGTTGTACCAGGTCAAACGCGCCTCCGACGGCCGGACGACCGACGTCGGCACGTTGAGCGCGGGCGGCTTCGCCAACGCCGCGACCCAGGACTCCTTCTGCGCCGGCACATCGTGCACGATCACGATCATCTACGACCAGACAGCACGGCACAACGATCTCACCCAGGCGCCAGCAGGCGGTGCCGCGGCAGGCCCTGACGCGCTGGCCAATGCCAGCGCGCTGCCGGTGACCGCTGGCGGGCACAAGGTGTACGGGGTCTTCGTCGCGCCCGGCGTCGGCTACCGCAACGATCTCACCTCGGGTATCGCGACCGGCAGCGCGTCACAGGGCGAGTACATGGTCGCCGCGGGTGGCCACGTGAACAGCGGCTGCTGTTTCGACTACGGCAACGCCGAGACCAACGCGCGGGACAACGGCAACGGCCACATGGGTGCGGTCTACTTCGGCAAGCTGTGCTGGTTCGGTGGCGTCGTGGCGGGCCAGTGCTCGGGCACCGGGCCGTGGGTGATGGCGGACCTGGAGAACGGCCTGTTCGCCGGGGCGAACGGCACCAACCTGAACAACACCGGCCGAAGCACCCCGTTCGTGACCGGCATGGTCAAGATGAGCTCCACGACGTACGCGATCAAGGACGGCAACGCTGACACCGGCGGGCTGAAGACCGACTACAGCGGCGCGCTGCCCACCACTGCCGGCTACACGCCGCTGCATTTGGAGGGCGGCATCATCCTGGGTATCGGCGGTGACAACAGCAAGGGCTCGGCCGGCTCGTTCTTCGAAGGTGTCATGACGTCCGGACTTCCCAGTGACGCCACCGAGAACGCCGTCCAGGCCAACATCACCTCGGTCGGGTACTCGCTGTCCGTCGGCACGACCGCGACCGGCCCGATCGTGGCAGGCGACAACGCATCCGTGTGCCTGGACAACAACGTCGGAGCCGCCACGCTGGGCAACAAGGTGCAGATGTGGATGTGCGACGGGAATGTCGCGGCGCAGAACTGGACCGTGGCCGCCAACGGCACACTGCAGATCGACGGCGGCTGCCTGGACATCACCAATGCCAGCACCGCCAACGGCACCTTGATCGAATGGTGGACCTGCAACGGTGGCGCGAACCAGCAATGGCAGTCCGTGAACGGGGAACTGCTGAACCCGGCGAGCGGTAAATGCCTGGACGACCCCGGCTCGAACACCGTCAACGGAACACAGCTGATTCTGTTCACCTGTAACGGTGGCCTGAACCAACAGTGGCACCTGCCGTAGGTCGAACGGACCAAAACCCGGCGGGTGGGGTCTGCGTCACGGCCCCACCCGCCGAAACCGCCCGAGCCACCGCGTTGTGGCGCTAGTGCCCCGCGCCTGAAATCCGGCAACTAGTTCCGGCGCCCAGACGATGGCGGGACACTCGCCTCCGCAGATATTTCTGGGGGTGTGGCAATGGCGACCACGGTGCGGCGATTCCTCATCAATCGCACGTTCGCACGGCTGTGGGCGGGTCAGGCGGTGTCCACCGTCGGGGACTACATCTTCGACACCACACTCGTGCTGTGGGTGGCGACGGTATTGGCGGGCGGCCAGCCATGGGCGCCGGCCGCGGTCAGCGGCATCATGCTGTCGGTCGGCGCGGCCGTACTGGTGGTCGGGCCGGCCGCAGGTGTGTTCGTCGACCGGTGGAACCGCCGCACCACGATGCTGCACAGCGAGGTCATCCGGGCGATTCTCGCCGGGGCGCTGACGGTGCTGTCGTTCCTGTCCCCCCACGCGCTGCCGATCTGGCTGTGGCTGGTGGCGATCTACCTGGTCGTGTTCGTGCTCAACTCGGCGGGCCAGTTCTTCGGGCCGGCCAGGTTCGCGATCATCGCCGACGTCGTCGAGGGCACCGAGGACCGGGCTCGGGCCGCCGGCGTCTCGCAGGCCACGGTTGCCGCGGCCGGCATCATCGGGCCACCGTTGGCCGCGCCGCTGCTGTTCACGGTTGGCATCCAGTGGGCGCTGTTGTTCAACACGCTGTCCTACGTGGCGTCCTACCTGCTGATCAGGTCGATCCGGCCGACCGTCGGCGACGTACCGGCGCAGACGGCGCCATCGGCCGGCCTACGGGCGGAATTCGTTGCCGGCCTGCGGTTCTTCGCGGGCAACCGGTTCCTGGTCGCGATCCTGGTGACCGCGGTGATCGCCGCGTTCGGTAGCGGCGCGCTCAACGCCCTCGACGTGTTCTTCGTGACGCAGAATCTGCACACGCCATCGAAGTTCTACGGGTTCATCTCGACGGCACAAGGCATCGGCGCGATCATCGGCGGGCTGGGCGCGGCCTGGGTGATCAGCAGATTCACCGCGCGCCGGACGGTCTGGCTCGCCATCCTGGTGGGCGGAGTGCTGATCGTCGCCTACTCCCGGGCGACCAGCTTCCCGGTGGCCCTGGTCGCGATCTTCCTGGTGGTGATCCCCATCGCGATGGTCAACACCGGGCTGACGCCGCTGCTGCTGGCGAGCACACCGCCGGAGTTCCTCGGCCGGGTGATCGCCGTGTTCGGTCCGGTCACCCAGGCGGCATCGATGTTGTCGGTCGTGATCGGCGGCTGGCTGGCGAGCACCGTCCTGCGGGGCTTCCACGGCACGATCGGCGGCGTGCGGTTCGGTGCCATCGACACGATCTTCCTCTGCACCGGGCTGTTGATCGTGGCTGCCGGCGTCTACGCGTCGTTCGCGCTGCCGCCGGAACCGGCGCCACCCGTGGTGTAGCGGATCAGTACTCGTTCTTGATCACGAAGTAGGAGCCGCGGATGGTGCCGGCCAGCTTCGACTTCTGTCGGGCGAACTTGAACGCGGAGAGTTCGGCGGGGATCTCCATCCCGTCGGAGAGCTTGAACCCGACCGCCCGTTTCCCCGAGTCGCCGACGGTGTACATCACGTTGACCGACAGGCCGTCCTCGTAGAAGACGTATGCCATCCGGATGTTCTCCACCTCGAACGCGGTCGCCTCCAGCGGCCTGGCGGAGATGACGATGCCGCGTTCTTCCTTGAGAATCCGGCTCACCCGGTCGATGGTCGATCGGGCGTCGGCCGCGGGCTCGACGGTGAAGACGTGGTTGTACTTGTTCTTGAAGTAGCGGGCCTCGTTGGCGCGCAGGCCTGCGAGTGCTGGCGCGGCAGGCGACGACTCAAGGCCGACGGTCGATACGGTGTCGAAGTCAACGGCATAGGTCATGTCAGCTCCTTTCGGAGTTCGGCGACGAGAGCCACGGTCATCTCGTGCGCGCGGTTGAACAGGCCGAGGACCACGGCCAGCTGCTCGTCGGTGTAGTCGGTGAGCAGCTCAGCCCAGCCTGCCGCCACCCGATCGTACAGCGGCCCGATCTCGGCGATGCGTTCTGGCGCCACGCTGACGATCACGCGCCGCCGGTCCACCGGGTCGTGCTCGCGCCGCACGTACCCGGCCGCGAGCATGCGGTCGACCATGCGGGTGATCGCCCCGGTCGTCAGCCCGGTCGCTGCCGCGAGTTCACCGGGGGTGGCAGGGCCGGACAACCGCAGCAGGTTGAGGCAGCGCAGATCCGTGACGTGCAGACCGACCTTGTCCGCGATGATCTGGTGCAACACCACGCCGTCGGTGACGCTGTGTTGCGCTGCGACCGTGAGTCGCGCCAGCAGTTCCGCACGCTCGGGCACCCTTGACACACCTCCCTTCGTCAACAAGTACCTGCATGAGTCAACAATCAAGCGGACGAGTGACTGACTCGCGCAACAGACTACGGGGTACCTCCATGGACGACGAGATCGCGGTCCGGGACGCCGAGGCATACGCGGCATGCTTCGCGCCGGACGCCGACTACGTGACGTTCGTCGGCAGCCACTGCCAGTGCCGTGCCGCGATCGCGGCATGCCACGTGCCCCTGTTCACCAAGGTGCAGAAGGGTTCCCGGCTGGACACCGAGATCACGCGGTTGCGTTTCCTCGACCGGCACATCGCACGGGTGCACGCGCGGCGCCGCCGTGCAGGGCACCCGGCGCCGCAACTGCCGCAACACCAAGGTACGGACGTACGTCGCGGTGCGACAGAACGGCTAGCCGTTGTCGGCCAGGCGTGCGTGGCGCACCCGTAGGTCCTTCTTCAGGATCTTGCCGCTCGGATTCTTGGGCAGGGCATCGGCGAACACGACGTACTTGGGCCGCTTGAAGCCGGCCAGCACCTCGCGGGCGTGCGCGTCGATCTGCTCCTTCGTCAGCGCCGCACCCTCTTTCACCACGACGACCGCGGTCACCGCTTCGATCCAGTGTGGATGCGCGATGCCGAACACCGCCACCTCGGCAACGCCGTCCAGCAGGTACAACGCCTCCTCGACCTCACGCGAGGCCACATTCTCACCGCCGGTCTTGATCATGTCCTTCTTGCGGTCGACAACGGCGAGATAGCCCCGTTCGTCGATCACACCCAGATCCCCGCTGTGGAACCAACCATTCCGGAACGCCGAGGCCGTCTTGTCCTCGTCGCGGTAGTAGCCGAGCGCCGCGTGCGGGGAGCGGTGCACGATCTCGCCGACCTCACCCGGCGCTACCTCGTTGTCGTCGTCGTCCACGACGCGGGTCTCCACGTTGAGCGAGGCACGGCCCGCCGATCCGGCGTGTGGCAGTTGCTCGTGCGGCCGCAGAATCGTGGCCAACGGCGCCATCTCCGTCTGCCCGTAGAAATTCCAGAACCGCACCTCCGGCAACCGCCGCGACAACTCGCGCAGGATCTCCACCGGCATCGGTGACGCACCGTAGTAACCCTTGCGCAGACTGGACAGGTCTCGGGTGTCGAAGTCCGGGTGCCGCAACAGCGAGATCCACACCGTCGGCGGACAGAACAGCTTCGTCGCGCGCTCCCGCTCGATGGTCGCCAACAGCAGCGCCGGGTCCGGACCGGGCAGAATGATGCTCGTGGCTCCCAGGTAGACGTCGACAGCGAAGAAGCAGTCCAACTGCGCACAGTGGTACATCGGCAGCGTGTGGACCTCGACGTCCTCCTCGCTCATCCCGCCGTCGATCGCACACGACACGTACTGGCTGATCAACGACCGCGACGACAACAGCGCACCCTTGGGCCGCGATTCGGTGCCCGAGGTGTACATCAGCCGCAACGGATCGTCGTCGGCGACCAACACGTCGGGCGGGCTGTCCGAGCCACCCTCGATCCAGGTGTCGACGTCCTCCCAGTCACCGGTGGGGGCGGCGCCCGACAGCGAGATCCAGCCGCGCACCCCACCGGACAGACCCGCGCGGGCGATGGCATCGTCGGCGACGCCGGCCAACCCGTCCTCGGTCACCATCCCCGACGCACCGGAATGATCGAGGATGAACGCGATGTCGTCGGCCTTGAGCATGAAGTTGACCGGCACCAGCACCACGCCCAGTCGGGCCGTGGCGAACACCAGCACCGCGAACTGCCACGAGTTGTGCGACAACAACGCCAGCCGATCGCCCTTGCTCACACCCTTGCTCGACAGGGTGTTCGCGCAGCGGTTCACGGCAGTGTCGAACTCCGCGAACGTGGCACGGCGCTCCCCCGCGACCACGCCGAGCTTGTCCGGCGAACGCAGCGCGGTGCGGCGCAACAGATCACCAACGGCGTGCTGCCGGGCACGGGCGATCGACTCCACGGTCCGGGGCAGGTAGTCGACATCGGTCATGCTCACATCCTGCCTCGTGGAGGTCGCAGGTACGGAACGACCACCGATCGCGACATGCGGGATCAGCTCCTCGCGACGCCGGTCCGCCCTCGCGGTCATGGCGTCGAACGTACCCCGGCTAGGGTCGTGCGCATGGCGATCCTGGTGGTGGGTGCGGGTATCGCCGGCGTGGCCTGTGCGCGGGCGTTGCTGGCCGGCGGCGCGGATGTGCGGGTCGTCGACCGGGCACGGATGGTCGGCGGCCGGATGGCCACCGGGCAACTCGGCCGACCCGGGCGACCGGTGGATCTGGGTGCCGCCTACTTCACCGCCGACGACGACGGCTTCGCGGCGGTGGTGGCCGGTTGGCAGGCACGCGGTCTGGCCAGGCCATGGACCGACACCCTCACCGTGTTCGACGACAACGGCCGCCACCCGGCACCCGGGCCGATGCGCTGGGCCGCCCCTGGCGGGTTGCGATCACTGGTCGGCGACCTGGCCGATGGCCTGGACATCACGCTGGAGCACCCGGTCACCGAGGTCGGCCCCGGTCCGGTGGTGGCAGGCCGCGGCTATGCAGCCGTCGTGCTGGCGATGCCCGACCCGCAGGCCGCCCGCGTGCTCACGCCCGCCTCCCCCACGCGCGCACTGCTCACCGGCGCCGATGAGGTGACCTGGGCACCGGTGATCGCCGTAGCCGCCGAGTTCCCGGCCCGCACCTGGCCGGACTTCGACGCCGCCTTCGTCAACGACCACGACACGCTGTCCCTGCTCGCCGATGACGGTGCCCGCCGCGGTGATCACGTCCCGGTGCTCGTCGCGCACACCACCGCCACGGTCGCCAGGGCCCACGACGCCAACCCCGACGACACGGTCCCACCCGCGCTGGCCGCGATGCGTGACCTGCTGGGCATCTCGGCCGATCCGGTGTGGACCCACGCCCACCACTGGCGGCTCGCGCAGCCCGACCGACACCGGGATGCCGCGTTCCACCTGGGTGCCGACGGCATCGGGCTGGCCGGCGACGTCTGGGGCCGACCGAGAGTGCAGACAGCCTGGTGTTCGGGCACCGCACTGGCCACCGAACTGTTGAGCCGCTCCATCGGCTGACGGCGCGTAAGCCGGATCACACACCGCACCACCGCAACCACTTCCCATCGAGGTTCGCGGTGCCATTCTAAGTTAGTCAACTGACTTGAGTACCGGGCCGAAGACTCCTCCTGCGCGATGACCGAGCGATTGTCCACGTCGGCGAACACGGTCGGCTCGACGTAGAAGCCACGATCGAGGTGCGCGGGCCTGCCACCGCCGATCGCGAGCCGGGTCACCTCCCGCCCGGTGGCCAGGTAGCCCTCGATCCTGGCCCGTCGCCGCGCGCTGATGACAGGGCCCATCTCCGAAGCGGGGTCGAACGGGTCGCCGACCGTGAGCCGGTACCGTCGAACGGCACCGCTCGCCCAGTTACTGACCACCCCGACGGTCACGCAACCGTTCGTGTGATGACCAGGTCCGGATGCCGTTCGGTGCGCTAAGGTCACCACGGCGGCGCCGCCGGTGGGTCGTCCCGGCGGTGGGGCTCGCCGGACCGAACCGCGAACATCCGTTGTTCGCCAACAGTCCCTACCCGATGGCCCACGCCGTGCTCGGGGGTAGGAGGCGGACCGCGATGCGCCTGGCTGGACGTGCCCTACGGCTCACCATCTTCGTGGACGCCGACGACACGTGGCACCACAAACCGGTGTTCCACGAGATCGTCCACCGGGCACACAAGGCAGGACTGGCCGGCGCGACAGTCCTGCGTGGAGTCGAAGGATTCGGCGCGGGCTCGTTGATCCACACGACCCGCATCCTGTCGCTCGCCGACAATCTACCGGCGGTGATCATCATCGTCGACTCCGAGGAGCGTGTCCGGCAGTTCCTGCCACAGGTCGAGGACCTCATCGACGAGGGCATGATCATCCTGGACGAGGTGGAGGTCATCCGCTACGTCGGCAAGGCTCACGGCGGCTGAGTCCGCCGCCGCCTCGACGGCTGGGCATGCCGCTGGCCGAGCCATGCGCCGGTACACGCGGACGCGGACACGGCTCCTCCTCGCCGACTCATCGGCCAGGGACTGTGTCCGGCACATCACCGCGCCCGGCGCGGATGGCTTGACGAAACGACTCCGTTAGTGAACTCTAACGGTTAGTGGATACTGACCGAGCAGGAGACGGCTGGAGCGCGCTGGCAGACGGCACACGGCGTGCCATCGTCGGCCGCCTCGCGGAGGGACCGCAAGCGGTGGGCCAACTCGCCGCACAGCTGCCGGTCACCAGATCGGCGGTCTCCCAACACCTGAAGATCCTCAAGGACGCCGGCCTGGTCAGCGAGACCGCGGTCGGCACCCGGCGGATCTACCGGCTCAATCCGGCGGCGGTGGCGGCGTTGCGCGATCAGCTCGACACCTTCTGGCAGCGCGCGCTGACCAGCTACGTGGATGTCGCCGAAGAAGCGACGGAGGAGAGTTCATGACCGGAACCGAGACCACTGTGGTCCGCAAGCAGGTCGTCGTCAACGCGGCGATCGCCAAGGCATTCGAGGCATTCACCCTGCGATTCGGTGATTTCAAGCCACCAGAGCACAACCTGTTGCGGGCGCCGCTCACCGAGACGGTGTTCGAACCGCGTGTCGGCGGGCACATCTACGACCGGGCCGTCGACGGCAGCGAGTGCCACTGGGCGCGCGTGCTGGCCTACGAACCGCCCGACCGCGTGGTGTTCAGCTGGGACATCGGTCCACGGTGGCAGGTGGAGACCGACACCGAACTGACCAGCGAGGTCGAGGTCCGGTTCATCGCCGAAGGCGCGGACCGCACCCGGGTCGAGTTGGAACACCGTCACCTCGACCGGCACGGTCCCGGCTGGCGGTCGGTCAGCGACGGCATCGACGGCGAGCAGGGCTGGCCGCTGTACCTGACCCGCTTCGCCGCGCTGTTCGAGCGGGGAGCCTGACCGCCATCTCCACACCAGGCTGGCGGCGGCAGCATGGATCAGCTGCCGTCGCTCAGCCTGCGCACGGTGTGCGGCAGGTGCCACACCGCGAGGACATGTCCCCGGCTGCCGACGACCAGTGTGCGGTAGGCACGGCCCTGCGGACCTGGAACGTGGCATACGTCCGGGCACTCAACAACGTGGTGCCGCCCGTGAGGTCGTCGAGGTCGAATCCCAACTGGTACCGGGCGAACCGATGGCGCCCGTCCATGCTCAGGTGCCGGTTGGGAATCTCCTGCGCCACATCGAAACCACGAACCGGATCGATGTGCGGCAGCCTGCCAAGCGGTTCCGGCAACCGGAGGGACGAATCGGCGTAGCGCCGCAGCGCCGTCCACACGCGATCGCGGGGTGCCGCGATCCGGATCAGGTGCTCGTCGATGAGCGGCAGCCCGACCGGTTCCGCCGTTCGGGGTGCCGACTGGTCCCCGACGTGCGCCCGCATGGCATCGGCCAACGCGAGTGTGGCGCTGAGCGGCCTTGTCATGACGACTGGCTCGACGACGCCATGGAGCTGCGGATCCGGAAGATGTTCCGGCGGACGGGCTTCTTTCTGCCGCTGCTGCGCCCGACGGGCCGGACCGCACGGATGAGCGCCACGCAGCAGGCCGACAGCGACATCGAGCTCGGCCGGATCTCCCGCGAGCGGGAACTGGGCCCGGTGCTGGACGACATCACGGTCCCGGTCCGGTACGTGGTCGCTTCGGGCACGTCCCTCGGCAGCCGGGGTGACGAGCAGGGACAGATCCGGGCCAGCCCGGCCGGGGTGGTGGCGCGCAACCCGAACATCGCGATCGGCGCCAAGGTGCCCAGCAAGCACGGCGCCATCCTGCGCAAGGATTTCCGTGCTATCGCCGACGCCGTCCGCGAGATCAATGCGCTCGACCGATCTCACACGTGAACGGTTCACCTATTCCACGATCATCACTCGTCATATAATCGTCCACAGGCGACCGGCGGCCGCCCGACATTCACGTTGTCGCCGGATCGCCATGTGGACCGATCTCATCAACACCCGTCGGGTCGCCATTCTCCGTCCTTGTCGAGCCGCGGCTCGCCGACGTTCGTTGTGAGGCATCCGCATGTACGACGCCATCGTGGTGGGGGCGCGCTGCGCCGGCGCGCCCACCGCCCTGCTGATGGCCCGCGCGGGTTATCAGGTGCTCCTGCTCGACAAGTCGGCGTACGGCTCCGACACGCTCTCCACGCATCTCATCCACCAGCCCGGCGTCGCGGCACTCGCCCGCTGGGGCGTGCTCGACAGCGTTTGCGCTTCGGGCTGCCCGCCGTTGGCACGCACCATCTACGAGGTCGCCGACATCCGCATCGACGGGTACGCCGGGGGTGTCGCGGGACAGCGGGCGAAGTTCGCCCCTCGGCGTCATGTCCTGGACGCGCTGCTGGTGGACGCGGCCATCGAAGCGGGCGTCGAGTTCCGCGAGCGCTGTCGGGTGACCGGTCTGGTGTGGGACGAGGCGGGACGGGTCGTCGGTGTCGAAGGCAGGCACGGGGACCGGGTGTTCACCGAAGCCACGCGGCTGGTGGTCGGCGCGGACGGCATGCGCTCCAGCATCGCCCAGCTGGTGGCGGCACCGTTCACCGTGCGGGACCCGCTGATGACCTGCGCTTACCACACGTACTGGCACGACGTGCCCGTCGACGGCGTCGAGCTGTACGAGCGGCCCGGCAGCTGGGTCGCTGCCGTGCGCACCAACGACGACGCGACCCTCGTGCAGGCCTATTTCCCGCAGTCCCGGTTCGAGGAGATCCGCACGGACGCGCTGCGTGCCTACGAGGAGCAGATCCGCACCACAGCGCCCGCACTGTACGAGCGACTACTGGACAGTGAGCCCGTCGAACGCCTGCACGGCACCGGGGACCAGCAGAACTTCTTCCGGCAGGCGACCGGGCCCGGCTGGGCGCTGGTCGGCGACGCCGGGCACCACAAGGACTCCATCACGGCACGCGGCATCAGCGACGCCTTCCACCAGGCGGAAAGCCTGGTGGGTGAGCTGGGCAACGCACTGGCCGGCGATCCCGCGCGGCTGGGCGCGGCCCTGGCCCGATTCGCCAGGGACCGGGACGCGGCACTGGCCCCCGGCTACCAGGCCACGCTCAGCGTCGCCCGGCTGGCCCAGCCGCACGAGCAGCGGCTCGCCCTGCTGCGGGCGGTGCAGTCCGATCCGGAACTCGTCGCGACCTATCTCGACATGGTGGCCGGAATCGTGTCAGCGGATGCGCTCTACACGCCCAAACTGCTCGCCCTCCTCTGACATTTGCCTCACGTGAAGCAATCGGAGTGACAATGGTCGCCTTCACCACTGAACACAACGCGCTGCGCAAGCTGGTTCGGGATTTCGCGGAGAAGGAAATCGGGCCGTACGCGGACGAATGGGAAGCGAACGGGATATTCCCCGCGCATGAACTGTTCCCGAAGATGGCCGAGCTCGACCTGCTCGGTCTTGAGTACGACCCGGCGTACGGCGGCCAGGGTGCCGACCATCTCTGCACGGTGATCCTGCACGAGGAACTCGGCCGCGTCGGCCCGGCCGGGGTGGCTCTTGGCATCGGCATCCAGACCGACATGGCGACCCCGTCGCTGCACAGTTTCGGCAGCGAGGAACTCAAGCAGCGGTACCTGGTCCCCGCGATCAGGGGTGAGGCGGTCTGCTCGGTCGCGGTGACAGAGCCCGACGCCGGCTCCGACGTGACCGCGCTTCGCACCCGTGCCGTGCGTGACGGCGACGACTGGGTGATCAACGGTTCGAAGCTCTACATCACCAACGGCACCCAGGCGGACTGGATCTGCCTGTTGGCCCGCACCTCCGACAAGCCCGGCTACGGTGGCCTGTCGCAGATCATCGTCCCGGCGGACACCCCCGGCTGCCAGGTGCAACGCAAGCTCGACAAGCTCGGCATGCGCTCCTCCGACACCGCCGAGCTGACGTTCACCGATGTGCGGGTCCCGGTCGGCAACACGATCGGCGAGATCGGTCTCGGCTTCTACCAGCAGATGAGCCAGTTCCAGAACGAGCGCCTCGCGTTGAGCTACTCCGCCGTCGGTGGCATGGAAACCGCCCTCACCCGGACCGCGGACTACCTGAGGACACGCCAGGTCTACGGCAAGCCACTGATCGACAACCAGCACGTCAACTTCACGCTGGCGCAGCTGAGCGCACGGCTGGACATGCTGCGGCACTACAACTACGCGGCGGCCGAGGCGTACATGCGTGGTGAGGACGTGAACCGGTTCGCGACCGTCGGCAAGCTGGAGGCGGGCCGCCTGGCGCGCGAGATCGCCGCGACGTGCCTACAGCTCCACGGCGCCATCGGGTACATGGAGGAGATGTGGACCGCCCGGTACTTCCGGGACAGCCCTGTCTGGTCGATCGGCGGCGGCGCGGACGAGGTCATGCTGTACGTCCTGTCGCGCCTGGACGGCTACCACGGTTGACCACCACGGCGTCTCATCTGTCCTGTTAGGACGAGACGCCGTGGTGGTCAAGCCGCCTGCTGGCCCTGCTTCGCGAACGCGCCGGCAGGTCTGGCGATGGCCGCGATCCGGCGTCGGTCGATCTTGCCGGTCGTCGTGATGGGCAGCTGGTCCACGACCGCCCAGAGGGCGGGGACCATGTACGACGGCAGCTCGTCACGGAGGCGGTCCCGCAGGTCGACCGGCGTGATCGCCGTTCCCGGTGTCAGCCGGACCGCGGCCACGAGCCGCTTGTCGACGCTGTCGCCGTCCGTGACAGTCACGAACGACTCCTCAACCCCGTCCTGGGCACGCAACGCCTTACTGATCGCGTGCAGCTCGATGCGGAAGCCGCGGATCTTGACCTGGTCGTCCGCCCGGCCAAGGAAGCGGAGTCGGCCGGACCCGTCGATCCGTACCAGGTCACCGGTGCGGTACAGCCGTTCCGGCACGTCCGGCGAGAAGAACCCGAACGCCCGATCGGTTTCCGCCTTGTCATTGACGTAACCCGACGCGAGGCCGTCCCCGGCGGCATACAGTTCCCCGACGGCCCCGGGCGTCAGCAGCCGGCCACGCTTGTCCAGGACGTAGATCCGCGTTCCCGGGACAGGCGAACCGATCGGCACCGGCCCGTTGACACTCGCGGGGTCACCAACCGAGTAGGACGTCGTGACGACCGTGTTCTCGGTCGGGCCGTAGCAGTTCGTGATGACCAGGCCCGGGTTTCGCACCAGCGCCTTCCTGACGTGCTCGTCGGGCACCACGTCACCACCGGTCATGAGGTGCCGCAAACCGGCGAGTGATTCGCCTGCGAACTCCTGGACCAGCCCGAAGAGGCCGGCCGTGAGAAACGCCACGGTGACCTGCCGCCCTACGAGGAGAGCGCCGATCTCGTTCGGGAACAGTGCTTCCGGTGGGCAGATCTCCAGTGTCGCACCCGTCAACAGGGTCCCCCACAGCTCCAGCGTGGACGCGTCGAATGCCAGTGATGCCAGGCGAAGCGAGCGCTCACCGGGGCCCAGCGCCAGATACTCGCTGTTGTGCACCAGCCGGATCACACCACGGTGCGGTATGGCCACACCTTTGGGGTGACCGGTCGAACCGGACGTGAATGCGATGTACGCCAGTCGATCGGGATCGGGTGCGACGGGCGGTGCGACCTCGCCGGCCTGCCAGCCCCGCTGCCACGCATTGACCAGCAGCACGCCAAAGGGCGCGAGTTGGCCGGCCGCGTCGTCGGCCACGATCGCGGCGGCGGGACAAGCCTTCGCCAGGATCCGCGCGGTGTGCGCCGCGGGTTGTGTCAGATCGACGCCGAAATACGCGGCGCCCACCCAGAGTGTGCCCAACACGGCCACAACCTCCGCGACCGATCGCGGCACACCGATCAGCACCGTGTCGCCTTCGCCGACACCGGCCGCACGCAGCAGGCCGGCTTGTTCGGCGACGGCGACGGCCAACTCGGCATACGTCAGCGCAGACTGCGCGTCACGCACGGCCACCGCGGCCGGCCAACGCGCCACCATGTCGCGAAAGAGACAATCCACCGAGGACTCGGGGAAGACACGGCTCGTGTCGTTGATGTCGTCGAGGACCTGCCGCGAAGTGGCGGAGATGCAGCGGACGTCGGCCAGCGTCACGCCCGACGCCGCCTCGGCGAGTTGGGCCACGGCCGCCGCGTAGTCCAGGACGAACCTGTCCGCCGGCAGGTCGTCCGCACAGTCGACGTAGCCGGAGAACGACTGGCCGGTGCCATCCAGCCGCACGGCGATGTTGAACCGGTGTTCGGCGTCGATCGTGCCCACGCTCCGTGCCAACGAGTCGGCCACGGCGCGCACGAATGCCTCCGGCGCCAGGTCGTCGTCGATCTCGATCCGAATCGGAACCGGATTGTCGGGATCGCCGACGCCGACCAGCAATGTGCTCACACCGGTCAATCTGGCCAGGGTGAGGCCGAATGCGGCCAGGAGCACGGCGGGCGGTGACACGCTCAAGGACAGCTCGGAGCGAGGGACTGCGATTTCTCTCATCACTGGCTTTCGTCGCGATCTTCGCCCATCAGCTGGCCGAGCAGCGCGGCCTGTTTCCGCATCGTGGGCGCACGCAGGACGTCAACGGCCTTGATCGTGATTCCGGAGGATTTCGTGATCTTCCCGATGAGTGAAATGAGTACGAACGAGTCGCCGCCCGCGTCGAAGAAACTCATGTCGTCGTCGGGCGTGTCGTAGCCAAGAGTGTCCCGCCACGCCGAACGGACGAGAGCGATGAGACGAGAGTGGCCCTGCACCCCCACATCGGCATGCTGCGAGCTGGTCACGTCTGTCATGATCTCCCCACTCCATCCACATCAGACGGTCGTCGTACCGGATCTGACGAGATCCAGTACGTCACTCAGGTCCGCGAGCAGCGTGGCTTCCTCGGGTTTGAGGTAGAAATGCCCGCCGGGCAGTACCCGCAGCCGGAAGGCGCTATGTGTCATGTCCGCCCAGCCCTGGAGCTCCGCCGGGGTCACCTCGGTGTCATCGGCACCGGCGTACGCGTAGATCGGGCAGTCCAGCGGCGGTCGCGGCCCACCGGCATAGCTCCCCACCAGACCGTAGTCGCCCCGGACGGCGGGGAGCACGGCCTCCCTCAGGCTGGGCTCCTCGAAGGCCGCGGCACGGCTCGCGTCCAGGCTCACGACGTGCGCGATGATGTCCTCGTCCTCGGTGGGCACCACGCGGCAGCCGTTCAGCGCTTGTGGCGGCAGCGTTCCGGACACGCACAGCGCGGCCGGCGGATGCCCCCGGTCGTGCAGGCGCAGCGCCACCTCGTGCGCCACCGTCGCTCCGAAACAGTGACCGAACAGCACCACCCGTTCCCGCTGCGCCAGTTCGTCGAGCGCGTCGGCGATGTCGTCCGCGAGGGCTTCCAGCCCGGACGGGAACGGATCGTCGAACCGCTCCTCCCGACCCGGGTACCG
This sequence comes from Pseudonocardiaceae bacterium, assembly GCA_036279295.1. GTDB lineage: Bacteria > Actinomycetota > Actinomycetes > Mycobacteriales > Pseudonocardiaceae > DATEPR01. The sequence continues at coordinate 4,468 of DASUJK010000241.1, read as the reverse complement.
GACAGCCATGACACCGATGTCCGACGGCAGTCCCCGTGACCAGGTGCGGTACTGCCCCGCGACGGAACCGGCGTGGGGAAAGCAGATCAGCTTCGTCGTACACTCGTCGCCATCACGAAAGCGCCGTACCCACCGCTCCGCCACCTGGCTCTGCATCGAATAATCCCCTTCCTGGGGCACTCAGCGGGATATATCGCCGACTGCCCCAGGTCAGAATTCTCGTGGTGGCCAGGACGAACCGCATATCCGAGCGTGCGAAGCTATCGGCGGAAAGCCGCTCGGGTCGCGGCCGCGGTGTCGGTGTAGTACGCGGGCGGTTCGATGAAGCCCCACTCGTTGAATGTCCGGCCCGTGGTGAGCGCTCGTCGATACCCGAAGCACGCGAGGTACAGGGTCCGGACGTACATCACAGCTTCGAGTCGGTCGAGTTCCTCGTCGGTCGGTTCGACGTGTCGGCGGTAGGCGTCGACGACGGCGTCGATCCATTCCGGATTGGGCCTGCGGGGCGACCACGCCCCGGTGCCCCAGATGAGGTACGCGAGGTCGGCGAGGCGGGGTCCTCGGCCGGACGCCTTCCAGTTGATCGCCACCGGGCCGTGTTCGCCGACGACAGCGTGATCGGGGGCGTGCAGGAGGTTGCCGTGCACCAGGGCCTCGGGCAGGCCGTGGCCGTCGTCGGCCGAGCGCACCTGGTCCCGCAGCCGCTCGAACCGTTCGCGGTCGCCAGCGGCGACCTTGGTGTCCACGGCGTCGAGAAACACCAGCGCGGCCAACAGATCCCGCCGAGGACTGCCCTCGTGAGCGGGGTCCTCACCACTGGAGCCGCCCGGGCGGCTCACGGAGTCATCGGGTGGCAGGGCGTGCAGCCTGCCGAGCAGTTCGCCCATGACGGCGAACTTCTCCGCGCCGTCGGGCAGTGGGACGCCGTCGACGAACCGGGTGACGAGGACCGCGCCGCCGTCGAAGTCGGACACCGCGTCATCCGCCGCGAGGCGCTCCGCGGGGTAGTCCTGCCGCTCCAGGAACCGCAGGATCGCGGCGTCGCCGTCGACGCCGGCACGTGGGCGCGCTGGTGGGAACGCACGTGCCACCCACGGGCTGCCGTCGTTGCGGTCGATGCGGAAGACATAAGTCTTGTGCACACTGAGTTTCGTCGCCGCTACGACGTCGATCCCGTAGTGGTTCTCCAGATGCGCCAGCAGTCGGTCGGCGGCCGGCTCGTGGTGCATCCTTCCGTGCAGACCCTGAAGCTCCGCGAGCGCCTCGGTGTAGCGCTGCCCGGTCTGCTCCGCGTGGCGGCGAACAACCTTCTTGAAACCACTGTCCTTGGTCATGGCCAAGCCTCCTCGGGACACCCTCGTCCCCCAGCGACGCGGCGTGCGGAGATGGCTTGGGACATCACGACCGAGAGGGCTGCTCCCCTTCACCGACGGAGCCCCGGCTGGGGCGGATGCTCCACGGCTCGGCGACCGGTCGGCGCCGTAGGCCCACCCTCGCCGAGCCGCAAGCCCGTGTCAAGCACCCCGGTATGCATGTTCTTCTCGATGTTACTTCTTCGACATTGCCGAGTTTCTGAATTCCTGGCTTTCCAGGCTATTGCCGTGCACCATTGGTCACGGTATATATTTTTTGTTGCAATCGCTTCGAACGGGGAGCCTCGGAATGGCTGGAATGAGCGGGATGGGGATCGACGCCGCTGGTGCGTTTCTGCTGTTCCTGTGGGCGGTGGGGATGTGGGTCGCGGTGGGAGCACTGCACATCGCCAACCGCAGGCGGCGAACCTGGGTCTACGGAGCGACCGTCTCGGTGATCGTGCTCGGGGTGCTGGGCCAGCTCGGCCACTTGCAGGAGCACGTCGCGCAGACGGGGTACTGGGTGCTGCACCCGGAGGCGCCCGGCTGGATGACGCCGTGGGGCACGGCACTGTCGATGGGCTTCCAGACGGTCGACCCCGGACGGGCGACGCTGGGCATGGAGATGCTGCACTTCGTCGGCAACTGCATCTTCCTGGCCGGTATGGCGGGGATCATGGTGATCACGACGAGGGCCCGGGCCACGAAAGCCAGGCGGTGGGCCAAGATGGGTGTGTGGATGCAGGGCATCCACGGCCTGGAACACCTGTCGCTCATGTTGTCCATCTGGCTGGGCGCCAAGCACGCGATCGGCCTGTCCACGTGGTTCGGCCTGTTGGGCGCCGGCCCCGGCGCCACCACGTACCGCGTCTGGTGGCACTTCATCGCCAACGTCATCGGCACGATCATCTTCGCGATCGCGCTCTACCACCTGTGGCAGGAACGGCGGATCGTCCAGGCCGGCTACGAGGACAGTTCGGTCGACGACGAACTGGCCGAATTGACCGAACAGCCGCAGGCCGTCCAGCTGTTTCGGACTACGCACGTTCCGAAGATTTGATCGCGAACAGCGACCTCCACTGCCAGACTGACCGCATGGCAACGCAGCCGATCGAGCCGTACTCCGCGGTCGGGTTGATCCCGGCGGTCCGGGGCATCCGAACGCGCGCCGACATCCAGCGCAACCTCGACCACATCTCTCACCTGTTCAAGGCGGCGTTCTGGCTGTCGTCCCTGGACCTGCCGGTGAAGCTCGTGGTGATTCCCGAAGGTGGACTCCAGGCGTTCAACGACGAGGTGCTCGACCTCGACCACGTCACGTACGCCAGGGAGTGCGCGATCGACATTCCCGGCCCGGAGACCCGCTACCTGGCCGACCTGGCCCGCGAGTACGACACCTACGTGATGGCGCAGGCCAAGGCGACCCATCCCGAGTTCCCCGACCGGTTCTTCAACGTCGGTTTCGCGCTGAACCCGCAGGGCGAGATCGTGTTGCGGCACTACAAGCTGACCACGCTGTATCCGGTCGAGCACTCGGTGACACCGCATGACGTGTGGGACCGGTGGATCGAGCTGTACGGGCGCAACCTGGACGCCTTCTTCCCGGTCGCCGACACGGAGATCGGCAGGCTCGGCGTCCTGATGGCCAACGAGGGTTCCTACCCGGAGAACGCCCGCGGCCTCGCGCTCAACGGCGCCGAGGTGCTCTACCGCGCCTCCTACCCCCATCCGCACACCGGCAACGAGTTCTTCGAGATCCAGAGCCGGGCACGCGCGTTGGACAACAACCTGTACGTCGTGGCGCCCAACCTGGCCACCTACTACCTGATGCCCGATTCGGACGAGCCGATCGACACGTTCGGCGGCCGGTCGATGATCATCGACTACCGGGGCAAGGTCGTCGGCCAGCACCTGTACGGCGCAGGCTCGTCGTATGTGGCGGGCACGATCGACATCGGCGCGCTGCGGCACTTCCGCACGCACGCCCAGTTCGACAACTGGGCCAAGGACCTGCGGACCGAGATGTACCAGTTGGTCTACGAACAGCCGATCTACCCGAAGAACCTGTACGCCGACCGGGCACCGTTCGACCACAAGACCTACCGCGAAGAGGTCATCGAACGACAGCGGCAGCTGATGATCGACCGGGACGTCTACCGCGACGACCGGTGAGGACCCGACGGAGGTCATGACCGACGGAGCCGGGCGCGACGGCAGCGCGGTCGCTTCGGCATGGCCAGGTGTCGAGGACGTCGGCCTCGCGTACACCGCGGAATTCGGGTGGCATCGGCGTGCGGCCATGCGGCAGCATCTGCCCCCATGACCGAACTCACCGATGTGGCCACCGCGTTCGACTACGGCGACAAGCTCCTCGTCGGCGAGCGGGTACGGCTGCGCGGGGTGCGCGAGGACGACCTGGCGACGCTCGCGGCGTGGGAGATGGACGCCGGACGGATGTCCACCCAGTCGAACTGGGTGGCTCCGCCCTCCGAGGCCTCCGCGAAGGAACGCATCGCGGAGTGGAGCGCGAACCAGAAGGACGAGATCGGCTTCGCCATCGAGACGCTGGACGACGAGCCTGCGCTGGTCGGCCACGTCGCGCTGTGGGGCGCGCGGCCCAAGGACAAGTGCGCGACGCTCGGGATCGGCCTGGGCCGTGAGTTCATCGGCCATGGCTACGGCACGGACGCCGTACGCGTCATGGTGGCCTACGCGTTCCGCGAGATGGGACTGCACCGCGTCCAGCTCGAAGTGGCACCGTTCAACCGGGCCGGCGTCCGGTCCTACGAAAAGGCGGGGTTCACGGTGGAGGGCCGCCACCGCGAGGCGGTGTTCCACGACGGACGCTGGTACGACGAGGTGCTGATGTCCATCCTGGACCACGAGTGGGCGGCGAACCGACCCTCTGACGGGTGACTCAGCGGACCGGTTCAGCCATGGGCACGTCGACCTCGTGATGGATGCGGCCCGCTGTGTCCCCCAACCGCACACCCCGACCACCCCACCGCATCGCGATCATCTCCGCCGCGATCGACACCGCCGTCTCCTCCGGCGTCCGCGCCCCCAGATCCAACCCGATCGGCGAGGCCAACCCCACCAACTCCCCCTCACTCACA
>DASUJK010000240.1:0-4542 GCA_036279295.1 Pseudonocardiaceae bacterium | reverse complement strand
GATCTGCGTCAAGGGGCCCACGCTCATGCTGGGCTATATCGGCACCCCGCTCGCCGAGACACTCGATGGCGAGGGCTTCTTCCCCACCGGCGACGCCGGCTATCTCGACGGCGCCGGACGGCTGTATTGGCAGGGCAGGCTCACCGACATCATCAAGACGGGGGGTGCGAACGTTTCGCCCCGCGAAGTCGACGAGGTGCTTGCCCAGTATTCCGGCGTCAAGGTGGCGGCGACAGTCGGCGTTCCGCACCCAACGCTCGGCGAGGTTGTGGTCGCGTGCATCGTGTTGCACGACGGCGTACCACCGGACGCTGAAGGGCTTCGTGCGTTCGTGCGGAAACGGTTGGCGAGCTACAAGATCCCGCGTCATGTGCTGTTCTTCGGTGCAGACGAAGTTGCGCTCACCGGCAATGCGAAAATCAAGTCCGGCCAGTTGCGGGAGTTAGCGGCCAAACGGCTTGCCGGCCGCCTCGCTACTCGTAATGCACGGTGATCGATGCGGTGTCCGGCACACCCTGACAGGTCAGGATGTAGCCATCGGCCACCTCACCGTCGTCGAGCACGTTGTTGACCCGCATGGTCGCACTGCCCCCGGTGATCCGGGCCATACAGGTTCCGCAATTACCGGCCTCGCAGTTGAACGGTGGTGTCAGCCCGGCCCGTCGTGCGCTTTCCAACAGGGTTTCCCCGCCCACCCTGGGCACGGATGCTTTCTTGCGCCCGAGATGGATCGTTACTGAGCCGGCCGTCTCGGCCTCGGCGCCGGTATCCGGTGGCGGCTGGGTGGCCGGGACGGCCGAAAGGTCGAAGTCCTCAACGAAAAGCCGTCCCGCTCCGGGCCAAGCCGCACGTGCGGAGCGCACCAGGGCCATGAAGCCCTGCGGACCGCACAGGTAGCAGTCGGCATCGGTGTCGGTGCCTACGAACTCGCCGACAGCGGTCGCGTCGAGCAGCCCGTCGTCGGCGTCGAGGTGACGCTGCACGGAAAGCCGACCGGGGTGGCGGGCGACGAGCTCAGCGAGGGTGGCATCGAAAATCGCCGACGCCCAGTCCCGGTCGGCACACAGCAGCCGCACCCGGCGGCCCGTGCTGGCCAGCGCGCTCTTGGCCAGCGACAGGATGGGGGTGATCCCACTGCCGCCGGCGAAGCCCAGCAACGGCGCCGCCGCGGAGTCCAGGCAGAAGGTCCCCGCTGCGCGGGTCATGGTCAGCTCGTCGCCCTCGATGACGTTGTCCAGCATCCAGTTCGACACTTTGCCGTCCGGAACGCGCTTGACCGTGGTCATCAGCTCGGAGTCGGTCTCCGGAGCGCTGGACATGGAGTAGGACCGGTACAGCTCCTCACCGTCGACCCGAACCCGGAAGGTGCAGTACTGGCCGGCCCGGTAGCTGAACGGTCCTTCGTGCGGGGCCAGCACGAAGGTACGCGTGTCGGCGGTCTCCTTGATGATCCGAGTCACGGTTGCGCGCTGAAACACGTGGGTGACCATGATGTCCACCCCCTCCAGCGCTTGCGTTCTACTTCTTAGAGAATACTATTCTCTCAAAACGATAGGATCTTCTCAAATGTTGTCAGGGTCGTCCGGGGCGGTGCTCGTGTTCGAGGAGCGGCAGTACAGCCTGCCGGAACTCGACGAGTTGGCCAACGGTCTGGCGCATACCCTGGCCGCGGGCGGCGTGGCGTCCGGTGATCGGGTGGCGCTGATGGCGTCGAACCGGCCGGAGTTCGTCGTTGCGCTGCGGGCCATCTGGCGGCTGGGCGCCACGGTGGTCCTGATCAGCCCGGCGTACAAGCGTGCCGAAATCGCGCACGCCCTGGCGTTGACCAACCCGACCCACGCGGTGGGTGACCATCCGCTGCTGGCCGAGTCGATGCCGATGTGGCACCTGGACGAACCGATCGCCCCAGGGCGGCCCACCGGGGGATCGCCACCGCCCGACGCCGACGCGTTGCTGGTGTTCAGTTCCGGCACCACCGGGCTGCCGAAAGCGGTCCGGCACACCCATGCGTCGCTGGCTGCAGCGGTGCGGCACTGGCGGGACGCACTGGGGCTGACCGCGGCCGACCGGGTCCAGGTTGTGACGCCGCCGTCACACATCCTCGGTCTGCTCAACATCATCACCGCGCTGCACACCGGGGCGTGGCTGCGGTTGCACCGCCGCTTCGACGTCGACGCGATGTTGCGCCACATCGAGGCCGACCGGATCACCGTGGAGATGGCGGTTGCGCCGATCGCGCTGGCCATCGCCGCGCACCCGGACCTGGAGTCGTTCGACTTGTCGTCGCTGCGGTTCATCATGTGGGGCGCCACGCCGGTCACCGCCAGCGTCGCCGACACCGTTACCCGGCGCGCCGGCGTGCGCTGGGTGCCCGCCTATGGCACCACCGAGTTGCCCGTCATCGCCTGCAACCCGCGTGACGGGGCGCGGCTGGACAGCGTCGGGCGCCCGGTTCCCGGGGTGGATGTGCGGGTGGTAGCGCTGGATACCGGAAACCCGTTGCCGGCCGGTGAAATCGGTGAGATCCAGGCCCGCTCGGATTCGCTGATGGCCGGCTACCTGCCGGCCGAGGCCACCGCGGAGGTGTTTCGGGACGGCTGGTACCGCACCGGCGACGTCGGTTACCTCGACGGCGATGGCTGGCTACGGATCACCGACCGGTGCAAGGAGATGATCAAGGTGCGCGGCTTCCAGGTCGCGCCCGCCGAAGTCGAGGCGGTGCTGCACGGGCATCCGGCCGTCGCCGACTGCGCGGTGTTCGGGATGCCCGATCCCGCCGACGGGGAAGCCGTCGTCGCGGCCATCGCCACCCGAGAGCCGGTCACCGAAGCGGAGCTGACGGCGCTGGTGGACGACCGGCTTGCGTCCTACAAGCGGCCGAGCCGGTTCGTTTTCGTGCCGGAGATACCCCGGCTGCCGTCTGGAAAACTGTTACGCCGAGTGTTAAAGGAGCGGCATGGATGCCCGGCTGAACGCTGACCAGCGGCAATTGCGTGATGCCGCGGCGAAGTTGGCCGGCGATCTGGGTCCTGGATCGGTCCAGGACCTCGATGACGAGAAGCGGCTGGCGCGGTTGGAAAAGGCCGTCGCTCAGACCGGTTGGCGCTCGCTGCGCTCCGACGGAGCCTCCGGCGTGGAGGTCGCGATCGTCGCCGAGGAGTTCGGTCGCGGACTGGTCGACATGCCCTTTCTCGGCCCGGTGCTCGCCGACGACCTGTGCCGGCACGTCGCTGCCGACATCGCGCCGGCCACCATCGCCGTCGGTGACGCGGCGATCGACGCCCGCGGCGCTGGGCGAGCCGTGCTGCTCCGCGACGACACGGTGCTGACCGCCGGTGTCGGCGCGGTGCGCACCGGAGCCGATCTGACCAGGACCACCGCCGCCCTGACCGGCGTGCCGAATCCGATTGGACAGCTCGCAGGCGAGAACGCCCTGCGCTGCCAGTCGCTGGGGCTGGTGGCCACCTGCGCCGACCTGGTCGGCACCGCCCGTGGTGCACACACGTTGGCCTGTGATTACGCCAAGATCCGCGAGCAGTACGGCAAACCGATCGGGTCGTATCAGGCCGTCGCGCACCTGCTGGCCGAAGGGCTGGCCCTGATAGAAGGTTCAGTCAGCGTGCTACGGCACGCCGCCTGGGCGGTCGACGAGTTGGGGGCCACCGACGCGGTCCAGGCCGCCCGTATCGCGAAACTTTATTGCGCCCGCGCCGCGCGGACCGTCTGCGAGACTGCCGTCCAGGTGCATGGTGGCATCGGTAACACGTGGGACTGCCTAGCCCACGTGTACCTAAGGCGCGCACTGGCTTCGGCTGACCTGTGGCCGGTGACGTTGAGGGAGATCGACCTTGGACTTTCGTGACTCACCCGATGAAGCCGCTTTTCGCGAACGGTTGCGGGCATGGCTGATGCAGCGAGCGGATACGTTCCCCACCTCCGGTGACGACGAGTACTGGGCCCGGCAGGGCGAATGGCACCGGGCGCTGTACGCGGCCGGGTTCTTCGGGTTGTCCTGGCCGCACGAATACGGCGGCCAGGCGCTGCCACCGGTCTACGACGTCATCGTCGACGAGGAGTTGGCGCGGGCCGGTGCCCCGCCGCGGCCGAGCCTGGGCTATCTGGTCGTCGGGCTGGGTCGGCACGCCAGTACCGAACTGCAGCAACGGTTCCTGCCTGGCATGATCAACGGCACGCAGCGGTGGTGCCAGGGCTTTTCCGAACCGGGCGCCGGCTCGGACCTGGCTGCGTTGACCACCACGGCGGCCCGCGAAGGCGACGACTACGTCATCCACGGGCACAAGATCTGGACCAGCTACTCTGATGTCGCCGACTGGTGCCTGCTGCTGGCCCGCACCGATAAGGACGCGCCCCGGCACCGCGGCATCTCCGCTTTCATCATCTCCATGCATCAACCCGGCGTCGAGCAGCGGCCACTGCGGATGATCAACGGTGTCACCACCGAATTCGGTCAAGTGCTCTTCGACGGTGCGACGGTCCCAGCGAGCCAGCTGGTCGGCGCACCAGGGCAGGGCTGGGCGCTGG
>DASUJK010000239.1:0-6046 GCA_036279295.1 Pseudonocardiaceae bacterium | reverse complement strand
GGTCTCCAGCGTGGCCACGGTGGACAGCATCGCGGCCAGGGACAGTATCTTGCCACCGGCGCCGGGCCAGATCGCCTGGCCGAGGACCTCCAGCATGTTGCCGCTGTTGTTCGAGATCTGGCCGGGGGTGAGGATCAGGTTGACCATGATCGTGAAGCCGAGAAACAGCGCGAACACGATCAGCACGCCGACGATCCCCCCAAGGCCTGCGGACCGGCGCGCCGACTTGGTCTCCTCGTTGAGGTTGGCCGCGACGTCCCAGCCCCAGTAGTAGAAGGCGGCCACCAGCGCTGCCGACGCGAAGCCGCCAAGGCCGCTGAAGTGCCCGAAGCCCAGCCAGGAGAACGAGAACGCGTGCACGGCGATCTGGGGTGCCCGGACCAGGCCGACCACCAGGAACGCCACCAGGATCGCGACCTCGATGCTGGACATCACCCACTGCGCCCTGGCCGTGATGTTCGCGCCGAGCAGCACGACGGTCACCATCACCAGGAACCAGACGGCGCCCACGATCGTGACCAGCACCGTGTTGCCGGCCAGCGACGGCTTGAACAGGGCCAGCGTGAGCGAGCCGGCCGGCAGTGAACCGGCGACCATGAAGATCGTGGCCGACACGATCAGTGCCCAGCCGGCCAGGAAGCCGAGCGCCGGGTGCAGTGCCTTGCCGACCCAGGCGTAGGCGGCGCCCGCGTTCACGTCCTTCTTGCCGAGGTGGCTGAAGGCCCACGCGATCCCCAGCATCGGGATGCCGCAGTAGATCAACGACGCGGGGCTGGCCAGCCCCGCGACCGCGACCAGGGTTGCCGTGGTGGCCGCGATGGAGTAGGCCGGGGCACTGCCCGCGACTGCCATCATGGCCGTGTCCGCCGCGCCGAGGACGTTGGCGCGGAGGGAGTGCTGGTCGTCGTGGGTCATGGGCCGGCCTCCGTGACGTGGAACACAGGTCGTGCCGGCTCATTGAAAGCGCCGAAGGCCCGGAAAGTCAACCGTCCGAGCAACGAAAATAGTCGTCAGCAGCCGTTGTTGCCGTTGATCTGGTCGTGGTGGACGATGTTACACAACTGTTTCCGTGTGAGGAGTGTCTTGTGTCCGACAAGATCAGGTTCTCGAACCTCATCAACGGTGAGTCCAGTGACGCGGCGGACCGGCGCGTGCTGGACGTGGTCGACCCGGTCACCGGCGAGGTCTACGCCACGTCCCCGCTGTCCGGCCCCGCCGACGTGGACGCCGCCGTGTCGGCCGCGACCACGGCGTTCGAATCGTGGCGGGACAGCACCCCGGCACAGCGGCAGCTGGCCATGCTGCGGTTCGCCGACGCCATCGAGGCTCGCGCCGACGAGTTCGTCCGGGTCGAGTCGGCGGACACCGGCAAGCCGCTCGCGTTGACCGCGTCCGAGGAACTGCCGCCCGCGGTCGACCAGATCCGCTTCTTCGCGGGCGCCGCCAGGGTGCTGGAAGGCAGGTCGGCCGGGGAGTACATGGCGGGCCACACGTCGTTCGTGCGGCGCGAGCCGGTCGGCGTGTGCGCGCAGGTCACGCCGTGGAACTACCCGCTGATGATGGCCGTGTGGAAGATCGCGCCGGCACTCGCGGCCGGCAACACGATCGTGCTCAAGCCGTCGGACACCACACCGGCCAGCTCGGTGCTGCTGGCGCAGACGGCCGCGGAGTGCTTCCCACCGGGCGTGTTCAACGTGATCTGCGGTGACCGGGACACCGGCCGGGCGCTGGTGGCCCACCCGGGGCCTGCCATGGTGTCGATCACCGGCAGCATCCGGGCCGGCATGGAGGTCGCGACGGCCGCGGCGGCCGACCTCAAGCGGACCCACCTCGAACTCGGCGGCAAGGCTCCGGTTGTGGTGTTCGACGACGCGGACATCGCGGCAGCGGCCGAGGCGATCGCGGTGGCCGGCTACTTCAACGCGGGCCAGGACTGCACGGCGGCCACCCGGGTGCTGGTGGCCGACGGCGCGTACGACGACTTCGTGGCCGCGCTGGCCGAGCAGGCCGCCGGCACGGCGACCGGCAAGCCCGACGAGGACGTGCTGTTCGGGCCGTTGAACAACGCCGACCAGCTGGCCAGGGTGGCCGGTTTCGTGGAACGGCTGCCCGACCACGCCGAGGTGCGCAGCGGCGGCACGAAACTCGACGGGCCCGGCTACTTCTTCCCGCCGACCGTGGTCGCCGGGCTGCGGCAGGACGACGAGATCATCCAGAACGAGGTGTTCGGCCCGGTGATCACCGTGCAGCGGTTCACCGACGAGGCCGATGCGGTCCGGATGGCCAACGGCGTGCGGTACGGGCTGGCGTCCAGCGTGTGGACGCGCGACCACGGGCGGGCCATGCGGATGGCGCGGCGGCTGGACTTCGGCTGCGTGTGGATCAACACGCACATCCCGATCGTGGCCGAGATGCCGCACGGCGGGTTCAAGCGGTCCGGGCACGGCAAGGACCTGTCGATGTACGGATTCGAGGACTACACCCGGATCAAGCACGTGATGAGCAACATCGAAATGTGATCACGACGGATCGGTGACCCGGCCAAGGAACAGCGGTGCGCCGGTCGCGGTGTCGGTGATGACGAACAGGAACGGATGGTTCACGTTCACCGGCAGCAGCGCGATGCCCGCCGTGGCCTGGATGCCGACACCGGTCGCGGCGGCCGCCGTCGTGCCGTGCTCGTCCACGTGCACGACGGCGTCGTGTCGCACCGTCTGGATCTGGAGGTGTTCGGCGGTGGTGATGCCGGTGAAGTCGGCGCCGCCGCCGAACGCGGCCGGCATGCCCAACGCGGCCAGTGTCGCGGACAGGTCCAGATCGGTGTGGACGGTGAACTTCGGCATGGCCAGCGCGACCCTGGTCGGCTTCACGTCTTTCAGCACGGCCGGCAAACCCTTGTCCCGCAAGGCATCCAGAACCGGTGTCAGTGACGTGGTGTTCGGCAGCAGGACGGTGAACGCGAGCTTGCCGCCGACGTAGGGCAGTGTCACCACCTGGTAGCCGGGGCCGGTTGCGTAACCGAACGCGGCGGGCAGTTCGGCGCTCGGGTCGTCCGAGTGCATCATCGGCACGTTCGACACACTGCCGTCGGCCTTGGTGAACGGGCCGGGTGCGGTCTTGTCCTGCGGGAACGCGGTGGCCCAGGACGCTGCGAGGTAGATGGCGTTGGTGAGCACCAGTCGGGTGCTGTCGTCGAGCGTGCCGGCCGGGAACAGCTGCGGGATCAGCCCGTTCGTCTGGCCGGCCACTGTGCTGTTGACCCGCTGCCGCGCACCGTCGGGATCACGGGCGAAGTCAATCGTGTGCAGGGCACTGGCGAAACGGGTGCGCAGAGTGTCGCTGAATGCCGGCAGGACCGGCAGGCCCCGCTGTGTCCAGACCGTGTTGGCCACGCGAAGGGTGTTCCGGTGATCCTGCTCGGCGTCGCGCAGCCCGCTCAGCAGCGCCTGCGCCGATGTGGCCGCCGAAGCCGCGTTCGGCAGGTGCAGCACTGACGCCAGCTGGGTCGCCGTGGTGCCCCGGGCGCCGGTGGCCACCATCTGCAACGCGATCGCCACGCTGGCCGGCGAGATGGCCAGATTGCCGTCTTTCGGCAGGTCAGGGGCGGTGAGCAGGTCGAGCCCGAACTGGTCGTCGGCCGCGACGAGCGCTGCCGCGTCGGCCGGCACGGCCACCGCGACCGGCACCGGCTTGGGCGGTGCCGTCGGACCGGCCGCCGGTGGGTGCGTGGCGCAGGCGGCGAGCGCCAGGAGACCGAGCAGCGTGGCCAGGCCGGCTCTGTGTGGGCGTGCCATACCCATCGGACGGAGTGCTGCGTCGTCCGGTTGCTCGGCCGGGTGAAAATGAGGGGCGACCGTCCGGCCGGTTCCCTAGACTCGGCGCGTGTCGATGACCGGGGCGGGGAAGCTCTATTCCGGGTCAGCGTTGGGGGAACGGGCGTCCGGGCGGCAGGCCTGGCGACTGCTGTGGCACGCCAGCCGATCCCTGTCCTTCGCCGTCATCGGGTGGGTGGTGGCTGGTGCGTTGATGCCGGCCCTCGTCGTCGGTGCGCTCGGTGTGGTGGTGGGTCAGGTGCCCGGTGCGATCCGGGACGGCATGGGCTCGGACGCGGGCGAGCACCTCATCATCGCGCTCGTCGTGGCGGCTCTGATCTACGCGGTGTCGCTGATCCTGGATCCGATCGGCAACGCGCTCGGCACGACCGCGAAGTCCCGGATCACCGGCGAGTTGCAGAGCAGGCTGCTCACGGCCGTGTCCGGCCCGGTCGGCGTGGCCCACCTGGAGGACGCCGACGTACTGGACCGGCTGGCCCGCGCCGAGGGCACGCTGACCGGCTACTTTCCCGGCGACGCCCCGGTCACCTGGGTGGGCATTCTGGCGTCCCGGATCTCCGGCATCATCGGGTGCGCCGTCGTCGCCGTCTACGCGTGGTGGCTCGGTCTGCCGCTGCTCGTGATGTGGCTGCTGGTCCGGCGGTTCGTGCTGGTCGCCGTGGTCCGCCAGGCCACCGAGTTGCGTGGCCAGACCACGGTGATGCGGCGTGCGTGGTACTTCATCGGTGTCGGCTCGAAAGCCAGGGACGCCAAGGAGATCCGGGTGTTCGGCCTTGCCGATTTCGTGGTCGCCCGATTCCGTGCCGAGTACCGGAACGCCATGCGGAGCGCATCGGCCGGGCTGAAGGACCTGCACCGGCGCGCGTTGCTGTGCTTCGTGTTCGTGGCGGCCGGTTACGCCACGGCCCTGATCATGATCGCGAACGACGCCCGTACCCACGTGATCAGCCTCGGTTCGCTCGCCGTCCTGCTGCCGATGCTGGCGGTCACGATGACCACCGGCAGCGTCACCTACGACGACATCACGCTGGCGTGGACACTGGCCGGGCTGCCCGACGTGGACACGCTGGAGTCCGAACTGGTCGGTCGCCGCAACGAACTCGTTGGTACCCAAGAAGTCTCCGGCCTGCCGCGAGAAGCGGTCCGGCTGGAGTCGGTGCGGTTCCGCTACCCGACCGGCAGTACCGACGTGCTGGCAGGCGTGGACCTCGAACTGCCGGCCGGCACGTCCACGGCCATCGTCGGGGTGAACGGCGCCGGCAAGTCGACACTGGTCAGCCTGCTGTCCCGGTTGCGTGACCCGACCGGCGGCCGGATCACCGTGGACGGCATCGACGTGCGTGACCTGGACCCGGAACAATGGCAGCGCGCGGTGGCGATCATGCCGCAGGAGCCGGCGCGCTACCCGGTCAGCGCACACGACAACGTGGCGTTCGGCTCGCTGGCCCACCGCGACGACAAGGCCGGGATCGAGGAGTCGGCGCGGCTGTCCGGATTCCTGGAGGTCGTGCCCACCCTGCCGGATGGCTGGGACACCGTGCTGTCGCGGGAACTGCCCGGTGGTGTCGACCTGTCCGGTGGCCAGTGGCAGCGACTGGCGTTGGCCCGCGCGTTGTTCGCCACCCGGCACGGCGCCCGACTGCTGGTGCTGGACGAGCCGACAGCGGCGCTGGACGTGCGTGGCGAAGCCCGGTTCTACGGCCAGTTCCTCGACATCACCAGGGAACTCACCACTGTGATCATCTCGCACCGATTCGCCACCGTGCGGCGCGCGGACCACATCTGCGTACTGGACGGCGGTCGGATCACCGAACGCGGCACGCACGACGAACTGGTCGCGGCGGGCGGCACGTACGCGACGATGTACGAGGTGCAGGCGGCCCGATTCGGCAGTCCGGCATGACGCCCGCCAAGAGGCGGCTGACCAGGCTCGCCGGCATCTTCCTGCTGGACGGGTTCCGGGCCGCGCCGGGCTGGATGTCGCTGGTCACCGGGATGCTCGTGGTGGGCAGCGTGGCCACGACGTGCTACCCGCTCGGCTACCGACTGCTCGTGGACGGCGCGCTGTCCGGCTCGCGCGGTCATGTGGTGGCCGGTGTGGTGGTGGTCGGCGGGCTGATGTCGATCGGCTGGCTGCTCAACGCCATCGCGGCCACCGATGCCATGGCGTTGTCCGACCGGATCGCGATCTACCGGACGGCCGAGTTGATCAA
>DASUJK010000238.1:0-13203 GCA_036279295.1 Pseudonocardiaceae bacterium | reverse complement strand
CGGCAGAAGCCGTGCTGCAACACCACCGGTGACACCTGAGTCCATGGGTCGGCGAAGCAGTCGTCCGCGACCGCGAGCTTCGACATCGTCAACCTCCCGTCTACGAGGGGAACGCCCGACCGCCGTTGACACTGAGCGTCTGGCCGGTGATGTGCCGGGCCCTCGGTGAGGCAAGGAAACCGACCGCGTAGGCGACGTCGGACGGCTGGCCGACACCGAACACCGACTCGAACTGGGTCCGGTTCAGCATTTCCGCGTCCGGGGACTGCTGGATACCTTGCCAGATCTCGGTTTCGATCGGACCGGGTGAGATCGCGTTGACCCGGACGCCGTACTCCCCCAGCTCGCGGGCCAGCGACTTGGTCAGCGCGATCTGGCCCGCCTTGGCCGCCGCGTGCACGGCGCCCTGCTTCAGGCCGACGCGCCCGGAGTCGCCCGCGATCGTGATCACCCTCGGATCGTCACTGCGCCGCAGGTGCGGCAGCGCGGCATGGATGGTGTGGATCGCGGAGCGCAGGCCGACCCCGATGATGCGGTCCCAGTACGCCGGGTCGTCCTTCTCGAACGGCTGCGGCTCGAACCAGTCGGCGTTGTTGACGACGATGTCCAGCCGACCGTGCCTGGCGACCAGTTCGGTGACCAGGTGTTGGGCGCCGTCGTAGTCGGCCACGTCGGCCTGGACGTAGTCGCCGCCGATCTCGGCCGCCGCCCGCTCGCCGTCGGCGGCCGAGGAGCGCGAGTTCAACACCACCATCGCACCGGCCGCCGCGAGTTCCGCCGCGATCGCCTTGCCGATGCCTCGGCTGGACCCCGTGACCACGGCCACCCGGCCGCTCAACTCGGTCATGCCGCACCGTCCTTTCGGATCGTGCGCACCAGGGCGTCCACCACCACGACCCGGTCACCGCTGATGATCACCGGGTTCAGGTCGATCTCCGTGATGCCCGGGTCGGCGCGGACCAGCCGCGACAGGGCCTCGCCGATGGCGGACAGGGCGTGCACAACCGTGTCCGGCACGCCGTAGCGAGCCAGCACGCCCGCGAGTTTGCCGCCGGCCAGCGCCGTGCGAATTCGGTCCGCCGTGGCCGGCACCGACACCAGGACCGCGTCGGCGATCTCGGCGATCCACTGCCCGCCAAGGCCGATGCCGACCAGCGGACCCCACTCCGGGTCGGTCGCGACACCGACGTAGCTCTCGATCTGCCCGACCACGAACTCCGACACCAGCACCGAGTAGTCGCTCAGGCCGTGCTGTTCGGCGGCCACCAACAGGTCCCGGTACGCCGTGCGCAGCGCGGCCGGCGTGTCGAGCCGGCCGGAGACAAGGCCGGTGCCGGCGCGGTGCGGCACCGCCGGCGTGAGCACCTTCGCGATGACCGGGTAGCCGATCCCCGCCGCTGCCGCGATCGCGTCCTCGGCCGACGACGCGATCCGCTCGCTGGTCGTCGGCAGGCCTGCCGAGCGCAACAGTTGCTTGGTCTCGTACTCCAGCAGGAACTCACCGTCCACGGCCGGCGGCGACGCCACGGCGGGAACCACCTCAGGAGTCAGCGCGGCGGCGACCGCGGCGGCATCGCGCGCCGAGTGGACCGGCAGCAGGCCGGCGTCGCGCAGCACGGTCAGTTCGGGACCGTCCCGGCCGGACAGCCAGATCGGCACGATCGGCAGGTCGGTGTCGGCGGCGACCGCGACACAGGCCCGCGCGAACGTCATGCTGTGTCGCTCGTACCAGGCGTTGAACGGGACCAGCACCTGGCCGACATCGCGATCGCGGGTCACGGCCCGCAGGCACTTCTCGAACGTGTCGGCTGCGAACGCCCCGGCCACGTCGACCGGGTTGTTCGGTTGCGTCAGCGGTGAGCTCAGCGCGACCAACTCGGCGCTCGTTTCGGCGGACAGCCTGCTCAGCGGCACACTCCGGTCGGCCAACGCGTCGGTGACCATGACCCCGGCTCCACCGGACATGCCGAACACCGCGACACCTGCGGCTTTCGGCCTGCGCCCGGTGGCCAGGTGGCCGGCCACGTCGATCAGCTGGCCGATCTCGTCGACCAGCACGATGCCGTCCTCCCGGGCGACGGCGTCCATCGCCGCCCGGGAGCCGACCAGCGCGCCGGTGTGCGACCTGGCCGCCTGCTGACCAGCGGCCGACCGACCGTTCTTCAGCAGCACCACGGGTTTGCCGGCCGCCCTGGCCTGTTGTACGGCTGCCCGGAACCGGTCGGGCGCGGTGAAGCTCTCCGCGCAGATCGCGATGACCTCGGTGCCGTCGTCCTGCGTCAGGAAGTGGACGTAGTCGGCGATGTCCAGGTCGACCTGGTTGCCCGGCGAGAAGAAGTAGGAGAAGCCGAGCCCTCGGTGGCTGCCCTGCAGGATGCACCGGGTCAGCCCACCGCTCTGCGCGACGACGCCGATCGGGCCGCCAACCAGTTCGTCCTTGAATCCCGGCTGGATCGTCATGCCCAGCGGCCTGCGCAGATCGCCGAGGCCGGGACAGTTCGGCCCGACGACCCGGATACCGGTGGTCACCGAGATCTCCCGGATCTCGGCTTCCAGCAGGCGGCCCTCCTCGTCGCCCGACTCGCCGAAGCCGGACGACATGATCACGGCGAACCGGGAGCCGTGCGCCGCGGCGGCTGCGACGGTGGCCGGCACCTGAGCGCGTGGCAACAGGATCAGCGTCACGTCGACGCTGCCCCGCAGGTCGTCCAACGTGGGTACCGTCGGCGCACCGAGCACCGAGGCAGACCGGTCGGTGACGAGGTGGATCGGCCCGTCGAACTTCGAGTGCAGCAGCAGGTTGGCCGCGGCGACGGCACCGAGGCTGCCTTCCCGCTGCGACGCGCCGACCAGCGCGATCGAGTGCGGGGCGACCAGTCCACTCAGGTCCGCGAAGCCGCTCATGTCAACGACTCGGCCCGGCGGAGCACATCGCGGTACTGCTCTGCCACGGTCGCCGAGATCATCTCGGCGTCGGCACCGACCACGCCGGCACCCGACTGCTGGGCCGACTCGTACAGGGCCAGTGCCCTTCGGGCATGCCCGACCTCGTCCGCTGACGGCGCGAACGCCTCGTGCACAGGGGCGACCTGGGTGGGCGACAGGACGATCATGCCTTCGAAGCCGAGTGCCCTGGACTGCCACGAGTGCCGGAGCAGGGACCGGGTGTCCCGCACGCTCACCATGGTCGGCCCGTCGATCGCCGTCACGCCGGTCGCCCGGCAGCCCGCGACGATGAGGCTGCGGGCGGTCAACACCTCCAGGCCCGGCTCGGCCGGGTACGCGGTGCCGTAGGTGAACCGGGTGCCGATCTCCGCGGTGAAGTCGCCGGGGCCGAAGCACAGTGCCCGGGTCCGGGCGGACGCGCGGGCGATCTCCCGCACCTCGAAGATGCAGTTCGCGGTCTCCATCATGATCGCGAATTCGGTGCTGCCACGCGGAATCCCGTTGCGCTCCTCGATGTCACCGACGAGTTCGTCGGCCTCGTCGACCTCGGTGGCGTCGTGGATCTTCGGCAGCATGACGGCGTCCGGCCGCGAGCCGAGCGCGGCTTCCAGGTCCAGCGTGCCCACGTCGTCGGCAACCGGATTGATCCGCAACACCGTGTACTTCGAACCGTAGTCGTTGTCCCGCAAGGCTTTCGCCGCTAGCTCGCGGGCGAGGTCCTTGTTGAACGTGCCGGCCTCCAGTTCGAGGATCACGGCGTGCGCGGCCGAGTCGCGCTGCTTGATGACGAACTTCTCGTTCTCCACTGTGGAGATCAGCCACGAGACGCAGGGCCATCGGTGTCGAGTGGACACTGAGCCTCCCTCCTCGGATGGGACGTACTGAAACACAGCAGGTCAGGGTCGGTCAATCGTTTGATCCAACCGAGAGCAACGCTCTCCGGAAAGGCCGGAGAGCGCCGTCACTCAGCGTTCGTCGTTGTTCACGATGCTCCGCAGGTCGAAATTCGGGTGTCCCTCGATGAAGCCGGTCGCCTCGGACGCCTTGATGGTGTTCGTGAACGACTCCGGCAGCACCATGCCGTCCTTGGACAGGCCGGGAGTGATCCGCTTGAGCACCGCGGTGATGTTGGTGGTCCGCATCGCCTTGGGCAGCGCGGCCGCGATCGTGGCCGGGTCGCTCAGATGCTGTTGCAGCCACTGCAACGCCTTGACGTGTGCGGTGACAACGGCCTTGGTCAGCGCGGGGTGGGCCTTCGCGTAGGCGGACGTGCCCATCAGCAGGGAGCTGGCGTAGGGACCGCCGTAGACCTGCTGGACCGCGGCCGGGTCGAACAGGTTCAGCACCAGCGAGCCCTCACCGGACGCGATCAGGTTCTCCGCACCCGGCTCACCAGCGAAGATGACGTCGACCTTCTTCGAGGTGATGGCCGGTTCGTACGCTGCCGGCGGGCCGACGGCGACCAGTTTCACCTGGCTCTTGGCCACGCCGTACTTGGATGCCACCGACAGTGCGCTGACCTCGTTCGTCGTGCCGAACGCCGTGATGCCCCAGGTGTGGCCGGCGAGTTGCGGGACCGTGGTCGGCAGGCCCTTGCGGGCGATCATCAGGTCGATGTCGGTGTCGTAGAACTGCGCCAGTGCCTGGATCGCCTGGCCGCTGGCCACCGCGTTGAGCATGGTCGACGTCTGCCCGGCCATGTACTGCGTCTGGCCTGCCAGCAGCGACTTGAGTGCCGACGTCGAGTCGCTGAAGTCCACGAACTCCGGCGTGACGTGCAGCGGCTTGAGGGCGTCGGTGAGGAACTGCTGGCTCTGCGCGATGTAGCTGGGCAGGTTGGCGAACGAGTTCGCACCGCCGATGGCGATGCTCACCGTGCTCGGATCCTGTTCCTTGCCACCCGATCCGGCCGCCGCACCGCCGCCACCACCACCGGCACCCGATCCACACGCCGCCAACACGGTGCTCGCCGCGATGGCGACAGCTCCGAGTGTGGTCAGCCGACGAATGAATCCGCTCCGTTGCATCTTCATGTCTGTCTGTCCTTGGATGTGAGTGCCCGACGGCTGAATCCTGTATCCAGCATCCTGTACTCAGCGCTGGAGTATGTCAACGGTCACATGTGGCCGGTCGATTCAGTGGTCGCCTAGGTCCTCGAAGCCCTCTTTGACCAGCTCAACCCGGTCCAGCGACGGGTCCTCGCGGCGGATCGCGTCGGCGATCATCTGCGTCATCATGTCGTCCGGGACGAGGCAGTCGAGGCATGCGGCGGGCTTCGCGGCCAGCACGACCTGGACCACATCGCCGGTCACCTCGCCGACCCGCAGGTCGAAACCGTCCGCGGCCAGGCCGGGACGCAACACCGCCAGTGCGGATTCGACGGTCTGCTGAGCAACCATGTCAGTTCTCCTTTGGTAGCGCCGGATTCCAGTCCAGCCACTCGCATAGACCGCGGCCGAGGACGAGTTCGCGTTCGTCGTCGTCCAGGAACGGTTCGGTGGCGAAGAACCGCACCAGCGTCGCGTAGTCACACGGCAGCCTGCTGATGTCGCTCGCCCAGCAGACCCTGCTCGCACCGAACAGGTCGACCACCCGGCGCAGGTAGCCCCGCATCGCGGGATACGGGTAGGACTCCGTGGTGTAGCAAGGAATCGAGCCTGCCTTGACCGCGATGTTGGGCCGGTCGGCCAGCGGCACCAGGTCCTCGACGCGGCGGCCGACCTCGGCGTCGCGAGCCGATGTCGGCAGGCCGAGATGGTCGATGACGATCTTCAGTCGCGGGTGCCGGTCGGCGATGCCGGCGACCTCGTCGAGCAGGTCGATGCAGTGCAGCATGACGGGCACGCCGCACTCCTGCGCGACCGGCCAGAACCAGTCGGCCGAACCGTCCAGCAGCCACGAACCGCCCTGCGGATGGTTGACGTCCGAGCCGGCCGAGAGCACCAGCCGGAAGCCGAGCGCACCCGGCTGCTCCCGCCAGCCGCGCACCATCGGTTCGCCCGCGACCGGATCGTCCAGCGCGATCCGCCCCATGACGCCGAACCGGGACGGGTGCCGCGCGGCGGCGGCCAGCACGAGGTCGTTGCGATAGCCCTCGAACGTCGGCGGTACGAGGATGGCGGCGTCGACCCCGGCGACATCCATCTCGGCGAGCAGCTCGTCGGCGCCGAGTGGGGTGTCCCGGTGGGTCCTGCCTTCGACCACCCAGGGCCGTTCGGCCGAGTTCGCGGCCCAGATGTGCACCTGGGCGTCCACCACAGTGTGTTTCATCCGCACCGCTCCCAGTGGCCGTCGTTCGTCTTGACCACTTGGGATACAGGATACATACTGCGGTGGCAAGGCTGATCCCGATCTCTGGGCCGATCCGATCGCTGGCTGTTCCGATCTCTAGAAGGGGAAGGGTCACACCTCGTGTCCACAGCGCCGCTCACCCTGGATGTCGACGACGTCGACGAGGTCAGCTGGGAGTACGCCAGACGCGGCTGGTCCGACGGCCTGCCGATCGTGCCGCCGACGCCCGAGCGGGTGGCCCGCATGCTGGCCGGTGTCACCGACCCGGAGCGGCTGATCGCGGTGTTGCCGCCGCGCAACGGGCGCGCCACGATCGAGATGATCGCCGTCAACGCGGTGATGGCCGGCTGCCGCCCGGAGTACCTGCGTGTCGTCGTCGCCGCGCTGACCGCGTTGGGCCAGCCCGCCTTCAACCTGCGCAGCATCCAGGCCACCACCCACCCGGCCAGCCCGCTGCTCATCGTCAACGGACCGATCCGGCAGGAGTTGGGTGTCCACGGTGGATCGGGTTGTTTCGGCGCCGGCTTCCTGGCCAACGCGACGATCGGCCGCGCGGTCCGACTGGTGCTGCGCAACGTGGGCGGCGGCATCCCCGGCTCCGGCGACCGGGCCACGCACGGCCACCCCGGCAAGTACAGCTACTGCATCGCGGAGAACGAGGAGGAGAACCCGTGGCAGCCGCTGCACGTCGACCGCGGGTTCGACGCGGGCGCCAACACGGTCACGGTGATCGGCTGCGAGGCACCGCACAACATCAACAACCACGTCGGTGACACGGCGGAACACATCCTGGGCACGTGCGCGGACGGCATGATCGACCTCGGGACCAACAATCCCTTCGCCACCAAGACGACGCAGATGACCTTGGTGCTGTGCCCGGAACACGCGGCCACAGTGGCTGGTGACGGGTGGTCGAAGGACGACGTGCGCAAGTACCTCTACGAGCGGGCCCGGCGCACGCTGCGTGAACTCAAGACCGGTGGGCTGTGGAACATGCACAGCTGGCCGAACTGGTACGACGTCGAGCACGACGACGCCCGGCTACCGGTCGTCTCCGATCCGTCGAACTTCGTCATCGTGGTGGCAGGCGGCGAGGGCAAGCACTCGACGGTCCTGCCCACCACCGGGAGCACCCGGTCCGTGACGGTGGAAATTCCGGCCCTGTTGTGACTTTCCAGGAGAAGGAGGCGGCCATGATCGAGGTCTTCGACCCGCGTGGCGAGATCGAACCGATTGTCGTGGCACGGCCGGCTTATCCCGCCGACCTGCGTGGGCTGCGCGTCGGTGCGATCGAGAACACCAAGCACAACGCGGGTTTCCTGATCAGCGGCATCATCAGGCACCTTGCCGCC
Organism: Pseudonocardiaceae bacterium; assembly: GCA_036279295.1. Taxonomy (GTDB): domain Bacteria; phylum Actinomycetota; class Actinomycetes; order Mycobacteriales; family Pseudonocardiaceae; genus DATEPR01. The sequence goes on along the minus strand of DASUJK010000238.1, from coordinate 5,614 downwards.
GAGCACGGCATGGTGGACACGGGCGTACGGCGCAAGGACTTCTCGTCGGTCGGTGCGACCGTGGAGATGCTCGACGAGACGGCACGGGACTGCGATCTCGTGCTGCTCGGCACCGCTGATTGAGGCGGCTGCACGTCGTGGAGTGTCCACGACTCCGTAGAGATGTCGATCCGGGGTGTGCCATCGGTCGTCGTCGGCAGTGATCTCTTCGAACCCCTGGCACACACGGTCGCCGGTTCGCTCGGTGCGCCGTGGACACCCGTCGAAGTGGTCGAACACCCGATCGGCGGCGTCACCGAGGAAGTGATCGCCGACCGGATCGCACAACTGTGGCCACTGGTGGCCGCACGGGTGCTCCGGGAGGCGGCCGAACCGGCTCAGGACTGAGGCGCTGCTGCGCTGTCCCGGATCACGAGCGCGGGCTGGATCACCCGGGTACCAACGGGATCCGGCGTGTCCATCTGCTCACGCAGCAGGTGCAGCGCCTGGCGGCCGATCTCGGTGAAGTCCAGCCGTACGGTGGTCAGTGCCGGCGTGAAGTACTCGGCCTCCGGCACGTCGTCGAAGCCGACGATGCTCAGCTGCTCGGGCATCCTGCGGTTCAGCTCGTGCATGGCCCGGATGATGCCCAGTGCCATGTGGTCGTTGGCCGCGAACACGGCCGTCGCCTCGGGAATCCGGGCCAGCAGTTGACCGGCCCGGTAGCCGCTGGCCGGTGACCAGTCCCCCTCGATCAGCGGTGGCGGTTCGACACCGGCGTCACGCAGCGCGGCCTGCCAGCCGTCGACGCGGCCGATGCTGTCCAGCCAGGTCTTCGGTCCGGACACGTGCCAGACATTGCGGTGGCCGAGCGACAGCAGGTGTTCGGTGGCCAGCCGCGCGCCCGCGCTCTGGTCGGCGGTGACCAGTGCCTTGCCGGCCTCCGGTGAACCGTCGACCAGCACGATCGGCACCCGCCCCGGCAACTCGGCCAGCGCGTCCCTGGCGGTGACCAGGGGTGCGATCACCACGATGCCGGCCACCTGCTGGTCGATGTAGCGGCGGACCGCCCTGGTCAGCGCAGGGCCGTCCAGCGACCGGAGGGTGGTGACGGCGATGTCGAAGTCCAATGCGGCGGCCTGCTCCAGGCCGAACAGCAGGGATGTCGGACCGAACAGCGTGGAGTTCTGCGTGACCACACCGAGCACAGTGGACCGTCCGGTGGCCAGCGCCCGCGCGACGCCGCTGGGGTGGTAGTCCAGTTCCTCGATCGCGGCCAGCACCCGCAGCCGGGTCTGCTCCCGCACGTGCGGATGCTGGTTGACCACCCTGGACACCGTCTGGTGGGACACCCCGGCCAGCCGGGCCACATCGGTGATCGCTGGGCCGATCCGGCCTGGCCGCTCCCCCATGAACGAATGTCCTCGCGCTTGAGTGTTAATGCTTGTGATCGCTCACACCCTATCAGCGGCCTTGACCACGGGGGTGCCGGCAAGCATCATTCCTGTGATCGCTCTCACAATGAGTATACGCAAGGAGGCGCCATGCCTTGGCTCTTGTCGCGGCTCAAAATGTTAGCGCTAACATCGAAGGCCGCACCGATCGTGGCCATGGTGACGCTGGGCGCCGCGGTTCTCGTGGGCACTGCCGGCGGCCAGGTGGCGAACGCCGCGACCGCCCTGCCCTGCGACATCTACGCGTCGGCCGGCACGCCGTGCGTCGCCGCGCACAGCACCACCCGTGCCCTGTTCTCCGCGTACAACGGCCCGCTGTACCAGGTGAAGCGCGCGTCGGACGGCGCGACCAGCAACATCGGCCTGCTGGCAACCGGCGGCTACGCCAACGCGGCCGCGCAGAACTCCTTCTGTGCCAACACAACCTGCGTCATCACCGAGATATTCGACCAGACCTCCCGGCACAACAACCTCACTGTCGAGGGACCCGGCGGCGCCGGTGGCCAGGACGCCGGGGTGCCGGCCGACGCGCTGCCGGTCACCGCGGGCGGCCACCAGGTGTACGGCGCGTCCTTCTCCGGCACGATGGGCTACCGGGACAACGCGACATCGGGTGTCGCCGTGAACGGCCAGCCCGAGGGTATGTACATGGTCACCTCCGGCACGCACGTCAACGGTGCGTGCTGCTTCGACTACGGCAACGCCGAGACCAACACCCGGGACAACGGCAACGGCCACATGGACGCGATCAACTTCGGCACCGAGTGCTGGTTCGCGCCGTGCGGCGGCGGCGGTCCGTGGGTGCAGGCCGACCTGGAGAACGGGCTGTTCCAGTCCGACCTGGGCCACAGCACCAACACCGCGAACACCGGCAACGGCAACCCGTTCGTCACCGCGCTGCTGGAGAACAACGGGCAGAACCACTTCGCGCTCAAGAACGGCAACGCGCAGACCGGCGGGCTGACCACCGAGTACTCCGGACCGGAGCCGTCCAACGCACCGGGCTACGCGCCGATGCACCAGGAGGGCGCGATCGTGCTGGGCACCGGTGGCGACAACAGCAACGGCTCCATCGGCTCGTTCTTCGAAGGCGTGATGACGGCGGGCCAGCCCACCGACGCGGCCGACAACTCGGTGCAGGCGAACATCGTCTCGGTCGGCTACGGCGGCCCGACCGGTGCCACCGGCACGCTCACCCCCGGCTCCGAGGTCTCGCTGCGCGCGACCACGGCGTGCTGCACCGGCGACTACCTGCGCCACCAGAACGGCAACGTGCTGATCTCGCCGATCACGGCGGCCAGTTCCGCGCTCGACAAGCGTGACTCGACCTGGATCGTCCGGGCCGGCCTTGCCAACCCGTCGTGCGTGTCGTTCGAGTCCCGCAACTTCCCAGGGGACTTCATCCGGCACTCCAACTTCCAACTGTTCCGACAACCGATGACCGGCACAGCGCTGAACCGCTCGGACGCCACGTTCTGCCCGGTGGCCGGCAAGAGCGGCCAGGGTACGTCGTTCATGTCGGTCAACTTCCCGACCAGGTTCATCCGCCACTTCAACTTCACCGGCTTCATCGCCAGTGACGGCGGACCCGAGACGTTCGACGCGACGGCGTCGTGGACCGACGACGTGAGCTGGGTGGTCTCCGCTCCCTGGGCGCCGTAGGAACTCAGGCGGCGGCGAGCGGTCGCCACCATTCGACGTTGTCCCGGTACCACCACACGACATCGGCAAGGCCGGTGGTGAAGTCCACCGTCGGGCGGTAGCCGAGCTGGGTACGGATCTTCGTGTCGTCGATCGCGTACCGCAGGTCGTGGCCCTTGCGGTCGGCGACCAGCCGCACCAGCGACTGGTCCCGGCCGCACAGGGCCAACAGCCGGTCGGTCAGATCACGGTTGGTCAACTCGGTGCCGCCGCCGATGTTGTAGACCTCGCCGGCCCGGCCGCCGGTGAGCACGAGGTGCACGGCGTGACAGTGGTCGGCGACGTGCAGCCACTCCCGCACGTTGCCGCCGTCGCCGTAGAGCGGGACCGGTTTGCCGTCCAGCAGGTTGGTGACGAACCGGGGAATGACCTTCTCCACGTGTTGGTACGGCCCGTAGTTGTTGCTGCACCGGGTGATGGACACGTCCAGGCCGTGCGTACGCCAGTAGGCCCTGGCGATGAGGTCGGCGCCTGCTTTCGACGCGGCGTAGGGCGAATTCGGCAGCAGCGGGCACTCCTCGGTCCACGAGCCCTGCGCGATCGTGCCGTACACCTCGTCGGTGGACACGTGCACCACCTTGGCCACGCCGGTGCGGACGCAGGCGTCCAACAGGGTCTGCGTGCCGACCACGTTGGTCACCGCGAACGGCGTCGCACCGGCGACCGAACGGTCCACATGGGACTCAGCAGCGAAGTGCACAACCGCGTCGTGGCCGGGCAGCAGGTCGGCCAGCAGACCGGCGTCGCCGATGTCGCCGTGCACGAACGTCAGCCGCTCGTGCCCGGTCGGCAGGTTGGCCAGGTTGCCGGCGTAGCTCAACGAGTCCAGTACGGTCACGTCGGCATCGGCGTAGCCGGGGTAGTCGCCGGCCAGCATGGCGCGCACGTAGTGCGAGCCGATGAAGCCTGCGCCACCAGTGACGAGAATCCTCATGCCGGCACCTGCTCCAGGCGGGCCACGGCCCTCGCCCAACCCGCTCCGGCGCCGACGATCTTCACCGGGAAACACGAGAAGTGGAAGCCGAACGGGGCCGGCAGCTGTTCCAGGTTGCCCAGCCGTTCGATCTGGCAGTATTCCCGCTCCCGGCCGAGGAAATGCGCGGGCCACAGGACGGACCGGTCACCGGTCTCCTGGAACCGCTTGAGGATGTACGGGAACGGCGCGTCCAGGCTGAACGCGTCCGTGCCGATCACCCGGACGCCGAGATCGAGCAGGTAGCCCACGGCCGAGGCGTCCATGCCGACGAAGTCGGAGAAGTAGGCGGGCGTCCCCAGCCGCTTGTCCGCTCCGGTCCACAGCAGCGCGATGTCACCCGGGTCGGGCCGGTAGCCGATCCGGTCCAGTTCCGCCGCGACGAAATCGGCACCCAGCACGCCAGTGGCGGCACCGGTGGCGTCCAGGACGAAACCCGGGCCGTCGAACCACTCCAGCGGCAGCTGGTCGATCGTCCTCGGGGTGCCGTCGCCGTAGGCAGCCTTCGACCCGTAGTGCGACGGCGCGTCGACATGGGTACCGGTGTGGGTGGTCAGGGTGAACGTGTCGTTGTTCAGGAACTCGGCGTCGGGCAGCACGTTCACGTCGAAGTCGATGCCGAAGTGCTCACGCATCGCCAGACTCATGTGTTTGGCGCCCTCGGCCGGGGTCATCGGCCGGTGCTCGACCGGGTCCGGCTCCCAGAATGACGCGTCCACAGGGGACGACAGGTCGATCATTCGCATTATCGCCGCTCGCTTCCGTGCGCAGCTGTGAACAGCTCGGTGGCTATGGTGATGGCCTTGTTGCCGAAGGCGAGGGTGTTCTGCACGGCCCGGAACACCGGGCTGCGCACGATGACCTTCGCCGCGACCGGCCGGACGGCGGTGACCACCCGCCCGGACGAGAGCATGGCCTTGCTCTGCATGACCTGGATCTTGCGGATTCGGTCGATGTCCGGCCGCCGGGCGACCTCGAACCGGCGCAACGCCGTCGCGCTGGTGTCGTTGGCGCGCAACGCACCGACGAGTACCGGGTGCAGCGCGACTGCATCCTGGATGGCCACGTTGATGCCCTGCGCGCCGATCGGACTGTGCGTGTGGGCACTGTCCCCGATCAGCACCAGGCCGTCGCGCACCCATTCGGGCGCGCACGCGGAGAACACGTCCAGCAGCGTGAGATCACGCATGCTGGTGATCTCCTGCTCGATCAGCTCGGCGTAGGGCGGGATCGCCGCCTTGAGCCGGGCCTTGATCTGGCCGATCCCAGCCGAGGCGATGTCGCGGTACCCGCCGTGTGGGAGGGTCCAACCGAACTGGATGCTGTCCAGCACGGTCGCGTACGCCATCACCGGGCTGTTGCCACGCTCCCGGAACACCCGGACCGAGCGCGGCACGTCACCGTGCGCCGGCAGTTTGAACCACATCACGTCCTGGTGGAACACGTCCGACCGACCGGCGTCGATGCCGGCCAGTTGGCGCACCTTGGAGTAGCGGCCGTCGGCACC
>DASUJK010000237.1:0-7053 GCA_036279295.1 Pseudonocardiaceae bacterium | reverse complement strand
AAGAGCGGGCCGTCGTATCCGTCAAGCGCCTTGTGTGCGGCTTGGTGGTAGCTATCGGAGGAGTCGAGCAGCGCGTATAGGCCACCGGTGTCTAAGACGATCACTCACCGAACCCCTGCGCGAGGATCTCGTCTACCCGCTCAGAGGTATCGGAGTGTCCACTGGCGCCGAGGGGGTGCGGCCGGCGCGGTGGCCGGTCGTCGTCGACGATCATGCGCTCCACGGCGTCGCGGATCAGTGCAGCGCGCGGACGTTTGCGTCGCCTTGACATCTCGATGAGCCGGCTTTCCGTGGCGTCGTCGAGATAGATCGTCGTCTTTTTCACAATGCCACCTTACCGTATATATGGCATACCAGCTATACGCTGTCCCGCCCGACTGGTGTGCATCGGCTCGTCGAATGCACTCACCTGCAATTCGCCCCGCTCCCACGACCGCACACAGTCGCGCAGTGCGTCGGCGACAAACTGCGGCGGCAGCCCACAGGTGGGAGTGTCCAGGAATCCATCGGCACCGACGAACTCGGCACCGAACGCTTGGCGCGTCACCCTGCCTAACGTCACTGCCTGCGCAAGCTATCCGGGTTGCCCACCGGGTCTGGCGCCGCATGACCCATTACGGGTCAACTCTTAATCGTCGTAGGTCACTTCCACCGAATCGGTCTCCGGGTGGGACTGGCAAGCCAGGATCAGCCCTTCGTCGAGGTCCTGCTGCTCCAGCACGTCGTTGACCTCCATGCTGACCTTGCCGGTGCTCAGCGTGCAGGCGCAGGCACCGCAGTGGCCTTCCCGGCAGGAGAACGGAACGTCGAGACCTTTGTCCAGCAACAGGTCGAGGAGTTTGATGTGCCGGGGCCACGGCAGGTTGTGGGTCTCACCGTCCAACTGGACCGTCACGGTAGCCGGTGGCTGGTCGCTGTCGGGGTGGTCCTCGATCTTGACCGCAGCGAATGGATCGCTGTCCAGTGACTTGAACACCTCGAGATGGACTTGGCGCACAGGCACTTTCAGTGACTCGAGGGCCTCGGACGCAGCTTGCATGAATGCCCCGGGGCCGCAGATGAACGTCTGCCGGTCGGTGTAGGGGGCGGCAAGTTGCGTCAGCGCGGTGGCGCTCGGCAGGCCCTGCAGCGACTCCAGCCAGTGCACGACGGTCAGCCGGTCGGGGTACTTGGCACCCAGTTCGCGCAGTGCGTCGCCGAAGATCACCGAGCGGTCGTCGCGGTTGGCGTAGAGCAGCACCACCTGCCCGCTGCCCTCGGCGAGCGCCGACTTGCAGATCGACATGATCGGGGTGATCCCGCTGCCGGCGGCGATCAGCAGGAAGTCGTCGTCGAGTGTCTTGGGGACGAAGTTGCCCGACGGAGCCAGCACGTGAATCCGCATGCCGGGGTGAGCGTGGTCGCACAGCCAGTTCGACGCGTACCCGTCTTTGTCCCGCTTGACGGTGACGGTCAGCGCGTCGTCGGTGAACGGCGAACTGCACAGCGAATAGCAGCGGGCCACCGACCCGGTGCGGTCGCTGGGAACCCGCAACGTCAAGAACTGGCCCGGCGCGTACCGCAGCCGCTGGGCCGGGATCTCCGGATCGTCCGGGCCGTCGGGCACCCGGAACACCAGCGACCGGGCGTCGTCTGTTTCGGAGACGACGTCGGCGATCTGCAGTTCGAGGACGTGGCTGCCGAGTGGTTCGTCCGGAACCGTGTCCGTCACAGCCCGCTCCTCGTCATCGGTCATAACTAGAACATGTTACAAAAAGATGGCAAGATATCGCTACCAGCAGCAGGAACACCCTGCTCGACACAAATCGGAACGTGTTCTAGTCTCAGTCTAGGCATGGCCGTTGAACTGGCCGCTGAACTTATCCGCACTCCCGGGAGGCAATGTTGTGACGTCCATCCAACAGCGTGACGCGCAGTCGGTGATAGCCGCCATCGATGATCTCCTGCCGCAGCTCGCCGAGCGTGCCCAGGCTACCGAGGATCTTCGCCGCCTGCCCGATGAAAACGTCAAGGCGCTCGAAGACATCGGCTTCTTCACGCTGCTGCAGCCCGAGCAGTGGGGCGGTTTGCAGTGCGACCCGGCGCTGTTCTTCGAGGCAGTGCGCCGGCTGGCCAGTGCGTGCGGATCCACCGGCTGGGTCGCCTCGATCGTCGGGGTGCACAACTGGCACCTGGCCCTGTTCGACCAGCAGGCCCAACAGGAGGTCTGGGGCGAGGACCCGAACGTGCGGGTGTCGTCCTCGTACGCCCCGATGGGTGCGGGCACCGTCGTCGACGGTGGTTACCTGGTCAGTGGATCGTGGAACTGGTCATCGGGCTGTGACCACGCCACCTGGGCCTTCCTGGGCGGCCCGGTCATCAAGGACGGCCGCCCGGTCGACTTCGGCAGTTTCCTGATCCCGCACTCCGAGTACCGCATCGACGACGTGTGGCACGTCGTCGGTTTGCGCGGGACAGGCAGCAACACCGTCGTCGTCAAGGATGTCTTCGTGCCGCGGCACCGGTTTTTGTCCTACAAGGCGATGAACGACCACACCGCGGGCGGCTACCAAACCAACAGCGCGCCGGTGTACAAGATGCCGTGGGGCACGATGCATCCCACCACCATCTCAGCTCCCATCGTGGGCATGGCCTACGGCGCCTACGACGCGCATGTGGAGCATCAAGGCAAGCGGGTGCGCGCGGCGTTCGCCGGTGAGAAGGCCAAAGACGACCCGTTCGTCAAGGTCCGCATCGCCGAGGCGGCCAGCGACATCGACGCGGCGTGGCGGCAGCTGATCGGCAACGTCGGCGACGAATACGCACTGCTGGCGGCGGGCAAGGAGGTCCCGTTCGACCTGCGCGCCCGGGCACGCCGCGACCAGGTGCGCGCCACCGGGCGGGCCATCGCGTCCATTGACCGGTTGTTCGAGGCCTCCGGTGCCACCGCACTGGCCGATGACGCGCCGGTTCAGCGGTTCTGGCGCGACGCGCACGCCGGCCGGGTGCACGCGGCCAACGACCCGGAGCGGGCATACGTGATCTTCGGTAACCACGAATTCGGATTGCCGCCCGGCGACACCATGGTCTGATGCCAGTGAATTCAACGAATTGACCATCGATTTCCTCTGGAGGTGCGTGATGAGTATCCGGTCGCTGGGGTATCTGCGTATCGAGGCCACCGACATGGCGGCCTGGCGGGAGTTCGGGCTGAAGGTCCTCGGCATGGTGGAGGGCCAGGGCGGCGCCGAGGGTGCGCTGTATCTGCGGATGGATGACTTCCCGGCCCGGCTGGTGATCGTGCCGGGCGAGCACGACCGGCTGCTGGACGCCGGTTGGGAATGCGCGAACGCGGAAGACCTGCAGGACATTCGACAGCGTCTCGATGCCGAGGGCACACCGTACAAGGAGGCCACCGCCGCCGAACTGGCCGACCGCCGCGTAGATGAGATGATCCGGTTCTCCGACCCGTCCGGCAACGGGCTGGAGGTGTTCCACGGTGTTGCGCTGCAGCATCGCCGGGTGGTCAGCCCGTACGGGCACCGGTTCGTCACCGGGGAACAGGGTCTCGGGCATGTGGTGCTGTCGACCAAGGACGACGCCGAGGCGCTGCACTTCTACCGCGACGTACTCGGTTTCAAGCTGCGTGACTCGATGAAGCTGCCCCCGCAGATGGTCGGGCGCCCCGCCGACGGGCCGCCGGCCTGGCTGCGGTTCTTCGGCTGCAACCCGCGGCATCACAGTCTGGCCTTCCTGCCGATGCCCACCCCGACTGGCATCGTGCACGTGATGGTCGAGGTGGAGAACAGCGACGACGTTGGACTGTGCCTGGACCGGGTGTACCGGCGAAAGGTGCCGATGGCGGCCACCCTGGGCCGGCATGTCAACGACAAGATGCTGTCCTTCTACGTGAAGGCGCCCAGCGGGTTCCAGGTGGAATTCGGCTGTGAGGGACTGCAAGTCGACGACCAAGAATGGATCGCCCGGGAAAGCACCGCGGTCAGCCTGTGGGGTCACGACTTTACGGTCGGTTTCCAGAACCAGTGACTGAGGCGGCGATCGACGCGCGCGCGTTCCGCAGCGTGCTGGGCCAGTTCTGCACCGGGATCACGATCATCACCACCATGCACGACGGGGTCCCGGTGGGGTTCGCCTGTCAGTCGTTCGCGGCGCTGTCGCTGGAGCCCCCGCTGGTGTTGTTCTGCCCGACCAAGGTGTCGCGGTCCTGGCAGGCCATCGAAGCCAGCGGGCGGTTCTGCGTGAACGTGCTCACCGAAAAGCAGAAGGACATCTGCGCGCGGTTCGGATCCAAGGAACCCGAGAAGTTCGCCGGCATCGACTGGAAAACATCACCTTTCGGGTCGCCGGTCATCGCCGGATCACTCGCGCACATCGACTGCACGGTCGCTACCGTGCACGACGGCGGTGACCACTTCGTGGTGTTCGGGGCGGTGCAGTCGCTGTCGGAGGTACCGAAGATCAAGCCGCGGCCGCTGCTGTTCTACCGCGGTGACTACACCGGCATCGAGCCGGACAAGACGACGCCGGCGCAGTGGCGCGACGACCTTGAGGCTTTCCTCACCGCCACCACCGACGACACCTGGCTATAGCGGTTTGTCGCAGGGGGGCCTTCAGCGGTATTCGGGCAGCCACATGGTGTCGAGGATGGTTTGTGCGATGTTGTCGGCGGTCTTGGTGGCCACGCGGTCTGCGACGGCGGCGTGGTAAACCGCCTCGGCGACCAGCACCGAGATAGCACGCAGGTTCGCGATGTCCGGCAGCAGCGCGGTGCCGAGTGAAGTCAAATCCACTTGCTGTGCAAGGGCTTTAGCGGCATCATCAAGCATCCGCTTGGTGACCCGCCGAGCCCCGGCCACGATCACGCCCAGTCCGATTCCAGGGAACACCAGCGCGTTATTGGCCTGGCCAACCGCATAGTAGGTGCCGTTGTATTCCACCGCCGCGGCCGGGGAACCGGTCGCCACCAGCGCCTTGCCGTCAGACCAGGCCAGCACATCGGCGGGCATCGCCTCCATGCGCGAGGTCGGGTTGGACATCGGAAAGATCAGCGGCCGTTCGGTCGCCGCCGTCATCGCCTCCACGACCTCGCAGGTGAACGCTCCAGGCACAGTTGAGCAACCAAGGAGCACGGTTGGTGCGGCCATCTTGACGGTCTCAAGCAGGCCCACCCGCTGATCGGCACCGAAACCCAGCTCACGACGGTTCTTCGCGTATGGGATCTGGAAGTCCCGCAGGTCGTCCATGTCGTCGAAGAGCAGCCCCTGCCTGTCGATCGGCCAGATCTGGGCCGCGGCCTGCGCGACGGTGACCCCGTCAGCCACCATCGCGTCCCGGATCTGATCGGCGATTCCCATGCCGGCGGTACCGGCACCGAAGACCACCACCTGCTGATCACGCAGTGGGACACCGCTGACCCGCAACCCGGCGTACAGCGCGGCCATCACCACCGCGCCGGTGCCCTGCACGTCGTCGTTGAAGACGCAATAGTCCGGTGAGTACTTGTCCAGGATCGAGCGGGCATTTTCCGGCCCGAAGTCCTCGAAATGCAACATCGCATGCGGGAACAGCCGATGGGCAGTCTCGACGTATTGCTGGATGAACTCGGCGTATTCGGCGCCGCCGCGGCGGGCATGGCGGTTGCCCACGTAGAACGGGTCGTTGAGCAGCTGATCGTTGTCGGTGCCGACATCCAACGACACCGGGATGGTGCGCCTGGGATCGATACCGCCACCCGCGGTGTAGAGCGCCAGCTTGCCGACCGTGATTTGGATGCCGCCCACGCCCCAGTCGCCGATCCCCAGAATCGCCTCGGCGTCGGTGCAGACGATCAGATCGACATCGTCGGCGCCCAGCCCGAGCGTCTCGAATGATCTGGTTATCTCGTCGCGACGGTCGATGGACAGATAGGTTCCGCGCTGCCCGCGGTACTCGTCGGAGAACTGCTGGATCGCTTCGCCGACCGTGGGTGTGTAGACCACCGGCATCAGCTCCTTCAGATGCTCGGACAGCACCTTGAAGTACAAGACCTCGTTGCGGTAGTGCAGCTGATCAAGAAGCAGGTTTCGAGCTAAATCGGTTGATAAGCCGAGCAATTGATGCCAAACGCGTTCAGCCTGCTGCTCCAGGGTGAGCACCCCGGACGGGAGCCGGCCGGTCAGTCCCAGCCGTTGCCGCTCGTCGTGGGTGAAGCCAACGCCCCGATTGAGGCTCGGCGTCGTCAACGCGAGCGGGAGCTGCGGTACGCGGCCTGCCATATCGACACCTTTCAGGATGAGTAGGTGGTTTCGGTGTTGGCGTCCTGAAACATCTCTGACACGATGAGCCAGGATCCATCGCTTTGACGCTGGAGAGCGCGCAACGAGAAATTGTCCCGGTCAAGTGTGCCGCCGCCTACCAAGCCCTGTCCTTTAACCCTCAGGTGCGCGGAGATCAGGACGACCTCAGACGTCAACACCTTGAAATTAGTTTCCGGTGGTCCCGCGAGTTCACCCCGATTGAAGTTCTCGTCGCGGAACAGTCCGCGAAGGTACTCGACGATTTCATCGCACCCGCGTTTGACCGTGCCGAAGGCGTTGACCCAGTCGGCGTCACCGGAGTACACCGTCCGCAGCACCTCGGCGTCGCGATCATCGAATCCCTTCAGGAGCGTCAGAAGCGTCGCGCCGATCGCCTCCTGATCCTCCTGCGTGAGGTCTGAGAAGGCCATCATGCCCGTATCGTAAGCGAGTCGACGACCAACTACCCACCGTGCCAACGGGCCTGGTGCTCGGCGTGGGTCGGCAGGTAGGCGCCCGGAGTGAAAAGCGTGTCGTAGAAGTCGGTGTCGAGGTGCTGCGCCTGCAGATACATCAAGACGTGCACGGTCGGCACGGTGCCGGGCAGTTTGCCGAAGGTGTCGTAGATGTAGGACGCCTCCAGCGTCACCAGTTCCTGGATGCCGTCGGGCGGCAGCGCCGAACCACGCACCGCTTGAGTATCCGACCACGGGCCCGGCGTATCCGGGTGAAACGGCCCGCCCGGACCGTACTTACGCGCGACTAGCTTTTCCACCCC